>NZ_BAAKJB010000036.1:0-65518 GCF_059703765.1 Azospirillum sp. NS33 | reverse complement strand
CACCTCGCTGGTCATCATCATCGGCCTCTACGACCTGCTCGGCACGGCCAAGGCGGCGCTGACCGATCCGGCCTGGCGCGGCTACTACCGGGAGGCCTACCTCTTCATCGGTCTCATCTACTGGTGCTTCTGCTTCTTCATGTCCAAGTACAGCCAGTGGCTGGAGAAGGACCTGAACCGCACGCGCCGGCACTAGCCTGGCACTAGGAGAATTCCCATCATGGCCATGACCCAGTCCGCCACCGCCGCCACCACCGGCACCGCCTCCGCCGGCGCGGCGCTGGCCGAGGACGCCGACATCATCCACTGCCTCGGCGTCAACAAGTGGTACGGCGAGTTCCACGTGCTGCGGAACATCGACCTGACGGTGCGGCGCGGCGAGCGCATCGTCATCTGCGGCCCGTCGGGCTCCGGCAAGTCGACCCTGATCCGCTGCCTGAACCGGCTGGAGGAGCACCAGAAGGGCCGCATCGTCATCGATGGCATCGAGCTGACCGGCAACCTCAAGAACATCGAGATGGTGCGCCGCGAGGTCGGCATGGTGTTCCAGCACTTCAACCTGTTCCCCCACCTCACGGTGCTGGAGAACTGCACGCTGGCGCCGATCTGGGTGCGCCGCCAGTCCAAGGCCGAGGCCGAGGCCACGGCCATGCAGTACCTGGAGCGGGTGCAGATCGCCAACCAGGCCCACAAGTACCCGGGCCAGCTCTCCGGCGGCCAGCAGCAGCGCGTCGCCATCGCCCGGTCGCTGTGCATGAACCCGCGCATCATGCTGTTCGATGAGCCGACCTCGGCGCTCGACCCGGAGATGGTCAAGGAGGTGCTGGACGTCATGGTCGGCCTGGCCTCGTCGGGCATGACCATGCTGTGCGTGACCCACGAGATGGGCTTCGCCAAGTCGGTGGCCGACCGGGTGATCTTCATGGACCGCGGCGAGATCGTCGAGCAGAACACCCCCGACAACTTCTTCACCAACCCCCATTCGGACCGCACCAAGCTGTTCCTCAGCCAGATCCTGGCACACTGAATCGGCTCCGCCCGGCCCACGCCTTCCACCCTGTGGGCCGGGCGGAGCCGTTGCCGTCTCCTCCGGTCGGGCACGTCCGGAGGACGGCTGCACTCGGGCCCGCCGCCGGTCGGGCGTCCCCCGCGGGTGATGGCGGCGGGCCCTCTTTTCCTGGAGCGCGCGGCGCGCGGCGCTGGACGCGGCACCGTGACCTGCTCCATCGTTCCGGAGCGCCGCCGTGACGGGGCGGCGAGGCCGGGCAAGGCGGGCACCCATGCAAGCCAACGTGGCGGTAGTCGACGACGACGCGGTGACGCGCGAGACGCTGAAGGCCTATCTCGAGGACGAGGGCATCGCCGTCCACGCCGCCGCCAACGCCGAGGACCTGGAGTCCCTGCTGGCCCGCCAGCCCGTGGACATCGTCCTGCTCGACATCCGCCTGCCCGGCAAGGACGGCCTCACCGTGACCCGCGAGCTGCGCGTCTCCTCGGCCATCGGCATCATCCTGCTGACCAGCCGCGGCGACCGGCTCGACCGCATCGTCGGGCTGGAGATGGGCGCCGACGACTACATCGTCAAACCGTTCGAGCCGCGCGAGGTGCTGGCCCGCACCCGCAACCTGCTGCGCCGCGTGCGCGGGGCCGCCGTGGCCCGCCAGGACCGCCACCGCCGCTTCGCCGGCTGGACCCTCTACGTCGACCGCCGCCGCCTGGTCGACCCCGACGGCGCCGACGTGCGGCTGACCGGGGCCGAGTTCGAGCTGCTGTCGGTGTTCGCCAGCAATCCCGGACGGGTGATGACCCGCGACTACCTGCTGGAAGCCACCACCCGCCGGCGCAGCGACGCCACCGACCGCACCATCGACAGCCTGGTGCGCCGGCTGCGCCGCCTGCTGGAGGACGACCCCGCCGATCCCCGCCTGATCGTCACCGTGCACGGCAGCGGCTACGTGTTCGCCACCGACGTGGCGTGACGGGGCGGCGCCGCGGCGAACGACCGGACCTTGCGTGGGCGCGGCAACAAAATGCCGCACTTCGCTACAATCTGTTCACACCGGCCGTGAACCCTGTTCAAGCCGCCCTGGCATGGTGCCCCCGCATCGCATGGCCCGTCCGCGCACGGCGGGCCCGCACACCTGCGGAGTGGGAGAAACCGACATGCAGCGTCAGGCGGCGGATGGCACCCGGTATCGTTTGTGGACCCTGAGGCGCACCCTCCTGCTGGTGGGTGGGCTGCTGCTGGCCGTGCTCTACGCCAGCCAGACCTGGGTCTCCGACCGTTACACCGACTTCGCGGTGGAGACGATGGACGCCGCCGGGGCCGACGCCGCCCGGGCCCTGATGATGGACCGGGTGCAGACCAGCTACACCGACTGGCTCTACCCCCACGTCGACGAGTGGAGCCGCGACACCTACCTCGTCACCGCCACCAAGGCGGCGGACGCGGAGAAGGTCGGGCTGTCGCTGGACGGCGTCTTCCAGCGCCCGGTGGTGGTGGACCGCGCCGTCAAGCTGGTGGCCCTCAACGTCTTCGACGCCGAGATGCGGCCGGTCGCCGGCTCCAAGCTCGGCCGGGAGGCCACGGTGGTGTCGCTGCCGGACATCGCGGAGGCGCTGCGCGCCCGCGACATCCAGGAAAAGCGCCAGCGCGCCATCCGGCTGTGGCGCACCGCCGACGGGCATCCGCTGTACAGCATGATCGTGCCGATCGGCGGCTTCCGGGTCGCCGGCTTCCTGGAGGTGGTGACGGACCCGCTGGATGCGTTCGCCACGCTGGGCCAGGCGCTGGGCGCCGACATCCGGTTCCTCGACGCCGCGGGCAACGCCATCGGCGAGAGCAACCGCGGCGGTGCCGAACCCCAGGACGGGGCCAACCTGTCCACCACCATGGTGACCGTGAACGGCGACGGCGGCCACCCCTGGGCGACCATCGCCATCGCCCGCGACATCGGCGGCTTCGTCGCCAGCGTCGCCACCCTGCGCAACACGGCGGTGGAGCTGTTCGCCCTGGTCGCGCTGGTCCTGTCGGCGGGCGCCTACCTGCTTCTGCACATGGCGGTGTTCCGCAACCTGCGGAAATTCGCCGGGGCGATGGAGCAGATCTCGCGCGGCGACACCTCCATCGAGGTGCCACGGACCGGGCGCGACGAGCTGGCGGTGATGGCGGCCGCCCTGGTGCGCCTGCGCGGCAACGTCGAGCAGGTCTTCCTGATGAAGCGGATGGTGGAGAGCAGCCCGATGCCCACCGTTTTCCTGGGCGCCGACGGCACCGGGCGCTTCGCCAATCCCGCTGCGGTCGCGTTCTGCGGCCGCCACGGCACCGACGTCGCGACCCCGGCCCTGGTGGGACCGGAGGGCGTGGCCATCGTCGCCGCCAACGACCCCGACGCGCCGGCGGTGCACCGCCGGCTGGTGGCGCTGGCCGACACGTCGGTCGAGCTCAACGTCGACGCCGTGCGGGACGACCAGGGCAACCCCATCGGCAAGGCGGTGACCTGGGCCGACGTGAGCGAGCAGGTGCGCGCCGCCGAGGCCTCGCGCCGGCTGATGGACGACGTGCACCGCGTCGCCTCGGCCTGCGCCCTGCAGGCGGAGCAGCTGCGCACGCTGGCCGCCGCGCTTCAGGAGGAATCGTCGAGCACCATCGCCAGCGTCGGCGACGCCAAGGTGATGGTCGCCGAGGCCGGACGCAGCGCCGACATGGCCCGCGACTGCGGCACCACCTTGATGAAGGACATCGGCAGCGTGTCCTCCCTGGCCGGCCGGGCCGCCTCGGTGGTGGGCGAGGCCATGACCCGGCTCGACGAGACCGGGGCCATCGTCCGCACGCTGGGCGACAACACGGTGCAGATCATGCGCATCGTCGACGTCATCACCGGCATCGCCCGGCAGACCAAGCTGCTGGCGCTGAACGCCACGATCGAGGCCGCCGCCGCCGGGGAGTCCGGCAAGGGCTTCGCCGTGGTCGCCGCCGAGGTCAAGAAGCTGGCCGAGGAGACGGCAAGCGCCACCGTGCAGATCTCCAGCTCCGTCGACAGCATCAACGGCAGCATCCGCGCCACCGTCGGCACCTTCGAGCGCATCGTCGAAGCGGTGGACACCGTCAACCGGGTGCAGGATTCCATCGGCAGCGCCGTCGACAACCAGAACCTCTCCTCCACCGAGATCCTGCGCCGGGTCGACGACATCGCCGGCGGCTCGGCCCGGCTCACCGGCATCATCGGCGGCGTGACCGAGCAGGCCGGACGGGTCGGCGGCATCGCCGACGGGCTGATCGAGAACGCCCACCGCCTGTCCGAGGAGTCCCGCGCCCTCAACGACCTGCTGGCCCGCACCCGCGGCGCCGCCTGAGACACCCCGGGCCAAGCGGCGGCGGCGGCGTCGCGGCGGGGTGTCACGGCGGGGTGTCGCGGCAGGGTGTCTCGGCGGGGCTGTCCGGCCCCCGGCCCCGCCGCTATAGTGGCGGCCGACCACGGCGGGGGAGGACGGCAGACGATGGCACGGCGGGGCGGCGGAACGAGCGTCGGACGGCCCGGGACGGCCTTGGCGTTCACCCTGGCGATGCTGACGGCGGCGCTGCTGACGGTGACGCCGGCGCCGGCCCGCGCGGCGGACCCGGCCCCCGGGGCCGCCATCAGCGACGGCGCCACGGTCGCGGCGGTCCGCGGGCGCGGCGAGCTGATCTGCGGCGAGCGGGCCGGCATCAAGGGCTTCACCCACACCGACGAGCGCGGCCGCCTGGCCGGGTTCCTCGTCGACTACTGCCGGGTCATCGCCGCCGCCGTGCTTGGCGACGCCGAGGCGTTCCAGGTCGCCCGCCTGCCCGACAAGCCGCTGGACTTCGAGGCGGTGGAGCGCGGCTACGTCGACATCGTCCTCACCACCACCACCTGGACGTTGAGCCGGGAGGTCGGCTACGACGTGGAGTTCCTCGATCCCCTCTATTACGACGGCCAGGGCTTCGCCGCCTGGACCGACGACCCGCGTCTGGTGCCGCTCGACCAGCTGGAGCCCAGCACCGTGTGCGTGAAGTCGGCGACGACGACGCTGCGCAACCTGGAGGATTACATCCAGCGCACCGGCCGGCGCTGGTCGATCCGCACCTTCACCACGCTGGACGAGGCGCTCCAGGCGTTCCTCGGCCGCCAGTGCGAGCTGTTCACCACCGACCGCAGCGTCCTGACCACCTCGCTGGCCGGTTACCGCCGCGCCGGCCTGGGCATCCGCATCCTGCCCGACGTCATCTCGCGCGAGCCGCTGACCCCCTTCATCGCCCGTGGCGACCGGGTCTGGTACGACCTGGTCCGCTGGGCCATCTACGCCACCCTGCTGGCCGAGGAGAAGGGCTTCACCGCGGCCATGGCGCGGGCCGGCGACATCCCCGACGATCCCGAACTGGCCCGCCTGCTGGGCGGCCAGACGGTGCCCGACGCCTGGCACATGCCGAAGGACTGGGCGCTCACGGTGATCGCCCAGGTCGGCAACTACGGCGAGATCTTCGAGCGCAACCTCGGCGCCCGCTCCCCCTACGGCCTGGAGCGCGGGTTGAACCGGCCCTGGGGCCTCGGCGGGCTGCTGCCGGTGCCGCTGTTCCAGTAGCGGCGGGCCGGCCCGCACGCCGGCGTCAGTCCAGGTTGCGGATCGGGATCGCCGGGAGGTCGTCGGCCGGGGTGAAGCCGAAGACGCGGCCGTAGAAGTACAGCTCGCCCTCCATGGCGGCGACGATCGCCGCGGCGGTGCGGAAGCCGTGGCGCTCCTCGGGAAAGGTGACGTAGGCGACGGGCAGGCCCTTGGCGTCGATGGCGTCGACCATGCGGCGCGCCTGGTCCGGCGGCACCACCCGGTCCTGCAGTCCCTGGAAGAAGACCATGGGCACCGCCAGCCTCTCCACGTGGTGGATCGGCGAGCGGGCGACGTAGAGGTCGCGGCGCTCCGGATAGGGGCCGACCAGGGTGTCGAGGTAGTGCTTCTCGAACTTGTGGGTGTCGGTGGCCAGGGTCTCCAGGTCGCTGATGCCGTAGCGGCTGGCCCCGGCGCGGAACACGTCGTGGAAGGTGACCGCGCACAGCACGGTGTAGCCCCCGGCGCTGCCGCCGGCGATGGCGAGCCGTGCCGGGTCGGCGAGGCCGCGGTCGGCGAGGTGGCGGGCGGCGGCGACGCAGTCCTCCACGTCGGCCACGCCCCACTCCCCCTTCAGCGCGTCCCGGTAGGGGCGGCCGTAGCCGGTGCTGCCGCGGTAGTTGACGTCGACCACGGCGAAGCCCCGGCTGGTCCAGAACTGGATGCGCGGCTCGTAGGCCGCCGACGCCGCGGCGGTCGGCCCGCCGTGGCTGCGCACGATCAGCGGCGGCCGCTCCCCCTCCGGGGCGCAATAGCGGGCGTTGGCCGGGGGGTAGTAGAAGGCATGGGCCTCGGCCCCGCCGCCGGTCGGGAAGCGGATGGCCCGGGCCACCGACACGCAGGCCGGGTCCGGCCGCTCGGCGGTGCTGTGGCGCACCGTGGCCACGGCGCCGCTGTCGAGGTCGAGGGTGACCACGGCGCTCGGCGTCGCCGGGCCGGCGGCGCAGAAGGTGAGCGTCCGGCCGTCGGCCCAGAGTTGGCCGATGTCGGTGAAGGGCAGGTCGTAGGGGCGCAAGGTGCCGCTTTCCACATCGACCAGCCCGACCGACCAGGTGCCGTCGCGGGTGACGGCGCAGGCCAGGGTGCGGGCGTCCACCACGGCCACGTCGCGGATGCCGAAGACCCACAGCGGGTGGGCGAACTCCGCCGCCATCGGCAGCAGCGGACGGTCGGTCGCGCCATCCCAGACATACAGGTTCCACCAGCCGCTGCGGTCGGACACGTAGGCCAGCCGGCCGTCGGGCAGCCAGACCGGCTGCACCACCGATTCCGCCGGCCCGCCGGCCACCATCGTCGGCGCCCCGAGCCCGCCGTCGGGGTCCAGCGGGGCGACCCACAGCCGGGTGGCGTCCCACGGCATGGCGGGATGGTCCCAGGCGATCCAGGCCAGCCGGCCGCCGTCGGGCGACAGGCGCGGGCTGGCGTAGAAATCGGCGCCGGCGGCCAGCACCGTGACGGCATCCCGCTGCCCCGCCGGGTCGAGCGCCACGGCGACCAGCGTGGTCGCGGGCGCGTTGTCGCCATCCGCGGGGCGGCCATCCGCGGGGTGGCGTTCGCGCACGGCGACCAGGCGGTTGCGCGCCGCATCGTGCTGCGGGTCGGCGAAGCGGTCGGTCCCCGGCCGGGTCAGCGCCACCGGGGCGGCGCCGGCCCCGGCGCAGCGGTGCAGCGCCTGATCGCCGCCGGAGCAGAACACGATGTCCGTCGCGGCGGCGTCCAGCACCAGGAAATCGCCGCCGCCGTACTCGTTCGCACGGCCGTGGACGTCCCAGCCGGCGCCCAGCAGGTCGCTGGCCACCCCGTCGGCGCCGAGGCGCACCGGCACCGTCCGCCCGCCGTCGGAGGGCCGGGACTCCAGCCACACCGTGGTGTCGCCGGACCGCCACGGCGCGCGCAGCCCGACCCCGCCGGCGGTGAGGCGGCGCGGGCTGACCGGCGACTCCCAGGTGCCGTAGGGGGCGGTGATCGGGGCAGCGTCGGGCATGGCGGATCTCCGCATCGGCAGGGACTCGGTCGGCCGGACTCGGTCGGCCGGGGCTCAATCGGCGGCGGCGGGGGCACCGGCCGGAGGGGGGGCGGCGGGGGCCGGGGCGGCCACCGGGGGCGGCTTCGGTTCCGCCTCGTTGGCGGCGTTGCCGATCAGGCCGATCTCCCGGTAGTAGCGTTCGGCCCCGGCGTGCAGGGGGATGGAGACGTTGGCCACGGCGCTGGTGGGGTCGAAGCTGCCGCCCTTGGGATGGCCTTCGGCGATCAGGCGGCGCGTGCTGTCGTGCCACAGCGCGCGGGTGATGCCGTGGATCAGGTCCGCCGGGCGGTCCGCCCGCACCACGAACTCGGCGCCGACGCTCAGCACCGGCGTGTCCGGCACGTCGGGGTAGGTGCCGGCCGGCACCGAGGTGTCGATGAAGAATCGCTGATGCGCCTTCAGGCGCTGGGCCGCCGGGCCGTCGATGGGCAGCAGCCGCACCGCGACCCGCGAGGCGACGTCGGAGACCGCCGCGACGGGGAAGCCGCCGACGATGAAGAAGGCGTCGAGGTCGCGCCGCGCCAGCCGGTCGGCGGCGGTCCCCGGCTTGAGATAGCGCGGCTGGATGTCCTTCTCCGACAAGCCGTAGGCGTCGAGGACGACGCGGGCGTCCACCAGGGTTCCCGATCCCTCCTCGCCCACCGACACCACCTTGCCCTTGAGGTCGGCGACGCCGGCGATGTCGCCGTCGGCGCGCACCACGATGTGCACCGCCTCGGTGTAGAGCGTGCCGATGCTGCGCAGCGAGTCGAACGGGGGCTGGCCGTCGTAGATGCCGTTGCCGGTGTACGCCCAGAACACCACGTCGGCCTGGCCCAGCGCCGCCTCCGCCCCGCCGGACCGCAGCAGCTCGATGTTCTCCACCGAGCCGGAGGTCGCCTGGGCGACGGCGATCAGGCCGGGCACGCCGCAGCTTCCGCCGCGCTCGCACGGCCGCGACCCGGGCGGGTTGGAGATGGCGTTGGCGATCAGCCCGCCGATCGGGAAATAGGTGCCGCCGGTGGTGCCGGTGGCGATCCGGAAGAAGCGCAGATCCTGGGCCGCCGCCGTCCCCCCCGCCAGCCCGCTGCACCCCGCCCACAGCGCCAGCCCGCCGGCCCCGGCCAGCAGGTCTCGTCGGGTGGCCGGACGGCCGGGACCGGGGACGGGGCGGGCGGGGCGGGCGGCGTGGTCGGGGTCGCGCGGCACGGCGGTCCTTCCTCGGGCAAACAGGCCGCCCCCGCCTTGCGGGCCGGGGCGGGGCACGGGAACCGGGACACAAGATACCAGCCCCGTGCCTTTTTCAAGGCGACCCGGGTCTAAAGGACGCCGGCGAGGTCCAGAACGCCGACCACCGCGACGGCCACGCCACACATCTGGACGGCGCGCGTCGACACCGCCTGCCACAGCACCGCCACCAGCCCGACCCCGGCGGATGTCAGCAGCAGCACGGCGCAGGCGAAGCCGGCCCACGCGGCGGGGGGGCCGATGCGGACGTAGCCGTGGAACACCGCCGCCACCGCGGCCAGCACCATGGCGAGCACCAGCGGGGCGCGCACCGCCCCAGCCACCAGGGCGCCCAGCACCACCAGCGATCCGGCCAGCCCCTCCGCCGCGTAGGGCAGGCGCACCCCGGCCTGGGCCGCCAGGGCGGCGGCCAGCGCCGCCACCAGCGCCGCCAGCGGCAGTTGCCAGGCCGCCGCCCCGCCGTTCTGGCCGGCCCACAGGCCGATGGCCAGGAATCCCAGGAGGTGGGACAGCACCACCAGCGGGCCGAGGAACCCGCCGCCGAAGGCGGTGCCGGTCAGCACCGTGCGCGCCTCCGCCGGCGCCGCCGCCAGCAGCACGGCGGCGGCGAGCGCGCCGCCCCACCGGGCGCGGGAGCAAGGGTGGTCGGTGCGGCGATGGTCCATGGGTCCGGTCTCCGTGGCGTCCGTGCCGTCCTGTTTAGACGGATGGACGCCGCGGAGAAAGGGCCGGCTCGCCGCGGCCGACGATCACCAGCGGTAGGTGAGGGTGGCCAGGACCTGGCGGCGGTTGCCGTAGAACACCGTGTCGTCGTAGAAGCCGGGGGTGAAATACTCCTTGTCCGTCAGGTTTGTGGCGTTGACGGCGAGGCTCGCGCCGGCGAGCTCCGGCCGCAGCGCGCCGAGGTCGTAGCGGACGGCGGCGTCGAACAGGGTGTAGCCCGGCACCTTCACCGTGTTGGCGGCGTTGTAGGAGCCGCCGACCCGGCGCACGCCGGCGCCCAGCCCGAGGCCGCGCAGCGGCCCGTCGGTCACCGTGTAGTCGGCCCACAGCGCCGCGGTGTGGCGCGGCACCGACGCGGGCGTCAGCCCGACGCTGCTGGTGGTCGAGCCGCTGGCCGGGTTGTCCTTGGTGATCTCGGCGTCGGTGTACGCATAGGACGCGATGACGCTCAACGCGTCGGTCAGCGCCACCTTGCCTTCCAGCTCGACGCCCCGGCTGCGAACCTCCCCTTCCTGCACCGAGAAACCGGAATAGAGCGGATCGTTGGTGACCACGTTCTCCTGGGTGAGGTGGAACAGCGCGACGCTGACGACGCTGTCCCACCCCGAGGGCTGGAGCTTCACGCCGATCTCGTACTGGGTGCCGGTGGTGGGCTGGAACATCCCGCCGCCGCGTTGCGGCGCGTAGGTGCCGCTGCTCGGCTGGAACGAGGTGGCGACGCTGGCGTAGGGGGCGAGGCCGTTGTCGAAGAGGTGGACGACGCCGGCGCGGCCGGTGAAGGCCTGGTCGCGGGACGATTGTTCGGTGTCGGCGAGGCGGTCGTAGGAGGTGCTGCGCACCCAGTCCTGCCGCCCGCCCAGGGTCACCACCCAGCCGCCGTAGCGGATCTGGTCCTGAAGATAGACGCCGACCTGATCGACCGTGCTCTTTTCCGACGCCCAGGGCGCGGCGTAGACGAAATCGGTGACGCCATAGACCGGGTTGAAGATGTCGATGGTGGCGGTGTTGATGGAATTGCGCCGGGTTTCCTTCTGCCAGTAGGTGCCGTAGTCGACGCCGGCCAGCAGCGAATGGGCGAGCGGGCCGGTGGCGACGGTGCCCTGAACCGCGGTGTCGACCAGGATGCTGCGGGCCTCCTTCGGCCGGTCCTGGACGCCGATGGGGTAGAAGCGGCCGTCGACCAGGGACACCGGCCAGGTGGCCGCCCAGGCCGAGCGGAAGTCGACGTCGGTGTGGAGGTAGCGGGCGTTCTGGCGGACGCTCCACCCCGGCGCGAACGCGTGCTCCACGTCGTAGCCCACCGCGGTGTTGCGGACATGCCATTCCGACAGGCCGGGTTCGCCGAGGTAGAGGTCGAAGGGGATCTGGCCGGCGGGGTTCTCGTACAGGCTGCCGACCATCGGGATGCTCTGCTCGGCGCCGCTCAGCCTCAGGTCGAGGTGGCTGGCGAGCACCGTGACCCGGGTGCGGTCGTCGGGCTGGAAGGTCAGCGCCGGGGCGACGTAGACCCGGTCGTCGGGGGCGTGGTCGACCTGGGTTCCGGAGTCGCGGGCCAGCGCCGTCAGGCGGTACTGCCAGCGCCCCTCGCCGTCGAGCGGCCCGCCGAAATCGGCCGCTCCCTGGAGGCGGTCGTGGCTGCCGCCCTGGAGCTGGACCTCGTGCAGCGGCGTGCCGGTCGGGCGCTTGGTGGTGACGTTCACCAGCCCGCCCGGCGTGCCCTGCCCGAACAGCACCGAGGCCGGCCCCTTCAGGACGTCCACCTGCTCCAGCCCGTAGGGCTCGATGGTGGTGTCGTAGGGGTTGAAGCTGGCGCGCAACCCGTCGCGGTAGAGGCTGAACAGGCCGGCGTCGCGGAAGCCGCGCAGGTAGATGTCCGGGGCGCCGGGACCGCCGGGGTAGTCGATCACGCGCACGCCCGGGGTGTACGCCAGCGCGTCGTTGAGGTCGTCGGCGGCGCGCCGGTCCAGCTCGCCGCGGGTCACCACCGACACCGATTGCGGCACCTCAAGGAGCGGCGTGTCGGTCTTGGTGGCGGTGATGCTGCGCTGCGGCACATACGTCTCGGCCGCCGCCCCGCGCCCGGCCGTGCCCTCCACGGTCACGGGATCGAGGGTCATCGCCCCCCCGGCCGCCGGCGGCAGCAGCGTCACCGCCGCCGGACCGGTGACGCGCCAGCCGATGCCGGTGCCGTCGAGCAGCGCGCGCAGCGCCTCCTCGGCCGTGGCGGTGGCGGCCAGGCCGCCGCTCGCCCGGCCCGCCACCGTGTCCGGGGCGTAGGCGATCTGCAGGCGGGCCTGGCGGCCGAGCGCCTCCAGCGCCTGCTCCAGCGGCCCCGCCGGGATGGCGAAGGCGATGGGGCGCGTCACGGCCCCCCGGGCGGTGGCGCTCGGGGAGGCCGTCCCTTGAGCCGCCGCCGCCGCCGGCATGCCAGCGGCCAGCGCCGTCCCCAGGCACGCCGCCACCACGCGGCGGGTGCGCGCCCCGCCGGCCTTGCTCCGTGAAACGCCCATCCTGTCCTCTCGATCCGGTTCGTCGCCGCGTCATGCAGGTGCGACGCATTCTCATGAACCAGGACGGACGAGGCCGCCGGCTTTCAACAGCGCCGGCCGAAAAAAACGTGCCGGTCAGCCCGCATCGACCAGCAGAAGCCAATCGGCCAGGCGGCGCACCCGTCCGCCATAGGGGTGGACGGCGGCGCGCAGGGCCGCCTCGGGCCGGGTCAGGTCGAAGACCCCGGACACCGGGCGGCGGCCGATGGCGTCGTCCAGCACGAGGATGCGGCCGGGGTACCAGCGCCCCAGTTCGCCGGCGACGTCGGCGATCGGCCGGCGGTCGACCATCAGCATGCCGTCGCGCCACGACGCCACCCGGTCGGGCGCGGTCCGGCCGGTCTGCGCGGCCGTTGCGCCGTCGTCGGCCGCCGCCAGCCACTCGCCCGGCCCCAGCGCCGCGTCGGGTGCGGGGGCGGCGCCGGGGGCGCCGTCCACACGGGCATAGGCGCGGCCCCGGGTCACCGAGACCGCGGCGCGTCCGTCGTGGCGGCGCAGCTCGAAGGCGCCGTCCGCCGCCTCCACCCGCAGCCGGCCGGCAACGGCGGCCAGCGGCCGGTCGGGATCGGTGCGCGCCTCCACGAAGGCGAGTCCGTCGAGCATCTCCAGCCGCCGTGCCGCGCTGCCATCGATGCGCGCGACGCTGTCCGGACCCAGCGTCATCCGGCTGCCCTCGGCGAGCGGCACCTCGCGCGTCTCGGCCGTGCCGGTGACCAGGTCGCCGCGCAGGCTGCGCAGCGCCGGCGGGGCCAGCGCCAGCCCGGCCACCCCGGCCGCCAGCGCCCCCGCACCGGCCAGCGCGGCGCGCCGGCCGAGGCGCGGTCCCCGGGTGGGCCCGGGGTGGTGAAGCGGGAGGGGAACGGCGGCCATGGCGGGGCCGGGCGGCAGCGCGCCGGCGACCCGCCACACCCGCTCGGCTTCCGCCCACCGGGCGGCGTGGGCCGGGCTGCGGGCGCACCAGCGGCGCGCCTCGCGGTCCGCGGCGGCGGGGTCGGTCAGCGCCTTGACGCGGAGGACGGCCTCGATCGCCTCCTGCCAGAGGGGGTCGCCGGAGGGCGGGGTCGCGGATCGGTGGGGCACGGGGTCAGGCCTCCGGGGCCTCGTTCAGCGCGGTGCGCAGGGCGGCGTAGGCGTCATGGATCATACGCCAGACCACGGTCACGGACACCCCCAGCTCGCGGGCGATCTCGGTCTGGCTGCGTCCGCCCAGGCGGTGCATCTCGAAGGCCCGGCGGGTGCGTTCGGGCAGGGCGGCGATGGCGGCCATGGCGCGGGCCAGCTCCTCGCGGTCGGCGGCGGCGGTTTCCGGCGACGGCGCCGGCGCCACGAGGCCGGCCAGCGCCGCCTCGCCGTCCTCGGCCGGGCGGGCGACGCGGCGGTGGCGGTGATGGTCGATGGCGAGGCGGGCCGCGGTGGTGAAGAGATAGGCCCCGGCGTCCTTGATCTCCGGCGTCGCCGGGGCGCTGCGCATCAGCCGCATGAAGCATTCCTGGACGAGGTCGGCGGCGTCCTCGCGGCACGGCACGCGCCGGGCGAGGAAGCGCAGGAGGTCCGCGCGGTAGCGCCGGAACAGGCCGTTGACGTCCAGTGTCGCTCCCACCACCACGGCCCCCCGCCCTGCCCCGCACCCCACAGGCTTAGCGAAGCTGCGAACGACTCGCAATGTCAAAGCGGCGGAAGGCCGGGATCAAAGCGGCGGAAGGACGGGCGTCACCGCGCCAGGGGATCGCGCGTCAGGTCGTTGAGGCGCTGCTGGCGCTGCATCAGGTCGCGTTCCTGGAACGGGTCGAGGCGGCCCAGCGCGCGGTCGTGGCGGAGCCGGTCGAGGGCGGGCTGGTCGAGGTCGCGCTTGAAGGCGTCGGTGGCGCCGCGGATGTCGGGCGGCAACGGGACCGGCGCCGGCGCCGGTCCGGCGAGGGAGGGCGACGGCGGCGGGGTGGAGCTGCCGCGCCGCGCCGGCGGCCGGCCCTCCGGCGGCGGCGGGCGCTCCCCGGCCGGCGTGTCGCGACCGGCCTCGGGCGAAGGCACGGCCGGAGCGGCGGCGGGCGGCGGCTGGTCGCCGATTCGCCCACCCGGGGTGTAGGTCTGGAACTCGGCGGCGGCGGCGCTTCCGGCGGCGGCGCAGAGCACCGCCAGGGCCGGCAGCAGCATGGAAAGCGTCATGCCCGCCATATCGGGGCCAAGCCCCAATGCGGCAAGCCCGCCTTGCGGCGTAGGCATCCCCTGGGGACTCCACGGGGACCGCGATTCGCCCTATCATGTTCCTGTTTTGTTCGTATTCATGGGGTGCGGAAGGAGGACGGCATGGCGCGGCGCATCCTGTCGCTGTGGCTGCCCCGGCTCGCCACCGACGCGTGGGCGCGCCGGCAGGACGAGGGGGCGGGCGGCCGCCCGGCCGCCGCGGTCCTGGCCGAGCGGGGCCGGCGGGTGGTGGTCGCGGTCAACCGCGTGGCGGAGCAGGCCGGGGTGCACCCCGGTGCGACGCTGGCCGACGCCCGCGCCGTGGAGCCGGGGCTGGCCGCCTTCGACGCCGACCCCGAGGGCGACGCCCGCCGGCTCGACCGGCTGGCCGACTGGGCGCTGCGCTACACGCCGTGGACGGTGCCGGACGGCGGCGACGGGCTGCTGCTGGACGTCACCGGCTGCGCCCATCTGCTGGGCGGCGAGCAGCCCCTGCTGCGCGACCTGGCGGGGCGGCTCGCCGCCGCCGGCTTCGAATCGCGCGCCGCCATCGCCGACACCCCGGCGGCGGCCTGGGCGGTCGCCCGCTGCGCCGCAGCACCGCTGCGCGCCGTGCCCCCCGGCGGCCAGCGCGCCGCGCTGGACCCGCTGCCGGTGGCCGCCCTGCGCCTGCCGGCGGCCGCCGCGGAGGGGCTGGCGGCGGTCGGCCTGCGCCGCATCGGCGACCTTCACCCGGTGCCGCGCGCCGCCCTGGCCGCCCGCTTCGGCGAGACGGTCGGCCGCCGCCTCGACCAGGCCCTGGGCCGCCTCGACGAGCCGCTGTCGCCGCGCCGGCCGGTGCCGGCCCACGCCGCCCGCCTCGCCTTCCCCGAGCCGATCGCCGCCCCCGACTCGCTGGCCGGTGCCGCCCGCTGGCTGCTGGAGCGCCTGTGCGCCGGGTTGGAGCGGACCCAGGAGGGGGCGCGCCGGCTGGTGCTCGACGCGCACCGCGTCGACCGCCGCCTCGACGACCCGGCGCAGAGCCTCGCCATCGGCACCGCCCGGCCCCGCCGCGACCCGGCGGGGCTGCTGCGCCTGCTGGGCGAGCGGCTGGAGCGCCTCGCTCCCGGCCCGGGGTTCGAGGCGATGATCCTGACCGCCCCCGAGACCGCCCCCCTCGGCGCCACCCAGATCGGCCTGGACCGTCTCGGCGAGGATGGCGACGCCGCCCCCCTGGGGGAGCTGGTCGACCGCCTGGGCAACCGGCTGGGGCCGGAGTCGGTGCTGCGCCTGGTGCCGCGCCAGAGCTGGCTGCCGGAACGGGCGGTGGCGGGGTGCCCGCCGCTGGGGACTCCGCCAGGGGCACCGCCGGAGGTGCCGGCCTGGCCGGCCGGCCGGCTGCGGCCGGTGCGCCTGCTGGCCCCGCCCGAGCCGGTGGAGGCGATCGCCCCCATCCCCGACGACCCGCCGGTGCTGTTCCGCTGGCGCGGCGCGGTGCACCGCGTGCGCCGCGCCGACGGGCCGGAGCGCATCGAGGCGGAATGGTGGCGCCAGGAGGGGGAGCCGCGCGACTACTACCGGGTCGAGGACACCGACGGGCGTCGCTTCTGGCTGTTCCGCCACGGCCTCTACCGGCCCGGCGTCAAGGCCGCCTGGTTCCTGCACGGGTTCTTCGGATGAGGGACGGGACGGCCATGCCCGCGACGGGGAGGGTCCCTTGACCGCCCGCTACGCCGAGCTGCAGGTCACCACCAACTTCACCTTCCTGGAGGGCGCCTCCCACGCCGACGAGCTGGCGCTGACCGCGGCCAGCCTGGGGCACGCGGCGCTGGCGGTGACCGACCGCAACAGCCTGGCCGGGGTGGTGCGCGCCCATGTCGCCGCCAAGGCCAGCGGGCTGCCCCTGGTGGTGGGCTGCCGGCTCGACCTGACCGACGCCGGCAGCCTGCTGGCCTACCCCACCGACCGCGCCGCCTACGCCCGGCTGTCGCGCCTGCTGACCCTGGGCAAGCGGCGCGCGCCCAAGGGGGCCTGCTTCCTCGGCCGCGCCGACGTCCTGGAGCACGCCGCCGGCCTGCTGTTCCTCGCCATCCCCCCCGACGACCATCGCGAGCCCGGCTTCGCGGCCGAGCTGCGGCGCTGGCGCGGGGAGCTGGGGCGCCACCTGCACCTCGCGGCCAGCCACCGCTACCGCGGCGACGACGCCAAACGGCTGGCCCGGCTGGCCGCGGTGGCGGCGGCGGAACGGGTGCCCCTGGTGGCGACCAACGACGTGCTCTACCACGGGCCGGGGCGGCGGGCGCTGGCCGACGTGCTGACCTGCATCCGCACCCGCACCACCGTCGACACCGCCGGCTGGCGCCTCGCCGCCAACGCCGAGCGGCACCTCAAGGGGGCGGCGGAGATGCTGCGCCTGTTCCGCGACCGCCCCGACGCGGTGGCGCGCAGCGCGGAGATCGCCGACGCCTGCCGCTTCTCCCTGGACGAGCTGCGCTACGAGTACCCCGACGAGGTGGTCGGCGACGGCCGCACGCCCCAGGAGACGCTGGCCGCCCTGACCTGGGCGGGGGCCGCCGGGCGCTACCCCGGGGGCGTGCCGGGCGGCGTGCGGGCGGCCCTGGACCACGAGCTGGCGCTGATCGGCCAGCTCGGCTACGCCCCCTATTTCCTGACCGTGCACGACATCGTCCGCTTCGCCCGCGACCGCGGCATCCTCTGCCAGGGCCGCGGCAGCGCCGCCAACTCCGCCGTGTGCTTCTGCCTGGGCATCACCGAGATCGACCCGACCCGCTTCGACCTGCTGTTCGAGCGCTTCGTGTCGGCCGCCCGCAACGAGCCGCCGGACATCGACGTCGACTTCGAGCACGAACGGCGCGAGGAGGTGATCCAGTACATCTACGCCAAGTACGGGCGCGAGCGCGCCGGGCTGGCCGCCACCGTCATCCGCTACCGCAGCCGCGCCGCCATCCGCGAGGTCGGCGCCGCCATGGGGCTGTCGGCCGACACGGTGGGGCGGCTGGCCGGCACCGTCTGGGGCTGGAGCCGCGACGGGGTGGACGCCGAACGGGCCCGCCAGGGCGGCCTCGACCCCGACGACCCGCGCCTCGCCCGCACCCTGGAGCTGGCGCGCGAGCTGATCGGCTTCCCGCGCCACCTGTCCCAGCACGTCGGCGGCTTCGTCATCACCCGCGGCCTCTTGAGCGAGCTGTCGCCGGTGATGAACGCCGCCATGGAGGACCGCACCACCATCGAGTGGGACAAGGACGACATCGACACGCTGGGCATCCTCAAGGTCGACGTGCTGGCGCTGGGCATGCTGACCTGCGTGCGCAAGGCCTTCGACCTGATCGCCCTCCACCACGGCCGCACGTACACCATGGCCACCGTGCCGGCCGAGGACCCCGCGGTCTACGAGATGCTGTGCCACGCCGACAGTCTGGGCGTCTTCCAGGTCGAGAGCCGGGCCCAGATGTCGATGCTGCCGCGCCTGCGGCCGCGAGAGTTCTACGACCTGGTCATCGAGGTCGCCATCGTCCGCCCCGGGCCGATCCAGGGCGACATGGTGCACCCCTACCTGCGCCGCCGCCGCGGCCTGGAGCCGGTGGAGTACCCCTCCGACGCCCTGCGCCAGGTCCTGCACAAGACCCTGGGCGTCCCGCTGTTCCAGGAGCAGGCCATGAAGATCGCCATCGTCGCCGCCGGCTTCAGCCCCGAGGACGCGGACCGCCTGCGCCGGGCCATGGCGACCTTCCGCAAGACCGGGCTGGTCCACACCTTCCGCGACCGCTTCGTCACCGGCATGGCGGACAACGGCTACGCCCCCGACTTCGCCGAGCGCTGCTTCCGCCAGATCGAGGGCTTCGGCGAATACGGCTTCCCCGAGAGCCACGCCGCCAGCTTCGCCCTGCTGGTGTACGTGTCGGCCTGGATCAAGCGCGTCCACCCCGACGTGTTCGCCGCGGCGCTGCTGAACAGCCAGCCCATGGGCTTCTACGCCCCCGCCCAGATCGTCCGCGACGCCGCCGAGCACGGGGTGGAGGCGCGGCCGCCGGACGTCAACCGTTCGCAGTGGGACTGCACGCTGGAGGCGGGAGAGGGGGAAACGCGCCCCCTCCGGCTCGGCCTGCGGCTGGTCAAGGGGCTGGCGGAGGAGGACGCCGAGCGGCTGGTGCTGGGGCGCGGCGCCGGCTACCGCTCCGTACGCGACCTGTGGCGGCGCGCCCGACTGTCCCTGGGAGCGCTGGAGCGGCTGGCCAGGGCGGACGCCTTCGGCTCGCTGGGGCTGGACCGGCGGGCGGCGCTGTGGGCGGTCAAGGCGCTGGGCGCGGACCCGCTGCCGCTGTTCGCCGGGCTCGACGGAGTGGAGGCGGTCGAGCCGGCGGTGGCGCTGCCCGGCATGGCGCTGGGCGAGCACGTGGCGATGGACTACGCCAGCCTCAGCCTGTCGCTGAAGGCCCATCCCCTGGCCCTGCTGCGCGACGGGCTGGCCGGGGTGGCCCCGGCGGAGCGCCTGACGGCGGCGCGCGACGGGGCGCGGCTGACGGTGGCCGGGCTGGTGCTGGTGCGCCAGCGGCCGGGCACCGGCACGGTGATCTTCATCACCCTGGAGGACGAGACGGGGATCGCCAACCTGGTGGTGATGCCGCCGGTGTTCGAGCGCTTCCGCCGCGCGATCATCGCCGCCCGGCTGCTGGCGGCCACCGGGCGGGTGGAGAAGGAGGGCGAGGTCATCCACCTCAAGGTGGAGCGCTTCGTCGACCTCACCCACCGCCTGGGCGAGCTGACGGCCGACCACCACCGTCCCCCGCCCCCCGAGCGCACCTTCCCGGACGGCCGCAACTTCCGCTGAGAGACCGGCTCAGTAGAGTCCCTCGACCTCGCGCTTGCGGCCGTTCTCCAGCATGAACGTCACCATGTCCGGCCGCTGCCGCGCGTAGGCGCGGTGGCGGGCCCGCACCGCGGCGACCAGATCGCCGCCGCGGCCCAGCATCGCGTCGGCGTACTCCGTCATCAGCAGGTTGGGCCACGCCTTGTCGCGGATCGACACCACCGCGGCCATGGCGTCCGCCGCCGGCCGGTCGGGGCGGGCCTGGGCCAGGATCATCGTCAGCGCCGCGGTCGAGCGCGACACCCCGGCGTGGCAGTGCACCAGCAGGTGGCCGCAGCCCGCCGGCTCGCTCAGCAGGTCGCGGCCGAAGGCGAGGATGCGCTCCACCTCGGCCGGCGTCACCGCCCGCATCGACCCTTCCGGCTCGATCACGTCGTGGAACCGCAGCTCCAGCCGCTCGTGCTCGCCATAGGCGCCGAAGACGGTGGGCTCCGGGTGCTCGGGGTCGAGGATCGACAGCACGTGGCTGACCCCGGTCTCGCAATGGCCCGACAGCTCCTCCAGCCCGCAGACGGTCACGGCGAAGGGGACGAAGGTGTGCGGCATGAAACACGCTCCTTGATGTCACGGAAGGGGGCGGCGGCGGGCGTGGGCTGGACAAGGGCCGGTCCGCGTCCCACCCTGAAAGATCGGGACGACCATACCGCATGGAAAGGGGACGGATCATGACGCACGTCCTGCTGCTCGGCGCCGGCAAGATCGGCAGCATGATCTGCCACCTGCTGCACGCCACCGGCGAGTACGCGGTGACCGTCGCCGACCGGGACGAGGCCTGCCTGGCCCTGATCGCCCGCGACGAGGCGCAGTGCCGCACCCTCGACGTCGCCGACCCGGCGGCGCTCGCCGCCGCCATGGCCGGCCACGACATGGTGATCTCGGCCCTGCCCTACTACCTCAACGCCGCGGTGGCGGAGGCGGCGCGCGGCCAGGGCGTCCACTACTTCGACCTGACCGAGGACGTGGCGACCACCCGCCGGGTGCGCGCCATCGCCGAGGGCGCGGCCACCGCCTTCATGCCGCAATGCGGCCTCGCCCCCGGCTTCGTCTCGGTGGTCGCCGCCGACCTGGCGCGCCGCTTCGACAGCCTGCGCGACATCGCGATGCGGGTCGGCGCGCTGCCCCTCTACCCATCCAACGCCTTGAAATACAATCTGACCTGGAGCACCGACGGACTCATCAACGAGTACTGCAACCCGTGCGAGGCGATCCACGAGGGCGCCCTGCGCGAGGTGCTGCCGCTCCAGGGGCTGGAGACCTTCTCCCTGGACGGGGTGGCGTACGAGGCCTTCAACACCTCGGGCGGGCTCGGCACCCTGTGCGACACCCTGGCCGGGCGGGTGGAGTCGCTGAACTACAAGACCGTGCGCTATCCCGGCCACCGCGACCACGTGAAGTTCCTGGCCCAGGACCTGCGCCTGGGCGAGCGCCGCGACCTCTTCAAGGACGTGCTGGAGAACGCCGTGCCGATGACCAAGCAGGACGTGGTTCTGGTCTTCGTCACCGTCGGCGGCCGCCAGGAGGGGCGGCTGATGCAGGAGAGCTTCGCCAAGAAGATCTACAGCGCGCAGCTCGGCGGCAAGCTGTGGAGCGCCATCCAGATCACCACCGCCGCCGGGGTGTGCGCCATGGTCGACCTGCTGCGCGGCGGCAAGCTGCCCCAGGCCGGCTTCGTCCGCCAGGAGGACGCCGACCTCAAGGACTTCCTCGCCAACCGCTTCGGCCGCCACTACGCGTGACGCGCCGCACCCTCACCAGCCGCCGCTCTCCAGCCAGCGTTCCACCATGGGCAGGCGGTCCCAGCCCCAGAACGGTTCGTCGTCGACCATGATGAAGGGAGAGCCGAACACGCCGCGGGCGATGGCCTGGTCGGTCTCGGCGCGCAGCCGGTCCTTGACCACCGGATCCTGCATGGCCGCCGTCACCTCCGCCCCGTTCAGCCCCAGGGCGGCGGCGACCTCGACCACCGCGTCGGCACGGCCGATGTCGCGGCCCTCGCCCCAATGGGCGTGGTAGAGGGCCGCCGCCAGCCGCTTGGCCTGGGCCTCGCTGCGCTCCTGCAGCCACCAGACGGCGCGCGCGGGCAGCAGGGCGGACACCGGCATCACGTCGGGAAAGCGGAAGGGGCAGCCCAGCAGGCGGGCGATCCGCCCGGAGTCGTGGGCGAGGTACTCGCCGCGCAGCGGCTGCTCCATGTTCGGCTTCATGCCCGTGACCTTGAACACGGCGCCCAGCAGGATCGGGCGCCAGCGCACGGCGCGGCCGTGGCGCGCCGCCAGGTCGTCGATCTGCAAGCTGGCGAAATAGCCGTACGGCGAGGCGAAGTCGAAATAGAAGTCGATGGCGTCGGCCATGCCCGTCCCTCCCGGTCGTGGTCGACGGAGGCTAGACCGCGGCCCCGGCCCCGGCAAGGGCGGGGACGGGGCGGGCGTCAGATGGCCCGCACCTTGGCGTCGAAAACGTAGCCGGCGCCGCGCTCGGTCTTGATGATGCGCGGCTCCTTGGGGTTCGCCTCGATCTTGCGGCGCAGGCGCAGGATCAGCACGTCGATGGAGCGGTCGAACACCTCCGCCCCGTCGGCCCGGGTCAGGTCGAGCAGCTGGTCGCGGGTCAGCACCCGCTGCGGCCGCTTGACGAAGGCGGCGAGCAGGCCGAACTCCGCCTTGGTCAGCTCGACCTCGCGCCCCTCCTGGTTGCGCAGGCGCTGGGCCGTCAGGTCGAGCTCCCAGGTCGCGAACTGCACCACGGCGCGCAGGTCGTCGGCGGTGCGGGCCGGCCGGCCCTCCCCCGCCACCCGGCGCAGCACCGCCTTGATGCGGGCCAGCAGCTCGCGCGGGTTGAACGGCTTGGTCAGGTAGTCGTCGGCGCCCAGCTCCAGCCCGACGATGCGGTCCACGTCCTGGTCCTTGGACGACAGGATGATGACGGGGATCAGCGATTCGGTGCGGATCTGGCGCACCAGCCCCAGCCCGTCGCCGTCGGGAAGCCGGAGGTCGCAGACCACCAGGTCGATGGGGTCGCCCTCCAGCGCCTTGCGCGCCGCCGCCGCGTCCGGCGCCGTGGTCACCCGGTAACCTTCCGACGACAGGTAGGAGTCCAGCAGCTCGCGAATCGGTTCGTCGTCATCCACCGCAAGGATGTGCATCTCCGCCCCCTACCCCCCTGTTCCCTGCCCGCCCGGCGCCCCCACGGCGCGTCCGCCTCCCCGCCCGAAGAAGCCCGCACCCACCGTGTCGGTTACAGCCTTGTAACACAGGGGCCCGCCGCAGCGAAAGAGTGTGTGCCCTGAAACCCCGTGCGACGGGCGGGAAACCAAAAGCCCCGCGCCCTGACATCAAGGAGACATGGAGACGCCCTCAAATGAAGTCGTTGGATGCGTGACCTCCCGCCGGAGGGCGCCGGATGGACGATCCGCCCGTCGACGCCGCGCCGGCACGGCTTGAGCTTCCCGAAGCGCCCGGAGGGTGACCGGATGCTTCCCCTTGCCTCCCCTCCCCGTCCCCCGGGGAGGGGATTTTTTTGCGTGGCGTCCCGGAGGGGGCCCCCCGGTGGACCGGACGGGCGGGCTGTTCAACGGCGCGCCGTCACCTCGACCTCGATCTTCATGCGGGGATCCACCAGCCCGCACACGATGGTGGTGTTGGCCGGCCGCGACTCGCCGAGGTACTGGCCCAGCACCGGCGCCACCGTGGCGAAGTCGGCCGCGTCGGTCAGCATGACGCGGACGCGGACGACATCGGCGAAGCCCGCCTTGGCCTGCTGCAGGGCCGCCCCGATGTTGCGGAAGGTCTGGTGGGCCTGCTCCACCACGTCGTCGGCGATGGTGCCGGCGGCGTAGTCGAAGCCGGTCGTCCCGGAGACGAACACCCACCTGCCGTCGACGACCGCGCGTGAGTAGCCGGCCACCGATTCGAACGCCGATCCGGACGAAATGAGGGTGCGCGCCATGACTGTGTGTCCTCTTCTGAGCTCGCGTGCGAGGGCGGAGAGGATCGCACACGGCGACCACCGCGCAACGCCAAAGTTGGAAAAACCGCGGGGCGCCGGGGCGACGGCCGGCCGCCGGGCGTTGCATGGGGGGCCGGGCGCGCGCACCCGGCCGCCATCGCCGCCGCATTGTTTCCCGATTCCGCCGCTATGGATGGCCGGGAAACAACCCCGATCCCCGCCAACGGAGTCTCCGCCATGCCCCACCGCCCGCACCGCGCCGCCCGGCCGACGCTCGCCGCCGCCGCGCTGCTGCTGGTCGCCGTCCCCGCCCACGGCGCCGGGCTCGACCTCAAGCGGGTGCTGCTGTCGACCGGCGGCGTCGGCTATTTCGAGCACGAGGCACGGGTGACCGGCGACGCCGTGCTCACCCTGGACGTCCGCCGCGACCAGATCGACGACGTGCTGAAGAGCATCGTCGTCTACGACGACGCCGGCGGCGTCGGCACCATCGCCCTGCCGGGCGAGGCGCCGCTCGACCAGGCGTTCCGCGACCTGCCCTTCGACGCCGCCGCCCTCGCGTCGCCGGCCGCCCTGCTGGAATCCCTGCGCGGCGCCGAGGTGCGGGTGCGGGGCCCCCGCGAGGTTGCCGGGCGGCTGCTGAGCGTCAACGCGGAGACCGTCCAGCTTCCCGACGGCGGCGGCACGACGACCCGCCACCGGGTCACCCTCGCCACCCCGGCGGGCCTGCGCCAGCTGGTGCTGGAGGACGCGGAGTCGCTGCTGTTCGTCGACCCGGCGCTGCAGGGCCAGGTCGACGACGCCCTGGCCGCCCTGGCCGAGCATGGCGAGCGCGACCGCCGGCGCCTGACCGTCCGCACCACCGGCGGCGACACCCCGCGCACGGTGCGCGTCGGCTACGTCGTCGCGGCGCCGCTGTGGAAGGCCACCTACCGCCTCACCCTTCCCGGCGGCGGTGCCGGCGCCGGCGGCGCCGGCGCGCTGCAGGGCTGGGCGGTGCTGGAGAACATGAGCGGCGGCGACTGGCGCGAGGTTGACCTGACGGTGGTGTCCGGCAATCCGGTGACCTTCCACCAGGCCCTGTACCGCTCCTACTACGTCGACCGCCCGGAGGTGCCGGTGGAGGTGCTCGGCCGCGTGCTGCCGCCGCCCGACGAGGGCAGCCTGGCCATCGCCGAATCGGCGGACGCGGCCTCGGCCAAGGGCGCCCCGCCGTCGCTGCTGCGCATGGGCCCGGCCGGGGCGCCGCCGCCGGCCCCGGCCATGGCCGCCGCGCCGGAGGCCGCGCCGGTGCCGCAGCGCCCCGCCGACCTGCTGGCGGCGGACAGCCGCGAGGCGACGGCCCAGGTGGTGTTCCACTATCCCAGGCCGGTGACGGTGGAGAGCGGGCGCTCCCTGATGCTGCCCATCGTCGCCCGCCCGGTGCCGGCGGAGACCGTCGACCTCTACCGCCCGGACACCCACCCGCGCCACCCGCTGGCCGCGGTCCGGGTGACCAACGACGCCGGCAGCGGGCTGCCCCCCGGCGTGCTGACCCTGTACGAGCAGGGCGGGCCGGCGGCCGGGGTGTCGTACGTGGGCGACGCCCGCCTCGCCGCCCTGCCCGCCGGCGAGGACCGGCTGCTGAGCTTCGCGCTGGACCAGACGGTGACCGTCGACCGCGTCGAACGGCCGAGCCAGACCCTGACCCGCGCCACCATCGCCGACGGCATCCTGCGACTCACCGTCGAGGAGCGCCGCGCCACCACCTACACCCTGGCGGCCGCCGCGGCGGCCCCGGCGGCCCCGGCGCGCACGGTGATCGTCGAGCACCCCCGGGCGCCCGGCTGGGAGCTGGCGGAGCCGGCCGCGGCGACCCCGGATGGCACGGCCGAGGCGACGGCCGACGCCTACCGCCTGCCGGTCGCCGTGCCCGCCGGCGGCAGCGCCACGCTGGAGGTCGTCATGCGCCGTCCGCGGGTCGACCGCATCGCCCTGACGGACCTGGCGCCCGAGCGCGTCGCCGCCTACGCCGACGCCGAGGCCCTGGCGCCGGCGGTGCGCCAGGCTCTGCAGCGCACGGCGGAGCTGCGCGGCGCCCTGGCCGGCCACCAGCGGACCGTGACCGACCTCGAGCGGGAGCGCGAGGAGGTGCTGCGCGACCAGGACCGGCTGCGCACCAACCTGGAGGCGCTGCCGCGCGACAGCGACCTCCACCGCCGCACCCTGGACAAGATGGGCGAGCGGGAAACCCGCCTGGAGACGGTCACCGCCGAACTCGCCACCGCCCGCCAGGCGGTGGAGACGGCGCGCGCGGCGCTGGCGGCGTTCGTCAACAGCCTGTCCCTGTAGCGGCTCCGCGCTCGCCCCGGCGCGCCCCCGCTGGGCGCACCACAAAAAACCCTCCCCCGCGCCAGCGGGGGAGGGTCGGGGTCGAGGCGGCGGGCGGGCCCGATGGGACGCCCGCGGGTCGGATCAGTGGATGACGATGTCGGCGTCGCGCAGGCCGGCGATGCTGGCGGTCTCGTAGGTGACGAAGTCGTCGACACCCTGCGGCTGGCCGTACCACCAGCCGGTCATGGTGGCCGCGGCCATCTGCACCGCCGACCCGGCGGCCTGGCCGCTCTGGCCGAGCAGGCCGGCCGCGCCCTCGGTGAGGGCCGCCATGGTGGTCTGGACCGTCTCGACCGGCGCGCTCAGCGCCTTCGCCACCTGTGCCCCGACCGCGGCCGTGGCCTTGTTCGCGTTGTCGAACAGTGCGGCGATCTGGGTCTGGGCGGTGTCGCGGATCTGGTCTTCCTCTTCCCACGCCCAGACGACGCTGGCCGAGGCCACGCCGGCGGCGATGCCGCCGCCGCAGCCGATCGCCCCGATCTCCAGCAGGGTCATGCCGGGGCCGGCGCCGAGCGCCGCCGCCACCGCGGGGGCCACCGGGCTGGCCAGCAGCGCCGTCACCGCCATGGCACCGACGCCGGCGATCACGCATTCATTGGCAAGATAGCGGGCCATGGACGGGGTCGAGTTCAGCGGCTCGATCCGGTACCACATGAAATCCTCGACCACCGCGCCCGACGGCAGGTCCGGGGCCGCCACCGCCGATTGGGGAGCCGGTGCGTCAACGCCGTCCGCCAGCGCGGGGGTGGCCACCAGAAGGGCCGCCAGGCTCGCTCCGATCACAGACGTACGCATCATCGTCCCCCCTCGCATTCCCCGCCGATCGGCCTGCCCCGGCCCCATCGGCTTCCCACCAAAGTCCGAGCACATTGCTAAAATGCCCGCAGCAATGCGCCGAACGCAAGCAACAAACGGTTTCCAAGCCATTACAATCGCGACACATTTCCTCATGCGACCCAGAGCCAAACCGCTCTCCTGCCGGTATCCGCACACGCCAGCACCACATATGCCAAATCGGCCGGTGCGCGATGCCACCCGTCGATTGCCCCGCGGCGGCGCCTCTGCTTTGCCGGGGCAAGCGCAGAGGCCGCAGGACTCGCAACGCGCACAGCGAGGCGCGGTCACGACTGTCCGCGGGCGTGCGACAGCTTGCCCGCGGGCGTCACGCCCGCCTTGACCCTATTGCGACTTGGGATATTGGTGTGCCCTGCAGCATTATAGCCGGAACGCCGGGCGTAGACATCTTCTAAATGCGTACTCCGGACGGATCGGCGGCGGCAATCCGGGGGCGGGACTCAGGGACGGGACTCAGCGGCGGGACTCAGCGGCGGGCCGGGGCCAGCGGCGTCCCCACGCCGGCCCCGCCGATGCCGGCGCGCGCGCCGATGGCGCCGAGCGTCTCCGTCGCGTCGGCGTCGATGCCCCGGGCCTGGAGCAGGGCGACGGCGTCCTGCGGGGGCAGGCCGAACGCCGGCGCCGCGGACCCCAGCGGCGCCTCGGCCAGGGCGCGGAACACCGCGCCGGGATTGCCCCCGCCGCCGGTGGTCCCGGTCAGGGCGGTCACCGCCACGGACACGGCGAGGCTGAGGGCGAAGGCGGCGAGCGCCGCGTTGCGGCGCAGGTAGAGCGTGAAGGCGCGCCAGTTGCGCACGAGGTGCCACAGCGCGACGGCCGAGAAGACGACGCTCAGCCATTCGTGGGAAAAGCGCACCAGGCCGGCGTTCCAGTGGGCGAGCAGCATGACGCCGGTGACGGTCGACACGACGAAGGTCACGACGGTGAGCGGGGTGACGATGTCGCGGGTCAGGGATTTGAGGGCGGGGGACATGGCAGCACCTGAGGGGGGACGGCGTGGTGGTCGCTCTCCACACTGGCCCTGCGGTGTAACCGGCGGATGTCCGCCGCCGGCGTTTCGGTAACAGAGTGTAACGACGCCCTCAGCCCGCCAGGGCGATGCAGGTCTGCTGCATGACGGCGACGTCCGTTTCGGCACCGCCGTCGAGCATCGCCACCTCGATGGTCGAGACGGTGAGGGTCCGCCCCGCCTTCAGCACGCGGGCACGGGCGATCATCACCTCGCCCTTGGCCGGGGCCATCAGGTTGATCTTGAACTCCACCGCCAGCACCTCGGCCCCCGCGGGCATCAGGGTGTAGGCGGCGAAGCCGCCGGCGTTGTCGGCCAGCATGCTGATCATGCCGGCGTGGAGGAAGCCGTGCTGCTGGGTCAGGTCGGCGCGGAACGGCAGCCGCATCTCGCACCGCCCCGGCTCCAGGCGCGCCATCTCCACCCCCAGGGTGCGGACGATGGGCTGGGCCGCGAAGCTGGCGCGGCAGCGTGCCTCCCAGGCGGGATCGCGGGGCTGAAAGGTCGTCTCGGGCATGGGGCTGCGGCCTCCGCTGGGCGTTGGGTCACCGGGGTTCGTGACGGCAGGTTACACCAGGACGGCCCTGGCCAGCCCGAGGAAGGCGAAGAATCCGACGACGTCGGTCACGGTGGTGAGGAAAACGCTGCTCGCCACCGCCGGGTCGACCCCCATGCGGTCGAGGCCCAGTGGGATGAGCACGCCGCTGAGCCCCGCGATGAACAGGTTGACCACCATGGCGACGGCGATGACCGCGCCGATCGGCGTGCCGAACCACGCCGCGGCGATGAGCCCGCACAGCACGGCGAAGACGATTCCGTTGAGGATGCCGACCAGCATCTCCTTGCCGACCACGCGCATGGCGTTGGCCTCCGACAGCTCCCGCGTGGCCAGCGCCCGCACCGCCACCGTCAGGGTCTGGGTGCCGGCGTTGCCGCCCATCGAGGCGACGATGGGCATCAGCACCGCGAGCGCCACGATCTGCTCGATGGTCGCCTCGAACAGGGCGATCACGCCGGACGCCACGAAGGCGGTCAGCAGGTTGATGGCCAGCCACGTCACCCGCGCCTTGGCGGTGTCGATGGCCGAGCGGTAGATGCTGCCCTCGCCGGCCCCGGCCAGCTTGAAGATGTCGTCCTCCGCCTCCTCGTCGATGATGTGCACCACGTCGTCGACGGTGATCACGCCGAGCAGCCGGCCACGGCCGTCGACCACCGGGGCCGACACCAGGGCGTACTGGCGGAACAGGTTGGCCACCTCCTCCTGGTCGGTGGTCGCGGAGATCGCGTGGACCTCGTCGGTGGCGAGATCGGCGATGCGGACCGCCCGCTTCTGCCGCACCACCCGCGACAGCGGCACCGCCCCCACCACCCGGTGCAGGGGATCCACCACGAACAGGGAGTAGAAGTCCTCCGGCAGCTCGTCGCCGCCGGCGCGGAGATAGTCGATGGTCCGTCCCACGGTCCAGAACTGCGGCACCGCCACCAGGTCGCGCTGCATCAGGCGGCCGGCGGTGTACTCCTCGTAGGTGAGGTTCTCCTCCACCAGGGCCCGGGTCTCGGCCGGCAGGTTGGCGAGGATCTCGCGCTGCTGCTCCTCCTCCAGGTCTTCGATGAGGTCGACGGCGTCGTCGGTGTCGAGCGCGGCGACGGCGGCCGCCAGCTCCTTGGGCTCGAAGAGGTCGAGCACCTCCTCGCGCAGGTCGACGTTGAGGTGGGACAGAACCTCGGCGTCGAACCCGGGGCGCAGGACGTCGATGAGCTGCTCGCGCTCGTCCGGCCCGGTCTGCTCCAGCAGGTCGGCGACGTCGGCGGCGTGCAGCTCGTCCAGCAGGGCGCGCACCTCGTCGCGCCGGCCGGCGTGCAGCAGGGCGCACACCTCGTCCACAAAGTCCGGCTCGACGCCGTAGGACCGCTCCTCCTCCTCCTCGCGGAACGCCTGGGACCGGTCGGCGGGCGCGCCGCCGGGCGGCGGGGCCTGCGGCTGAGACGGGTCGGGTGCCGGCATCCGTCCCTCCTGCGGCTTCGGGGGTGAGTGCCGCGGCCGAGGCGCGGCGGCGGGGCGCCCACCGAATATAGGCGCCCTGCCGCTTTGTCCAGGGCCGCGGTCCCGCGGGTCCCGGACGTCCCGCCCGGCGGCCCCCGACCGCCGACGGAGCGGGACCATCCAGCGGCATTTCAAATAATTTGTTGAAACGAGCACAAATGATCCCGACAGCTTGACTTAAGTTTTTTTGCCGATTTCTTGTCTTTTTGACCGATCCATGGTGATGTTCGACGAGGATGTTGCCGGCGCAGCGCCACCAAAGACGGGCAGGAGAGATGGAGTACACCTTTGCCGAGGTCGACGGCCGGCAGGGCATCCTGTTGTCGGGCCGCTTCACCCACGACGACCGCGACCGCTTTCAGCACTTGCTGACCCAGTGGGATTTCGCGGCACGGCCGGAGGTGTGCGTCGACGTCCGGTGCGTGACGTTCTTCGACGCCTCCGCCGTCGGCATGCTGTTCGCGCTGGCCAACCGCTGCCGCGACGTTCACGGCAGCGTCACCGTGGTCAACGCCCATCCCCGGGTCGCCCGGGCGCTGCGCGGCATGGCGCTGGACCACGTCGCCACCCTGCGCTGAGCGGCCTCCCCGCGCCGCGGGCCAGACCCCCGAAACGCACAACGCCGGCCCCAGGGCAGGGGCCGGCGTTGTGCGTTTTCCAGTGCACCCCCTCCCGCGGGAGAGAGTGGTGCGGTCGAGAAGACTCGAACTTCCACGGCCTTTCGGCCACAGCGACCTCAACGCTGCGCGTCTACCAATTCCGCCACGACCGCAGGGCTGGTAGTCCGTCCGGGCCCGATTGGGCTTGCGTCCGGGTGGAGCGGGGGAATACCAGACTCTTCGAACCGGATCAAGCCATGCAATCGCACCGTTGGGAAAAAAAGTGACGCTCTCCTGTCCCATCCCCCACCCCGGCGCCGCCGGCGCCATCGAGTCCGGCGCCGCCGGCGCCATCGCGTCCGGCGCCGCCGGCGCCATCGAATGGCGCATCAGCGACACCCCCGTGCCCTATGACGAGGCCCTGGCCTTCATGGAGGAACGCGTCGCGGCAATCCGCGCCGGCACCGCGCCGGAGACGGTGTGGCTCCTCGAACACCCGCCCCTCTACACCGCGGGCACCAGCGCCCGCGACGAGGACCTGCTGGACCCCGGCCGTTTCCCCGTCCACCGCGCCGGGCGCGGCGGCCAGTTCACCTACCACGGCCCCGGCCAGCGCGTGGCCTACGTCATGCTGGACCTGAAGCGGCGCGGCGGTGACGTGCGGGCCTTCGTCTGCGCCCTGGAGGGGTGGCTGATCCGCACCCTGGCGGCCTTCAACATCAAGGGCGAGCGGCGCGACGGCCGGGTCGGCATCTGGGTCGACAAGGGCCCCTACGGCGGGCTGCCCGGCCAGGAAGACAAGATCGCCGCGATCGGCGTGCGGGTGCGCCGCTGGGTCACCTTCCACGGAGTCGCCCTGAACGTGGAGCCGGATCTGTCCCATTTCGCCGGCATCGTGCCCTGCGGCATCAGCCAGCACGGCGTCACCTCGATGGTGGCACTGGGCCACCTCGTGACCCTGCCGGAGGTGGATTCGGCGCTGATGGCGGCGTGGCCGGAGGTCTTCGCGCCGGCCTGACGGGCGGGGCGGCCGGGGCGGGCGGGGCTCAGCCGCGCAGGCGCTTCAACTCCGCCTCGGCGACGTCCATGCGCACCGTGCCGCGCTCCACCAGCACGCGGGCCACGGCGTCGACCTCGGCGCCGACCGCGCCCGCCATCATGGCGATGTTCTGGGCGTGCAGGGCCATGTGGCCCTTCTGGATGCCGGTGGTCGCCAGCGCCTTCAGGGCCGAGAAGTTCTGGGCCAGGCCCACCGCCGCGATGGTGCGGGCGAGGCGGTCGGCCGACCCGGCGCCGAGGATCTTCAGGCTGGCCCGCGCGGTCGGGTGCAGCTTGGTGGCGCCGCCGATCAGGCCGACCGCCATGGGCACCTCGATGGTGCCGGCGAGGTCGCCCTCGGCGGTCACCTCCCAGCGGGTCAGGCTGGCGTAGCGGCCGTCCTTGGCGGCGTAGGCGTGGGCCCCCGCCTCCACCGCGCGGGTGTCGTTGCCGGTGGCCAGCACCACGGCCGAGATGCCGTTCATGATGCCCTTGTTGTGGGTCGCCGCCCGGTAGGGGTCGGCCTCGGCGAACTGGTAGGCGCTGACGATGCCGTCGCGCACGCCGGCGCCGCCGATCGCCTCGCAGGTCCAGGTGGCGCGGGCCCGCGCCAGGCGCCGGTCGGCGTAGTTGGAGAGGATGCGCAGGTACACCCGGCCGCCGGTCCACTGCGCCACGTGGGGCGCCAGGGCCTCGGCCATGCTGTTGACGGCGTTGGCCCCCATGGCGTCGCGGGTGTCGACGATCAGGTGCGTGACCACCATGGGCCCGCCCAGACTGTCGATCACCCGCACCTCGACGTCGCGGAAGCCGCCGCCCAGGCGCACCAGCACGGGGTCGCAGGCGTCGCACACCTCCTTGATGGCGTCGCGGCGCTCCAGGATCTTGACGCGCGCGGCGAACGGGTCGGCGACGCCGACCAGCTGCACCTGGGCGATCATCAAGGAACCGGACATGGAGGTGATGAAACCGCCGCTGTCGTAGCACTGGCGCGCCGCGTTGCAGACCGCGGCGACCACCGAGGATTCCTCGGTCGCCATGGGGATCAGCACGTCCTCGCCGTCGACCCGCATGTTGGTGGCGATGCCGACGGGGATGTTCATGGTGCCGACCACGTTCTCGATCAGGTGGTCGGCGAGGTGCGGGTCGAGGTTGCCCATGTTGGCGAGGTGGGCGACGGTCTCCCCGTCCAGGCCGGCGAAGGCGGCGACGAAGTCGAGCCGTTCGCGCGGGGTCTTCTTGTGGAAACCGGAGACACGGGATGTCTTGGCCTGGGTGGTCACGGTCGATACTCCGATGGGCGGGATTGGGGCGGCTCAGCCGCCGATCATGATGCGGGGAAGCCAGGTCACCAGACCCGGGAAGGCGGCGCAGATGAGAAGACCCAGGATCTGCAGCACGAAGAACGGGATGATGCCGCGGTAGACGACGTCCATGCCGAGGTGCCGGGGCAGCGGTCCCTTGATGTAGAAGAGCGTGTAACCGAACGGCGGGCTGATGTAGCCCATCTGGATGGTCAGGGCGAACAGCACCCCGAACCAGACCTCGTCGAAGCCGAGGAAGCGGACGATGGGCAGGAACACCGGCACCGTCAGCAGGATGATGCCGATCTCGTCGAGCACGGTGCCGAGGAACACCAGCACCAGCATCATCACCGCGAGGATCAGATAGGGATGCACGTCGAGGCCGCGGATGGCGCCCATCAGCGTGTCGGCACCGCCCAGCCCGGTGAAGATGGCGACGTAGGCCTTGGCGCCAATGGTGATCCACAAGATCATCGCCGTCGCCTTCAGGGTCTCCATCGACGCCTGGGCCAGCGCGTCCACCGTGAGCCGGCGGCGCAGGGCGGCCGACACCACCGCCCCCAGCACGCCCACCGCCGCCGCCTCGGTCGGCGTGGCGATGCCGAAGAAGATGGAGCCGAGGATCATCAGGATGATGAGCGCCGGCAGCACCAGGGTGCGCAGGCTGGCCAGCTTGACCGACAGCGCCACCCGCTCGCCCGATCCGGCCGGCACCATGCCGGGGCGCAGGTAGGAGACGGCGAGGATGTAGGCGACGTAGAGGGCGGCCAGCAGGATGCCGGGGACGATGCCGGCGATCAGCATCTGGCCGATGGAGATCTGCGCGGTCACCGCATAGACGATGGTCAGCACCGAGGGCGGGATGAGGATGCCCAGCGTGCCGGACGCGCAGATGGTCCCGGTCGCCAGGCGCGGGTCGTAGCCCCGGCGCAGCATCTCCGGCAGGGCCAGCACGCCCATGGCGGTGACCGCGGCGCCGACCACCCCGGTCATCGCCGCCATGACCACGCAGATGACCACGGTGCCGATGGCGAGCCCGCCGCGCACCCGGCCGAACCACAGCTCCATGGCCCGGTACAGCTCCTCGATGATGCCCGAGCGCTGGAGGATGCTGGCCATGAGGATGTAGAGGGGGATGCCGAGCAGCGCCTCCGACCGCATGGTGTCGAAGATCTGCAGCACCAGGATGACGACGGCGTCGGCGTTCCACAGGGTGACCGTGATCAGCAGCGACAGGCCGCCCAGCACGAAGGCGATGGGCAGTCCGGTCAGCATGAACAGGGTCAGGCCGCCGAACATGACCAGCAGGATGGCGGTCGGGGTCATGCCGCACCCCCGGCGCCGGCGCCGGCACCGCCCTCGCCGGCCGGCGGTTCGTGGGAGATCGCCCCGGGATCGCGGAAGAGCACCCGCAGGAACTCCGCGGCGCTCTGCGCCGCCAGCAGCACCAGGGCCGCGGGGACGGCGAACTTGACCGGCCAGATCGGCGGGTTCCAGGCCGAGAAGGAGGTCTCCCCGAACTGCCAGGACTGCACCGCCAGCGGCCACGAATAGTAGAGCAGGATGGCGCAGAACAGGATGATCACGGGGTGGTTCAGCAGCTCCAGCACCCGGTCCCAGCGCGCCGGCAGGGCGCGCCGCACCAGGTCGAGGTTGACATGGCCGTGGGTGTGCAGCAGGTACGGCCCGCCGAGCAGGAAGTACGGGCCGAACAGCAGGGTCGCCAGCTCCATCCCCCAGGTGGTGGGGGCGTTGAAGAGGTAGCGGCTCACCACCTCGTACAGCATGACCGGCACGACCACGCCCATCAGGGCGGCGGCGACGCCGAACAGCAGCCGGTTGAAGGCGGTGACACCCCGCACGTAGTGGCGGATCGCGGTTGGCATGGCTGGCGTCTCGAAACGGGAAGGACGGGGACCGCCGTGCCGGCGGCCCCCGTGGCGCTGTGACGGGACGGCGGTGCGCCCCCGGTCAGGTGAGCAGGCCCAGGCGCTTCATGAAGGCGACCTGGCTCTCCAGGATCTTGCCGGCCAGCGCGTCGCCCTTGGTGGCCGCCTGCCAGGCCTCGCGGGCCTTGACCCGGCCCTGGCGCATGTCCGCCGGGTCCAGCGTGGTCACCTCCACCCCCTTGGCCTTGAAGGCCTCGATGGCCTTGCCGTCGGCCACCAGGATGTGCTGGCGCAGCGCCGCGGAGGTTTCGCGCGCCGCCGCCGACAGCGCCGCCTTGAACGCCTCGGGCAGCGTCTCGTAGGCGCCGCGGTTGGCGACGTAGCTGGTCGCCGTGGTCGGCTGGTGCGGGCCCGGCATGACGATGTGCTTGGCAACCTCGGCCAGCCCGGCCTCGAGGTTCGCGGTGAGGTCGCCGCGGTCGGCGAAGTCGATCAGCCCCTTGTCGAGGGCGGCGTAGACCTCGGCCGTGGGCAGCGGCGACACGGCCACGCCCAGCGCCCCCATGACCGTGGAGGCGAGGCCGACGAAGCGCCCCTTCTTGCCGCTCATGTCCGCGATCGTCTTGATCGGGAACGTGGAATGGATCGGCTCCGGGCCGTAGACGGTGGGGGCGATGTAGTGCAGGCCGGCCGGTGCGTAGGCCTCGCGGGCCATCTCGAGGCCGCCCAGCTCGTAGAACCAGCCCTCGTACTGGTCGGGTTCGGGGAAGCCGAAGGGGACCGTGCTGGTGAAGGCCAGCGACGGGATCTTGCCCGCCTCGTAGCCGTCGAAGGTCTTCATCATCTGGAAGGCGCCGCCGCGCACGGCGTCGAAGGCCTGGGCGGCGGGCACGATCTGCCCGGCCGAGAACAGCTGGATCTTGAAGCGGCCGTCGGTCAGCTCCGCCACCCGCTTGACGAACCGCTCTTCGAACGCCTGGGGCGTCGTGCCGCCGTCCCACAGGGACTGCATGCGCCAGGTCACGCCATCCTGCGCGATGGCGGGGGCGGCGACGGCGCTGCCCGCGGCGGCCGCGGCGGCCCCGAGACCGGCTGTCTTCAAGGCGGTGCGGCGGTTGATGGACTTCATGACGCTCTCCCTCCGGATTGGATTGTTGGGGCCCGGATGACTGGACGGGTGGGCCGTTGCTGGGCCGATATTCCGTGTTATAAAGGGACAGCGCAAGGGACAGTTCTCCGGATTATCGCCCAGACTGTCCCAGCCAACACCTTGGGACACATTGACCACGGACGGGGAGAGGCGCCCATGACGCGCGTGGACGGCATCGTCGCGAAGGTGGTCGGTCTGATCGATGGCGGCCGGCTGAAGCCGGGGGAGCGCCTGTTGTCGGTGCGCGCCGGCGCCCAGGAGTACGGCGTCTCCAAGAACACGATGGCGGAGGCCTACGACCGGCTGGTGGCGCTCGGCCGCCTGGAGTCCAAGCAGGGCTCGGGCTACTACGTCGCCCGCCTGCCGGCCCGCTCGGTCGAGCGGCCGTCGTCCCACGTCGCCGAGGCGGTCGACCTGGTGTCCCTGCTGCGCGAGCAGCTGGTGCAGACCTACGCGGTGCGGATCGGCGACGGACGGCCCCCGCCATCGTGGATGGAGCGCTTCGAGATCGGCAACCACGGCCGGCTGATGAAGCCGTCGCGCAGCGTCGACGGCGAGCACGGCTACGGCAACCCCTGGGGCTACCTGCCGCTGCGCGAGCGCATCGCCCTGGCCCTGGCGGAACGCTCGATCGCGGCGACGGCGGACCAGATCCTGCTGACCCAGGGCGCCAACCACGCGCTGGACCTGGTGGCCCGCCAGATCCTCGAGCCGGGCGACACCGTCCTGGTGGACAGCCCCGGCTACTACCCGCTGTTCGGCAAGCTCAAGCTGGGCAAGGTGGAGGTGGTCGGCGTGCGGCGCCTGCCCGACGGCCCCGACCTCGACGACCTCGCCGCCAAGGCGGCGGCGCGCACGCCGAAGATCTTCTTCACCCAGTCGCTGGCCCACAACCCGACGGGCGGGATGATCACGCCGGCGGTGGCCCACCGCGTGCTGCAGATCGCCGAGCAGGCGGGCTTCCACATCGTCGAGGACGACCCGTTCGCCGACATCCTGCCCCCCTCGGCGCCGCGCCTGGCGGCGCTCGACCAGCTCGACCGGGTGATCTACGTCGGCACCTTCTCCAAGACCCTGTCGGCCAGCGTCCGCGTCGGCTACGTCGCCGGCAAGCACCCGCTGATCGGCATGCTCTGCGACCTCAAGATGCTGACGGTGGTGAGCACCTCCGACTACCTGGAGCGCATCGTCTACAGCGTCATCGCCAGCGGCCAGTACCTGCGCTACCTGCGCCGCCTCAAGGGCCGGATCGAGACCGCCACCGAGGAGGCGCTGGCCAACCTGGACGGGCTGGGCATCCCCCTGTTCGTCCCGCCCAACGGCGGCCTCTACGTCTGGGGCCTGCTGCCGCCGGGCATGGAGGAGCTGCCGCTGACCCGGCGTGCCGCCGCCGCCGGCATCTTCCTCGCCCCCGGCTCGGTGTTCGCCGTGGACCGGGCGGGCCAGGCGCCGGCCCTGCGCATCAACGTCGCCTATGCCAGCGACCCGCGCTTCATCGCCTTCATGCGCGACGAGATCGCCGCCGCCGCCGGCTGAGCCACGGCGCCCCGTTCAGACGGCGCGGAAGGCGAGCACCGCGTTCAGCCCGCCGAAGGCGAAGGAGTTGGAGAGCGCGGCCGCCACCGCCGCCCGGCGCGCCACGTTGGCCACGGGGTCGACCGGGCAGGCGGGGTCGGCCTCGGTGAAGTTGGCGGTGGGCGGCAGCATGCCGTGGCGCAGCGCCAGCACCGTGGCCACCGCCTCCACCGCGCCGGCGGCGCCCAGGGCGTGGCCGAACAGGGATTTCGACGCCGACACCGGCGGCGCGTCGCGGCCGAACACGTCGACGATGGCGGCGGCCTCGCAGGCGTCGTTGGCGGTGGTGCCGGTGCCGTGGGCGTTGACGTAGCCGACCTCGCCCGGGGCCAGGCCGGCGTCGTCCAGGGCCAGGCGCATGGCCCGCGCCGCGCCGTCGCGGTCCGGCGCGGTGATGTCGCGGGCGTCGGCGGTGAGGCCGGCGCCCGCCAGCTCGGCCAGGGGCCGGGCGCCGCGGGCGGCGGCGTGGGCCGCCGTCTCCAGCACCAGCACGGCCGCCCCCTCCCCCAGCACCATGCCGCTGCGGTCGCGGCTGAACGGCCGGCAGGTGTCGGGGCTGACGATCCGCATGGCCTCCCACCCCTTGAGCGCGCCCAGGCACAGGCTGGCCTCCGCGCCCCCGGTGACGGCCACGTCGGCGAGGCCGGACCGCAGCAGCAGCAGCGCCATGGCGATGGCGTGGCCCGACGAGGCGCAGGCGCTGGCCGCGGTGAAGGCCGGCCCGGTCAGGCCGAACTCCATGGAGACGTGGGAGACCGGGGCACTGACCATCAGGCGCGGGATGGTGAAGGGGTGCAGGCGCTGGGCGTCCTCGCCGTAGAGGCGGCGGTAGCCCTCGTCCAGGGTGGCGATGCCGCCGACCCCGGTGCCCAGCACCGTCGCGGTGCGCGCCCCCAGCGCCGGGTCGAACGCCAGCCCGGCCATGGCCACCGCCTCGCGCGCCGCCACCACGGCGAACTGGGACACCCGGTCGAGCAGGCCCAGCCGGCGCGCCGGGAAATAGTCCTCGGGCACGAAGCCCGGAACCTCGGCGGCGATGCGCACGCCGAGTCGCTCCGTCGGCACCAGGGTCAGCGGGCGGATGGCGCAGCGGCCGGCGAACAGGGCGTCGGAAAAGGCGGGGACGCCGACGCCGATGGGGGCGACGACGCCGAGGCCGGTGATCACCACCGGCGCCGCGGCGCGGGGCACCGGGCGGCGCCTCAGGCCGCGCCGCGCTGGGCCACCACCCCCTGGACGGCGCGGACGATGTCGCCGACCGTCGCGAATTCGGTGCGGGCGTCGTTGGCGTTGAAGGGGATCTCCACCTTGAAGCGGTCCTCCAGCGCGAAGACGATCTCGATCACGTCCAGCGAGGCGATGGCCAGATCGGCCAGCCTGGCCTCGGGCGCCAGCCGGGCGCGCTCGACCTGGCCCTTGGCGGCGATGATGGCGAGGACGTCGTTCTCAACTGTGCTCATGTCCCGTCTCCGGCGTCGCGTCGCCGGAAACGTTAGCGCGTCCCTCCACCGCCGTGACGCGGCTCTTCAGGCCTGCCACGTCCGAGAACAGCCGCTTCAAACGGCCTAGGCTCTTCAGCTGCGAGAACGCCTGGGCCCGCGGCACGGCCGGAATGCCCATGTAGACCGACTTGTCCGGCACGTCGGAGGCGACCCCGGAATAGGCGGCGAACACGCAGTCCGACCCGATGGTGACGTGATCGGCGACGCCCACCCTGCCGGCCATGACCACGCGGTCGCCGACCACCACCGAGCCGGCGATGCCGACCTGGCCGCACAGCATGCAGTTGGTGCCGATCCGCACGTTGTGGCCGATCTGGACCAGGTTGTCGATCTTGGTGCCGCTGCCGATGCGGGTCGCGGTGACGGTGCCGCGGTCGACGCAGGACCCGGCGCCGATCTCCACGTCGTCGCCCACGATCACCGTGCCGATCGAGTTGACGCGGCGGATGATCACGTTGGTGGCGCCGACCGCGCCGGTCGCCTTGGCCGACTCGACGCTGCCCGGCTCGGGCGTGACGAAGCTGAAGCCGTCGGCGCCGACCGCGGCGTTGGGCTGGACGATGCAGCGCGCCCCCAGTTCCACCCGCTCGCCGATGCGCGCGCCGGAATGGAGCAGGCCGTCGGCGCCGATCCGCGCCTCGGCCCCCACCGTGACGTGGGGCATCAGGACGGTGCGCTCGCCCACCACCGCCCTGGGCCCGACATAGACGAAGGCGCCCACCGACGCCCCGGCGCCGACCACCGCGTCCGCCGCCACGACCGCTGTGGGATGGACCCCCGGCTCGGCGTGGACCGGCCGCTCGAACAGGTCCAGCAGCCCGGCCATGGCGTAGCGCGGCCGCGGGACGACGATGGCGCCGTCGACCGAGGCGGGCAGCGCCGCGCCCTCGGCGACCACGGCGGCGCGGGCCCGGCTGCCGGCCAGCAGGGCCAGCAGGTCCTTGTCCATGGCGAGCGCGAGGTCGCCGTCCGCCTCGGCTTCGGCGGGATGGACGGCGCGGGCGATCTCGATGGACCCGTCGCCTTCGATCCGGGCGTCGAGGGCGGCGGCGATCTCGGACAGCTTCATGGCGCTCTACGGAATCCTGAAATGACGTCGGTGGCGGACCCTAGCACGTCCGGCGCAGGACGATCCAGACGCCGCCGATCACTCGCCCGTCTGCAGCAGGGCGCCGCGGCTGCGGGCGTCGTGGAACGACCAGAGAAACGCGGCGCTTCCGCCGGCCAGCCACAGCAGGTTCAGCCCGGTCGCCGCGGCGAGGTGGCCCCACGCCACAGCACCCTCGAAGACGACGGCGCGCATGCCTTCGAACACGTGGGTCGAGGGCAGCGCCAGGGCGAGCGGCTGCAGCCAGGCGGGCAGCACGGCGACGGGGTAGTAGACGGCGCTCACCGGCGCCAGGACGAACACGACGATCCACGCCAGCCCCTCCGCCCCCATGCCGTGGCGCAGGATCATCGCCATGATGAACAGCCCCAGCGCCCAGCCCAGCACCAGCAGGTTGGCGAAGAACAGGGCGAGCGGCAGGCCCAGCGAGAACACGGAGTAGCCGAAGAAGGGGATCGCCAGCAGGGCTGCCGGCACCACGCCGATGACGGTGCGGATCAGGCTCATGGCCATCAGCGACGCCACCCATTCCCATGGGCGCAGCGGGCTGACGAACAGGTGGCCCAGATTGCGCGACCACATCTCCTCCAGGAACGATATGGACACGCCGAGCTGGCCGCGGAACAGCACGTCCCACAGCAGCACGGCGGCGATCAGCACGCCGGCCCCCTCGGCGAACCAGGCGCTCTGCTGCGCCATGAAGCGATTGATGAAGCCCCACATGACCATCTGCACGGTGGGCCAGTAGGCCAGTTCCAGCAGCCGCGGCCAGGAGCCGCGCAGCAGGTACCAGTAGCGCAGGACCATGGCGGCGATGCGCCGCGCCGAACCCGCGGCGGTCACGCCGCGGCCTCCGGCCGGCGGTGGCGGGCGATGTCCAGGAACACCTCCTCGAGGGTGGCGCGGCCGTAGCGGGAGGCCAGCGCCTCCGGCGCCCCGCGGTCGGCGATGACGCCGGCGCGCATCACCAGCACCGTGTCGCACAGCCGCTCGACCTCCTGCATGTTGTGGGAGGCGAGCAGGATCGCCGCCCCCGATTCGGCGCGGTAGCGCTCGAGATAGGTGCGGATCCAATCGGCGGTGTCGGGGTCCAGCGAGGCCGTCGGCTCGTCCAGCAGCAGCACGTCGGGGCGGTTCAGCAGGGCCTTGGCCAGCGCCACGCGGGTCTTCTGCCCGGCCGACAGGCTGCCGGCCGGCCGGTCGAGGAACCCCGCCACGTCGAGCTGCTCGGCCAGCTCCGCGACCCGCCGCCGCACCCCGGAGAGTCCGTAGAGCCGGGCGTACACGGTGAGGTTCTCGCGCACCGTCAGGCGGTGCGGCAGATCGACATAGGGGGAGGAGAAGTTCATCCGGCCGAGCGCGCGGTAGCGGTCCCGCGCCATGTCGACGCCGAGCACGCACACCCGCCCGGCGGTGGGCAGCAACAGCCCGAGAATCATGGAAATGGTCGTGGTCTTGCCGGCGCCGTTGCCGCCCAGCAGGCCGACCACGGCGCCGCGCGGCACCGCGAAATCGATCCCGCCGCGGCCCTCCCCGTCAGGGCCGCCCACCGCGGCGACCGCGCCGAAACGCTTGGTCAGCCCCTCGACCGTGATGGCATACTCGATCATGGCGCCACTATATGGTTGCCAGCGAAGGATATTCCACGCCCATGACGTTCGACTCCGTGCCCGAGTCCCGCCCCGATCCCGACCTCGCACAGCCGCCCACCCAGGCCATGTGGTCGGCGCGTGACGGCCGCATCACCCTGCGCACGCTGATCCTGATCCGCTGGATCGCCGTGGTCGGCCAGCTCACCACCGTGGTCGTCGTCCAGTTCGCCCTCGGCTTCGACCTGCCGCTGGGCCCGGTGCTGGCGGCGGTCGGCGCGTCGGTGCTGCTGAACCTGGTGGCGATGGCCCAGCGCGGCGGCCGGATGCGCCTGCCCGACCGGGACGCCGCCCTCTACCTCGCCTACGACATGTTGCAGCTGTCGTTGCTGCTCTACCTCACCGGCGGCCTCACCAACCCCTTCGCCATCCTGATCCTGGCCCCCATGACGGTGGCGGCGGCGATCCTGTCGCGCTACTCGGTGGTGCTGCTGACCGGCCTCAGCCTCGGCTGCCTGACCGTGCTGGCGCTGTGGCAGTACCCGCTGCCCTGGCCCGAACCGCTGCCCGCGGCGGTCCCGCTCTACGCCTTCGGCATCTGGCTGTCCCTGTCGGTGTCGTCGGTGTTCATCGCCGCCTACGTCTTCCGCGTGGCGGAGGAGGCACGGCGGTTCGCCGACGCCCTGTCGGCGACCCAGTTCGCCCTGTCGCGCGAGCAACGGCTGGGGGCGCTGGGGGCGCTGGCCGCGGCCGCCGCGCACGAGCTGGGCTCGCCGCTGGGCACCATCGCCGTGGTGGCCAAGGAGCTGGCCCGCGAGTTGCCGCCGGACGGCCCCTTCGCCGAGGACGTGGCGCTGCTGCAGAGCCAGGTGATGCGCTGCCGCGAGATCCTGGCCGAGCTCGCCCGCAAGCCCGAGGCGGACGGCGGGGCGCCGTTCGAGCGGCTGCCGCTGACCGCCCTCATGGAGGAGGCCGCCGCCCCCCACGCCGCGGGTCCCATCCTCCTGCAGGTCGAGCGCGACGGCGCCGCCGAGAGCGAGGAGCCGGTGGTGCGCCGCAGCCCGGAGATCCTGCACGGCCTCGGCAACTACGTGCAAAACGCCTTCCAGTTCGCCGAGCGGCAGGTCCGCGTGGCGGTGGCCTGGGATTCCGACGCGGCCATGATCTCGATCATGGACGACGGGCCCGGTTTCCCGCCGACTGTGCTGAGCCGCATCGGCGAGCCTTACATCTCGACGCGCGGCGATCGTGGCGGCGGTCACATGGGGCTGGGGATCTTCATTGCGCAGACCCTGCTCGAAAAGACCGGCGCGACTGTTGGCTACAGCAACAATCGTAGCGGTGGAGCGCGCGTTGTCGTACGGTGGCAGCGGGCGGTCCTCGAACCGGAAGACTAGGATGAGCAACGCGATGATCACGGATGAGAGTCCCGCGAGCGAGGCCCCCAATCTCACCTTCACCGGGGATGTGACTCGCAGCCTGCTGATTGTCGACGATGATGCGCCGTTCCGCCTTCGCCTGGCCCGCGCCATGGAAAAGCGCGGTTTCAACGTCGTCGCTGTCGACAGCGTGCAGCTCGGCATCGAGGTCGCCCAGGAATCGGCCCCAGCGTTCGCGGTGGTCGACCTGCGGCTGCTCGACGGCAGCGGCCTGGACGTGGTGAAGTGCCTGCGCGACGCGCGCCCCGACGCGCGCATCGTCATGCTGACCGGCTACGGCAACATCGCCACCGCGGTGGCGGCGGTCAAGGCGGGCGCCGTCGACTACCTGCCCAAGCCGGCCGACGCCGACGCCGTGGAATCCGCCCTGCTGGCCGATGGGCGCCCGCTGCCGGAGCCGCCGGACAACCCCATGTCGGCCGACCGGGTGCGCTGGGAGCACATCCAGCGCGTGTTCGAGCAGTGCGAGCGCAACGTGTCGGAAACGGCCCGGCGCCTGAAGATGCACCGCCGCACCCTGCAACGCATCCTCAACAAGCACGCGCCGCGCGGCTGACGCGGTCAGGGGCAGGCCGGGCGCGGCGGCCGGCGCGACACCTGGGCGGCGCCCCTGTTGCCAGGGGAACCGCCATCGCCCGGGAGACCCGATCATGCCCCTGCGCACCCTTGCGCCCACCGCCGCCATCGCCGCGGCAACCGCCGCCGCGTGGCTGTGCCTGGCCGGCGGCGCCACGGCGCAGCCGGCCGCCGGCAGCGGCTGCGACGCCCTGCGCCAGCACTACGACGACTACATGAAGACGGCGCACGGCGTCGCCATGTCGGCGACGGAGTCGCTTCTGAAGGCGGGCGATCCGTCCGCACAGCTCGGCAAGCTCGGGCTCGACCTCGGGCCGCTGGAATCGGCCGAGGACGCGATCCGCAAGGGCGCGGTCGCGGCGATGGCGCCGCCGGCGCAGAACGCCGTGCTGATCTACCTGCTGTTCGCCAACGCGACCATGCAGGAGATGACCTGGAAGGGCTGCTCGCCGCAGTAGGCGGCCGGGGCCGCCCCGGCGCCGGTGTCGGCGCCGGGGGGCCGGGCCGTCACGCGGCGTGGTCGCGCGACACCGGGCAGGTCTTGATGCCGAACAGGGTGTAGGCGGGACAGAATCCGATCACCGCGGTCAGCAGCGGCACCAAGCCGATCCACCCCCAGGGGGTGTGCGGCCCGACGAACACCAGGGCGATCAGGATCAGGCCGACGACGGCGCGCAGGGCGCGGTCGACGCCACCGACATTCGTGGGCATGGCGCGGTCCTCATGTTGGTTCGGTGTTGGTTGGCGTGTCGGCTGCCAACCCCCGACTTGTACGCCCGGCGGCCCGCGCCGTCTGTGACCTAGTCACCGTGGCCGGACGACGCCCGCCACCCGCCGGCAGCCCCGGCCTGGGAGGGCCCGGCCTGGGAGGTCCCGGCCAGCCGCTCCAGGGCGGCGCCGTCGCGCACCGCGACGCGCCCGCGGCCGAGGCCGACCAGGCCGCGCCGCTCGAACTCCTTGAGCTGCCGGCTCACCACCTCGCGCGCCGTTCCCAGCTCCACCGCCAGGGCCTGGTGCGTGGCGTCGAGGCCGCCCCCGGCGTCCCGGTGGTCCAGCAGGAAGCGGGCGAGGCGCAGGTCGATGCGGCCGAACGCCACCTCCTCCACCAGCATCATCATGCCCATGAGGCGCGCCCCGAAGGAGGCGAAGACGAAATCGCGGAACACGGCGGACCGGGCCACGGCATCGTGGAACAGCGCGGCGTCGAGGGCCACGGCGGTCACCGGGGATTCCGCCACCCCCTCGGCGGTGTAGTCGGCCCGCGACATCAGGCAGGCGGTGGTGAGGATGCAGGTCTCGCCCCGCTGGACGCGGTAGAGGACGATCTCCCGGCCGGATTCGCCGACCATCTGCACCCGGACCGCCCCGTCCACCACCATCAGAAAGCTGTGGCACGGGCTGCCGGGCTGGAACACCACGGTGCCGCGGGGCAGCCGGACCACGTGCGCCCCCGCCCGCACGCGGCCGAGGACATCGGCGTCCAACCCGGCCAGACCCGGAAACGCCCCCTGCCAATCCGCTCCGCCCACCATGCCGATTCCCTCTGGCCGGGCCCGGTGCGGCCGCGGCGCACGCCAGAGCCCGGCGCCCAAAATGGCGCCGCTTCCCGTTGACTCGGCCACCGCGTGTCTCTATACAGCGGGGCTCGTTTTGTCCCGAGTTCGATCTGACGGAGTAGAGTGTCGTGAAACGCACGTATCAGCCCAGCAAAATCGTGCGCAAGCGTCGGCATGGCTTCCGCGCCCGCATGGCTACGGTCGGCGGCCGCAAGGTGCTGTCCCGCCGCCGCGCCAAGGGCCGCAAGGTCCTGAGCGCCTGAGGATGCCATGACGGCGCCGGACCGAGCGGTCGGGCGCCTGAAGCGGCGGCCGGAGTTCCTGGCCGTGGCCGGAACGCGCCGCAAGCACGTCGCCCCCGGCCTGATCCTGCAGGTGCGCCGACATGATGACCGGCAGCGGCCCGCCTCCGGCGAGCCGCCGCTGCGCATTGGGCTGACGGCAAGCCGCAAGGTCGGCAACGCCGTCGTCCGGAACCGTGCCCGCCGCCGCCTGCGCGAGGCGGCGCGCCAGATTCTTCCCGCGCACGCCGCCCCCGGCCACGATTTCGTGCTGGTGGCCCGGCGCGACACCGCCACCCGGCCCTGGGCCGAGCTGATCGGCGACCTGAGCGCCGCGTTGAAGCGCCTCGGCCTGTGGCGCGAGGTCACGCCGGAGGAGCCGACGCCATGACGCCGCCGCCCGGACTGCCCGCCCTCCGGTCCCGCTCGGCCCGGGCCGCTCCGGCGGAGCGCCGGACCCCGGGCGTAGCGGTGCGCGTGCTGCGCGCGCTGGTCCTCGTCTACCAGTGGACCCTGTCGCCGTTCATCGGGCAGACCTGCCGGTACCTACCGACCTGTTCCAACTACGCGCTCGACGCGCTATCTAAGCACGGCGCGATCCGCGGCGGCTGGCTGGCCGTGCGGCGGCTTGCGCGCTGCCACCCCTGGGGCGGCTCGGGGTACGACCCCGTCCCGGAACCCGGCCAGGAGGCCAGCGGACCACACCGCGCGCCCGACCACCGCCACGGCGGCGGGTCGTGCGGCGCGGCCCACCACCATCATTAGAGCCGGCGCCTTGCCATGCCGGCGACGCCCCAAGGCGGCCCACTGAAAGGCCCGACGGACACACTCGGGGAACCATGACCGACCAACGCAACCTCCTCCTCGCGATCGTGCTGTCGATCGCCATTCTGCTGGGCTTCCAGTTCCTCTACGAGGCGCCGCGGGTCCAGCAGCGCCAGGCCGATCTGGCGCAGCAGCAGACGCAGACCGGGCAGACGGTCGCCGTCCCCGGCGCCGACGGCGCCGCGTCGGTGCCCGGCGCCGGTGGCGCCACGGCGGTGCCGGGCGTGGCCCGCGACCGGGCGGAGCTGATCGCCGAGCAGGTCGCCGAGGGCCAGCGCGTGCGCATCAACACGCCGTCGCTGCACGGGTCGGTCAACCTGGTGGGCGGGCGCATCGACGACCTGACCCTGGCCGACTACCACCTCACGCCGGCGGCGGGCAGCCCCGAGATCGTGCTGCTGTCGCCCCAGGGGGCGCCGCACGCCTATTTCGCGGAGTTCGGCTGGGTCCCCACGGACAACGCGGTGCCGACCCCGGGGCCGGCGACCCGCTGGAGCGCCGAGGGCGCCGCCACCCTGACCGCCGACTCCCCGGTGACGCTGACCTGGGACAACGGCCAGGGCCTGGTGTTCGAGCGCACCATCGCGGTCGACCCGGACTACATGTTCACGGTCACCCAGCGGGTGCGCAACACCACCGGCCAGCCCGTGGAGCTGCTGCCCTACGGCCTGGCCTCGCGCCACGGCACGCCGCAGACGGCCGGCTTCTACATCCTGCACGAGGGCCCGCTCGGCGTCTTCGACGGCAAGCTGACCGAGGTCGACTACGGCGACCTGCGCGAGGAGCCGACCATCACCCGGACCACCACCGGCGGCTGGATCGGCATCACCGACAAGTACTGGCTGGTCTCGCTGGTTCCGGAGTCGGACAAGGGCGCCACCGCGCGCTTCCTCTACACCAGCCGCGGCGGCGAGGACCGTTACCAGGTCGACCTGATGGGCACCCCGGTCACCGTCGCCCCCGGCGCCACCGCCGAGGACACCACCCGGCTGTTCGCCGGCGCCAAGGAGGTGAAGCTGCTCGACAGCTACGCCGAGCGCTACACCATCTCCAATTTCGACCTGGCGGTCGATTTCGGCTGGTTCTATTTCCTGACCAAGCCGTTCTTCTACGCGCTGGACTTCCTGGCCGGGACGATCGGCAATTTCGGGATCGCCATCCTGGTCTTCACCGTCTGCGTCAAGCTGGTGTTCTTCCCTCTGGCCAACAAGTCGTATCACGCGATGGCCCGCATGAAGAAGCTGCAGCCGAAGATGCAGGAGCTGCGCGAGAAGTTCGACGACGACAAGGCCCGCCTGAACCAGGAGATGATGGCGCTGTACAAGCGCGAGAAGGTCAACCCGATGGCGGGCTGCCTGCCCATCCTGATCCAGATTCCGGTGTTCTTCGCGCTCTACAAGGTTCTGTTCGTCACCATCGAGATGCGCCACGCCCCGTTCTTCGGCTGGATCCACGACCTGTCGGCGCCCGATCCCACCTCCATCTTCAACCTGTTCGGCCTGATCCCCTGGGACCCGCCGTCGATGCTGATGCTGGGTGCCTGGCCGATCCTCATGGGCATCACCATGTGGCTGCAGCAGAAGATGAACCCGGCGCCGCCCGACCCGGTGCAGCAGAAGGTCTTCGCCTTCCTGCCCATCGTCTTCACCTTCATGCTGGCGAGCTTCCCGGCGGGGCTGGTGATCTACTGGGCCTGGAACAACCTGCTGTCGGTCGCCCAGCAGTGGGTGATCATGCGCCAGGACGGGGTGAAGATCACCTGACGTCCCCCGCTCCCCCGACGCCCCGGGGGAGCGGCCTTCCCCGGAGCACACCCATTCCATGACCAAAGCGCCCACCCTGACCGGCGGCCTCGACGACGCCGAGATCGAAGCCGGGCGGCTGCTGTTCGCCCAGGCCTGCGACTTCGTCTGGGGGGCGGCGGTGCTCGACCAGCTGCCCGAGGCGACCCTGCCGGAGGTCGCCTTCGCCGGACGCTCCAACGTGGGAAAGTCCAGTCTGATCAACGCCCTGACCGGCCGCAAGACGCTGGCGCGCACCTCCAACACCCCGGGGCGCACGCAGCAGCTCAACTTCTTCGACCTCGGCGGCCGGCTGCGGCTCGTCGACATGCCGGGCTATGGCTACGCCAAGGAATCGAAGGAGAAGGTCGAGGCCTGGACCGAGCTGGTGCGGCAGTTCCTGAAAGGGCGGGTCACCCTGCGCCGCGCCTGCGTCCTGATCGACGGCCGCCACGGGCTCAAGCCCAACGATCACGAGATCATGACCATGCTGGACAAGGCCGCGGTGCCCTACCAGGTCGTCCTGACCAAGGCCGACAAGGTCAAGCCGCCGGCGCTCGCGGCGATCCGCGAGCGCACGCTGGCCGATCTCAAGACGCACCCGGCGGCGTTCCCGGAGGTCCACGTCACCAGCGCCGACGAGGGCACCGGCATCGCCGAGCTGCGCGCCGCGCTGGCCAGTCTCGCGACGGGCTGACGGCCCCCCGCTCAGTCCGGCGGCACGACGCGCTCGCCGGGCAGCAGCGGCGTGCGGGGCTTGGCCGACTCCTCGCGGATCTTCTTGTTGGCCTCCTCCACCTCGCGGCGGTCGGCGTCGTCGTACAGCGCCTCGGCGCGCTCCGCCTCCTCGTGCCCGGTCGGGCGGGTGTCCTTTTGCGTGTCCATCGCAGGCTCCTCATCGGTGGTCGGGGTGGCGAAATCCCGCTCTTAGGAACCTTGCCGGGGGGCGGCGGTTCCGTTAAGAGTCGCTGAACCCGCCCACCCCCCACCATTGGCACGCCCGCATCCGATGACCGACCGTGAAGAGTGGCTGGCGAAGGCCCGCACGCTGTCCGAAGCGCTTCCCTACATGCGCCGCTACGCCGGCCGCACCTTCGTGATCAAGTACGGCGGCCACGCCATGGGCGACGGCCAACTGGCCGAGATGTTCGCGCGCGACATCGTGCTGCTGAAGCAGGTCGGGATCAAGCCGGTGGTGGTGCACGGCGGCGGCCCGCAGATCGGGCAGATGCTGGAGCGCCTGGCGATCAAGAGCGAGTTCATCGACGGCCTGCGCGTCACCGACAAGGAGACGGTGGACGTGGTCGAGATGGTGCTGGCCGGCTCCATCAACAAGCAGATCGTCTCGGCCATCAACCAGGCCGGGGGCCGCGCCGTCGGCCTGTCCGGCAAGGACGGGCAACTGCTGGTCGCCCGCAAGGTGCGCCGCACCCAGCGCGACCCCGACAGCAACATCGAACGCGTGCTCGACCTCGGCTTCGTCGGCGAACCCTATCAGGTCAACCCGTCGATCCTGGAGAGCCTGGGCGAAGCCGACATCATCCCGGTCATCGCCCCGGTCGGCGTCGGCCGCCAGGGCGAGACCTACAACATCAACGCCGACACCGCGGCCGGGGCCATCGCCTCGGCGCTGGGCGCCACGCGTTTCTTCCTGCTGACCGACGTCGCCGGCGTGCTCGACAAGGCCAAGACGCTGATCCCGCGGCTGACGCTGGAGGAGGCGCGGCGCTGCATGAGCGACGGCACCGCGTCGGGCGGCATGATCCCCAAGATCGAGACCTGCGTCGACGCCGTGGAACAAGGCGTCGACGCCGCCGTCATCCTCGATGGCCGCGTGCCGCACGCCCTGCTGCTGGAGATCTTCACGGAAGGCGGCGCCGGGACCATGATCGGCCGGGAATGATCCCGGGGATCGTCGGGAACACACCCGGGGATCGCCCGGGAGCGACCCGGACGGACGGCGCGGCGGGACGGGTGGACCGATGAACGACCTGCGCAAGACCTTGCTGCGGCAGATGGCGGAGATCCGCAGCGGGCTCGACCCCAAGCTTCTCGACCGGGCGCGGCTGGCCGCGTTCGGCAAGGTGCCGTTCGACCGCGAATCCGCCCGCGCCGCGGTGGCCCGTTTCCTCGACGACCGCGACGACGACGGCGCCTTCCGCCGCAAGCTGGAGGAGGCGCTACGCCACGAGGGCTCCTCGCCCGATCTGGTGCCCGAGGAGGGCAGCGGCGCGGAGCCGCCGCCCGCCGGCGGGCCGGAGCAGGACGGGCCGGCGGCGGAGCCGGCGGAGCCCCCGCTGAAGCCGCGCCGCATCGGCCGCATCGTCTGATCCGGCGGGACCGGCCGTGCTGCACGCGTTCGTCAACGACGGCGGCACCCTGCGCTGGGCGCGGGGGGCCGAGACGGGCCCCGACCCGCTGCCCGCCGACGTGGTCTGGATCGACCTCCTCGATCCCACGCCCGACGAGATCGCCCGTGCCGAGGACCTCATCGGCCATCCCCTGCCGACCCGCGAGCAGTTGGCCGAGATCGAGGAATCCAGCCGCCTGCGCCTGCTGCCGGGTGCCCTCTACGCCACCGTTCTCGCCCTGGTGTGGACCGAGACCGACACGCCGCGCCTGACCCCCGTGGGCTTCGTGCTGGGTGGCGGCCGGCTGGTCACGGTGCACCAGGTGGACCCCCAGGCTTTCCTGGCCGTGCGGCGGCGCTGCGCCCACCGCGGCCTCCCCGGCGGCGGCGCCGCCGCCGTGCTGGCCGCCCTGGTCGACGGCCTGCTGGAGCGCACCGCCGGGGTCCTGCGCCGCACCGCCGGGACGCTCGACACCGCATCGGGAGAGGCGGACGCCGAACTCCGGCACGTCGGGCGCGCCGGCCACCTCTTCGCCAAGGCCCACGAAAGCCTGGTGTCGCTGATCCGGGTGCTCGGCGCGCTGGCCCGCGGCGAGGCGCCGGTGGCCAAGAAGACCCGCCGCTGGGCCCGCGGCGCCCTGATGGACGCCCGCGGCCTCGACGAGTACGCCCTGTTCCTGTCGGGCAAGGTGAAGCTGCGCCTGGACGCCACCCTCGGGCGCATCGGCGCCCAGCAGAACGAGATCGTGAAGATCGTCAGCGTCCTGTCGGCGGCGTTGTTCCCGCCGACCCTGGTCGCCACCATCTACGGCATGAACTTCGCCGACATCCCCGGCGAAGCCTCGCCCTGGGGCTATCCGCTGGCGCTGGCGACCATGGTGCTCTCGGCCGTGGCGTCGCTCTGGTTCTTCCGCTGGAAACGCTGGCTGTAGCGCCGGTGCCGCCCCGTCAGCCGGCGCCGAGCGCCAGCAGGCCGGCCCACCCCAGCGTCGCCGTGGTGACGGCGAACGTCATCGCCATGCCCGGCGCGCGCACATAGGGGTGGATGTGGTAGCCGGCCCAGAACAGCAGCCGGCCGGCGACGAACAGCGCGACGAACAGGACGGGCACGCCGCGATGGGCCGCCGGCAGCAGCACGGTCAGGCCCCACAGCGCCGGCAGGAAGATGACGGTCTGCTCGACCGTGTTGGTCAGCGCCCGCTGCGCGATCCGGTAGGCCCGGCTCTCCGCGTCGTCGATGGGGTTGAGGGCGAGGTGGCGCCCGCGCACCACCATGACGCCGGCCACCATCGCCAACAGCACCAGGGCCGGCGCCAGCGACAGGCGCGCCGCCAGCGCCACCGCGTCGCCCGCACCGGCCGGCGGCGGGACCACCGGCGCCAGCGCCGCCATCAGGGCCACGGTGACGGCGACGGACCCGAGGTTGACGGCCGCCGCCACGGGAAGAAGCCGGCGGGCGGCGGTCATGGCCTCAGCCCAGCCCCTTCTGGCCCATCTCCAGGAACTTCTCGCGCCGGGCGGCGCGCAGGGCCGCGCCATCCAGACCGTCGAGCTCGCGCAGCGATTCCTCGATGGCATCGCCCAGCGCCCGGAACGTCTCCGGCGGGGCGCGGTGGGCGCCACCGATCGGCTCCGTCACCACCCGGTCGATCACGCCCAGCTCCTTCAGGTCCTGGCTGGTCAGGCGCAGCGCGATGGCCGCCTCGCCCGCCATGTCGGAGCTGCGCCAGAGGATCGACGCGCAGCCCTCCGGCGAGATCACGGAATAGATGGCGTGCTCCAGCATCAGCACGCGGTCCGCCGCGGCGATGGCGATGGCGCCGCCCGAGCCGCCCTCGCCGATCACCGTGGCGACCATCGGCACCGCCAGGCGCAGGCAGGCTTCGATGCTCTTGGCGATCGCCTCGGCCTGGCCACGCTCCTCGGCGCCGACCCCGGGATAGGCCCCGGCGGTGTCGACCAGGGTCACCACCGGCAGGCCGAAGCGGTCGGCCAGGGCCATCAGGCGCTGCGCCTTGCGGTAGCCTTCGGGCTTGGCCATGCCGAAATTGTGACGCACGCGGGTTTCGGTGTCGCTGCCCTTCTCCTGGCCGATCACCACCACCGAGCGGCCGCGGAAGCGGCCGAGGCCGCCGACCACCGCCTGGTCCTCGGCGAAGTGGCGATCGCCGGCGAGCGGCGTGAAATCGTCGATCAGCGCGCGCACGTACTCCAGGCAGTGCGGGCGGTTGGGGTGGCGGGCCACCTGCACCTTCTGCGCCGGGGTCAGCTTCGCGTAGGTCTGCCGCAGCAGCTTGTCGACCTTCGCCTCGAGCTTGCTGACCTCGTCGGCGATGTTGATGTCGCCGGCGTCGGTGAGATGACGCAGTTCCTCGATCTTGCCTTCCAACTCGGCAATCGGCTTTTCGAATTCCAGAAAGGTCTGCATGGCCTAGGAAACAGGAACGGATGGGGACGGGCTTCGGCGGGGACCGGGCTTGGTAGCACGCCCCATTCGGCAGCGCCATAGGGAAGGACGCCGAAAAACGCGGCATTCCGCCGAATGGAAGGGCACAACCCGTGCCGGCGCGGGCGCGGCGGAACGGATCAGTTCCGGTGTCCCGGCGCCGCCACCAGATCGCACAGCGCCAGCCAGGCGGCGCGCACCTCCGGCGTGAACTCGGGACCGAGGCTGGATTTCAGGGTCCACACCATCGCCTGGGCGACCGACCCGGCGTGGCCGGCCAGCACCGCCGGCGCCGCGTCGGGGCGCAGGGCGGCGGCGGCGGTCGCGGGGTCGGAGAGATGGCGCACCGCGGCGGCCAGGCTGCGCATCAGCCGCCGCCCCTGCTCGCCGGGGTCGCCGCCGAAGCGGCACCGCAGCTCCGGGTCGATGGCGTAGAGGTGCTCGCAGAACTGCACGCCCGCCCGGCTGTTGAACGCGGTGACCTTGTCGAAGCTGCGGCGGATCGCGTCCATCTGCTGTGGCGTCATGGCCACCCCCTCCCCGGTTTGCCCGTAACCCGTCCCGTAGCCTGCGGGATCTTGATCGGCGAGCCATGCCAGGACAATCGGCGGGAGGCAAGGGGTCTTCTGGATGAGGCGGACCCGGGGATCGGCCGGGTCGCCCCTGGCGGGCCGCCGCGGCGCCGGGCCGGCTTGTCGTTGCGGCCGTTTCGCCGGGTGTGCGAGTATGCCCGTCCGCCGAAGGGCCATTCACCGGGAATGCCGCGTTGACCACCCAAGCCGTCCACACCGTCATGCCCGCCGACACGCCGGCGCGGCGGTCGCGGTTGCCCAGCCCCTGGACCGCGGTGACCCTGGTGATCGCCGTGCTCGTGTCGCTGCCGGTGCTGGTGGTCGCCAGCCGGGTGTTCGTGCCGAGCGACGGCGTCTGGCAGCATCTCGCGGACACCGTCCTGTGGGACTACATCGCCAACACCGTGCGCCTGGTGGTCGGGGTCGGACTCGGCACCCTGGTGATCGGCGTCGGCACGGCCTGGCTGGTCACCATGTGCCGCTTCCCGGGCAGCCGGACCCTGGAATGGGCGCTGCTGCTGCCGCTGGCGGTGCCGGCCTACGTCATGGCCTACACCTACACCGACCTGCTGCAGTACGTCGGCCCGGTGCAGACGGCGCTGCGCGAGGCGTTCGGCTGGACCCGGCGCGACTACTGGTTTCCCGACGTGCGCACGGTGGAGGGGGCGGCGGCGATGATGACGCTGGTCCTGTACCCGTACGTGTACCTGCTGTCGCGCGCCGCCTTCCTGGAGCAGTCGGTGTGCGTGCTGGAGGTCAGCCGGACGCTGGGCCGCGGCCCGTGGCGCAGCTTCTTCTCCGTCGCCCTGCCGCTGGCGCGGCCCGCCATCGTCGCCGGTCTGGCGCTGGTGCTGATGGAGGTGCTGGCCGATTTCGGCACAGTGCAGTACTTCGCCGTCAACACCTTCACCACCGGCATCTACCGCACCTGGTTCGCCATGGGCAACCCGGTGGCGGCGGCCCAGCTCGCGGCGACGCTGATGCTGTTCGTGCTGGCGCTGATCGTGATGGAGCGCTGGTCGCGCCGCCAGGCCCGCTATCATCACACCACCACCCGCTACCGCAGCCTGCCGAGCCGCCGCCTCACCGGCTGGCGGGCCGGGCTGGCGCTCGGCTGCTGCGCGCTGCCGCTGCTGCTGGGATTCGTCGTGCCGGCGGCGGTGCTGGGCAACATGGCGGTCACCGTGGGCGACGACCGGCTGCGCCGCACCTTCCTGGAACTGGCGGTGAACAGCTTCACCCTGGCCGCCGTGGCCGCGGTCCTGGCGGTGACGCTGGCCCTGGTGCTGGCCTATGGCCAGCGCCTGCGCCCGACGCCGGTGCTGAAGGGCGCGGTGCGGGTGGCCGCCATGGGGTACGCCATTCCCGGTTCGGTGATCGCGGTGGGGGTGCTGATCCCCTTCGCCCGCTTCGACAACGCCCTCGACGCGGTGATGCGCGAGACCTTCGGCGTGTCCACCGGGCTGCTGCTCAGCGGCACCATCGCCGCCGTGCTGTTCGCCTACCTCGTGCGCTTCCTGGCGGTGTCCCTCAACACCGTGGAGGCCAGCCTGGGCAAGATCCGCCCCACCATGGACCACGCGTCGCGCGTGCTCGGCCGGACCGCCGGGCAGACGCTGGTGCGGGTGCACGCACCGATCATGACCGGCAGCCTGCTGACGGCCGGGCTGCTGGTGTTCGTCGACGTGATGAAGGAGCTGCCGGCGACCATGATCGTGCGCCCCTTCAACTTCGACACCCTGGCGGTGCGCGCCTACACGCTGGCCTCGGACGAGCGCCTGACCGAGGCGGCGATGCCGGCGCTGGCCATCGTCGCCGTGGGCATCGTGCCGGTGATCCTGCTCAGCCGGTCGATCCGCCGCACCCGGCCGGGCCAGGCCGACGGCTGATTGTTGCGCCGCCTGGAACGGTGTGGCCCAGGTCCGACGGCTGGCGGCGCCCCGTTCCGGCGCCTACCTGTCGGGTATCCGCCACCCCGCGTGGGAGTTCCCCATGACCACCGCGACCGCCCGCCCCGTTCTCGCCACCGTGCCCGGCATGGAAACCTCCGACGGCGCCGGGGTCACGCTGACCCGGCTGATCGGTACGCCGCGGCTGCGCATGCTCGACCCGTTCCTGATGCTGGACTTCTTCGGGTCCGACGATCCCGGCGCCTACATCGCCGGCTTCCCCGAGCATCCCCACCGCGGCTTCGAGACGGTGACCTACATGCTGGCGGGACGGATGCGCCACGCCGACAACCGCGGCCATGCCGGGGTCATCGAGACCGGCGGCGTGCAGTGGATGACCGCCGGCCGCGGCATCCTGCATTCCGAGATGCCGGAGCAGACCGAGGGCGAGATGCGGGGCTTCCAGCTCTGGATCAACCTGCCGGCGCGGCTGAAGATGTGCGAGCCCGGGTATCAGGAGTACGCCGCCCCCCTGATCCCCGAGGAGACCCGCGACGGCGGCGTCCGCGTCAAGGCGATCGCCGGCGCCACCAGCCGCGGCACCGCCGGACCGGTCCACGCCGCGGCCACCGACGCCCGCTATTTCGACGTGGTGCTGCCGCCGGGCGCCCGCTTCGACGAGCCGGTGCCGGAGGGGCACACCGCCGCCGTGGTGGTGTACGAGGGGTCGGCCGAGGTCGCCGGCACCGCCGTGGCGGCGCTGGGCGCCGCGGTGCTGGGCGGGGCGGGCGACCACGCGTCGGTGGTGGCCGGCCCCCAGGGCGCGCGGGCGCTGCTGCTGGCCGGCCGCCCGCTGGGCGAGCCGGTGGCCTGGGGCGGGCCGGTCGTCATGAACACCCGGGAGGAGGTCCTGCAGGCCTACCGCGACTTCGACGAAGGGCGGTTCTGAGGCCGCCGCCGGCGTCCGGCCGTCAGGCGCCCGAAGGGGCGGTGGCGTCGCCCAGCCGGTCGGCGGGCAGCACCAGGCGCACGGTGGTGCCGCCGGCGCCGCTGTCCACGCCGTGGCGACCGCCGGCCTGCTGGACCAGGCGACGCAGCAGGGAGCGGCCGATGCCGGCCCGGGTCCCCGCCGCGGCGGGGGCCACCACGGTCCCGGCCGCCAGGCCCACCCCGTCGTCCGCCACCTCGACGACGGTTCCGGCGCCGTCGCATCGCACGCGCACGGCGATGGCGCCGCGCCTGGCGTCGGGAAAGGCGTGCTTGATGGCGTTGGTGATCGCCTCGTTGACGGCCAGGCCGGTGGGCACGGCACGGTCCAGCGGCATGGTGCAGGCCTGCGCGTCCAGGGTCAGGGCGATCCCCCGCTCGTCGAGCGCGAACACGTCGGCGAGCTGCTCGCACAGCTCCTCCAGATAGGCGTCGAAGGCGACCCGGTCGGCCTGGTCTGTGCGGTACAGCACGCGGTGCAGCAGCGCCATCGCGGCGACGCGGTTCAGCACGGATTCGAAGGCGCCGCGGGCGGACGCGTCGGGCGTCCGGTCGGCCTGCAGGCGCAGCATCGCCGTCACCACCTGCAGGTTGTTGGTGACGCGGTGGTGGACCTCGCGGAACAGCACCTGCTTCTCGGCCAGCGCCGCCTCCAGGCTGCGGTTGCTGCCGTCCAGCGCGGCGTTGGCGGTCTCCAGCGCGGCGCGCACCCCGACCTCGCGGTCCAGGCCGCGCAGCATCAGCACGAACAGCCCCGCCGCCGCGACCAGGCCCGCCACCGTCACCGCCGCCACCCACCCCATGCGGGAGGTCCAGCGCACGAACACGTCGTCCAGGGACAGCGATGCGAACGCCACCAGGGGCAGCCGCTCGGACGCCCGATAGGCCATCACGCGCTCGACGCCGTCCACCACCGAGACGCCGCGGTACACCCCGACCGGGCTCTGGGCGAGGTAGCTGCGGAACAGCGGCGACTCCGCCAGCGAGCGTTCCCCGACCAGCGCCGGCATGGGCTGGCGGGCGATCAGCGTGCCGTCGCGGCGCCCGATGGCGAGCACCGCGGTCGGCCCGAGTCCGGTCTTCTCGTAGACCTCGGCGAAGTAGTTGGCGTCCAGGGTGACCGCGACCAGCCCGGCGAAGCCGCCCGCGGGCGTCTCCAGGGGGCGCGACACCGTGAAGACGGCACGGCGCGAGTTGCGGCCGACGATGGTGGCGCCGATGTACGCCTCGGCCTCGCCGCCCGCCGCCTTGCCGCCGGCGTGCGCCTTGAAGTAGTCGCGGTCGCTGACGTCGACCGCGGGCGCCTGGAAGGTCGTGGTGGTGAAGCGGGCGACGCCGGCGGCGTCCACCAGCACGATCGAGGACACGTACGGCAGCGTGTCCGCCATCGCCCGCAATTCCGACCAATCGCCGCGGTCGTGGCTCACCGCCTCCAGGGGCCGGGCACCGACATAGGCGACCGCCCGCAGCGCCATCTGGTCGGCCGACAGCAGCACCCCGGTGGCGTGCTCCTCCACCAGGGCCGCCGCGGAACGGAGCTGCTGCTCGGCGTAGCGCTCGGTCTGGGCACGGTCACGCCACGCCGCCAGCACCGCCAGGGCCAGCCCGAGCAGGGCGACCGCGGCGAACAACCCGACGAGAAGGCCCCGCACCCCGGCGGGCTTGCGCGTAACGACCGACGCCATGCGACGTGCACTCCGGACCCGGCCATCACACACCTGCGGCCATCGCAGCGCACGCCGGCGGCCGCATCGTACGCCCCCGGGCGATTCCCGCAAAGCGCCGAAGCCGCGCCGGGCCCGGACGCCCCTGCCCTACCCTTCGATACGCGAGAAGTCGGCGACGGCGTTCAGCGTGGCGCGGATCTGGCTGAGCAGGCGCAGGCGGTTGGCCCGCAGGGCCGCCTCGTCGGCGTTCACCGTGACCTTGTCGAAGAAGGCATCGACCGGGCCGCGCAGCCGGGCCAGGACGGCCATGGTGGCGGCGAAGTCCTCGGCCTCCAGCAGCGGCCGGGCGGTCGCCGCGGCGTCACCCAGCGCCCCGTGCAGGTCCTTCTCCTCGGCCACCTGCAGCAGGGCGGGGTCGACCGCCTGGTCGTGGGCGGCGCCGTCCTTCTTCTCCTCGATGCGGACGATGTTGGAGGCCCGCTTGTACGCGGTCAGCAGGTTGGCGCCGTCCTCGGAGCCGACGAAGGCCTGCAGCGCCTCCACCCGCGCCAGCAGGCGCACCAGATCGTCCTCGCCGCCCAACGCCAGCACCGCGTCGATCAGGTCGTGGCGCACCCCGCGGTCGCGCAGCACCACCTTCAGCCGGTCGGCGAAGAAGGCCAGAACCTCGTCGGCCACCGTGTCGGCAGCGGCCAGGCCGTCGACGGCGAACAGCCGGTGGGCGGCGCCGAAGACCGGCCGCAGGGCCAGCCGCTGGCCGTTCTCCAGGATCAGCCGGATGATGCCCAGCGCCGCACGGCGCAGCGCGTAGGGGTCCTTGGAGCCGGTGGGCTTCTCGTCGATGGCGAAGAAGCCGACCAGCGTGTCGATCTTGTCGGCCAGGGCCAGCGCCACCGACACCGGCTGCGACGGGCAGCTGTCGCCGGGACCCAGCGGCTTGTAGTGATCGGCGATGGCGGCCGCGACGGCCTCGCTCTCGCCCTCGCCCAGCGCGTAGTAGCGGCCCATGATTCCCTGGACCTCGGGGAACTCGCCGACCACCCCGGACACCAGGTCGGCCTTGGCCAGCAGCGCGGCGCGGCTGGCGGCCTCGACGTCGGCGCCGATGGCCCGGGCCAGCTCGCCGGCCAGCGTCTGCACACGGGTGACCTTGGCGGCCAGCGTGCCGAGTCGGGCGTGGAAGGTGATCTCGGCCAGCGCCGGCACCCGCTCCTCCAGGGTCGTCCGGCGGTCCTGGTCCCAGAAGAACTTGGCGTCGGACAGCCGGGCGCGCAGCACCCGCTCGTTGCCGGCCACCACCGCCGTGCCGCCGTCCCCGGTGGCCGTGTTGGCGACGACGACGAAGCGCGGCGCCATGCGGCCCGCGGCGTCGAGCAGCGCGAAGTATTTCTGGTGCGTGCGCATGGAGGTGATCAGCACCTCCTGGGGCACGTCCATGAAGGCCTCGTCGATGCGGCCCATCAGCACCACCGGCCATTCCACCAGACCGGCGACCTCGTCCAGCAGCCCCTCGTCGGGCTTCAGCACCAGCCCCTCGGCGGCGGCCAGCGCCTCGGCGTCGGCCTTGATCTTGGCCTTGCGCTCGGCACGGTCCAGCACCACGTGGGCGGCGCGCAGCTTGGCCGCGTAGTCGGCGAAGGACGCCACCGCGAACGGCTCGGGCGACAGGAAGCGGTGGCCGCGGGTGGTGTCGGTGAAGGCCAGGGTGCCCTGGCGGGCGCCCAGGGCGATGGCGCCGTCCAGGACGCGGCCGCCGAACAGCGCCAGCACGGCGTGCAGCGGGCGCACCCAGCGCGTGTCGGTCTGCGACCAGCGCATGGACTTGGGCCAGGGGAACTCGGCCATCACCGCCGGGATCGCCTCCGCCAGAACGGCGGCGGTGTCGCGGCCCGGCCGTTCGATCACGGCGAAGTGGAACACGCCCTTGCCGGTGTCGCGCGGCTCGCACTGGTCCAGCGAGGTGAGGCCGGCGGACTTCAGGAAGCCCTGCACCGCCTGGTCGGGCGCGCCCAGGCGCGGTCCCTTCTTCTCCTCGCGCACGTCGGCGGTGCGCTCGGGCAGGTCCTCGACCACCAGCGCCAGGCGGCGCGGCGTGGCATGGGCCTCGGCGCGGCCGAAGCTCAGGCCGGCGGCGGCGAGCCGGTCGGTGACCAGGCGCTTGAGGTCGTCCGCGGCGCGCGCCTGCATGCGCGCCGGAATCTCCTCGGAAAAGAACTCGATCAGAAGCTCGGGCATGTTACCTCGCCCCTCCGGCGATCCACGCCTCGCAGCAGGCCTTCGCCAGCGCGCGGACGCGACCGATGTAGGACGCGCGCTCGACCACGCTGATGACACCGCGCGCGTCGAGCAGGTTGAAGAGGTGGGACGCCTTGATGCACTGGTCGTAGGCCGGCAGGGCGACGCCGCGGCCGACCAGGGCCTGGCACTCCGCCTCCGCGTCCCGGAAATGCTGGAGCAGCGCGTCGGTGTTGGCGTGTTCGAAGTTGTAGGCGGAGTACTCGACCTCGGCCCGCTTGAAGACGTCGCCATACGTCACGCCCTGGCCGTTGAAGTCCAGGTCGTAGACGTTCTCGACGCCCTGCACGTACATGGCGAGGCGCTCCAGCCCGTAGGTCAGCTCGACCGCCACGGGGTCGCACTCGATGCCGCCGACCTGCTGGAAATAGGTGAACTGCGTCACCTCCATGCCGTCGCACCAGACCTCCCAGCCCAGGCCCCAGGCGCCCAGGGTCGGGCTCTCCCAGTCGTCCTCGACGAAGCGGATGTCGTGCAGGCGGGGGTCGATGCCCAGCACCTCCAGGCTCTTCAGGTACAGCTCCTGGGCGTCGGCCGGCGACGGCTTCAGGATCACCTGGTACTGGTAGTAGTGCTGGAGGCGGTTCGGGTTCTCGCCATAGCGGCCGTCCTTGGGGCGGCGCGAGGGCTGGACATACGCCGCCTTCCACGGGTCGGGACCGAGCGCCCGCAAGGTGGTCGCGGGATGGAAGGTGCCCGCCCCCACTTCCATGTCGTAGGGCTGCAGGATGACGCAGCCCTGTTCGGACCAGAACTGGTGGAGCTTCAGGATCAGGGCCTGGAAGGACAGGCCGGAGGGAGTCGCGCTGTTCGGCGCCATGGGCGGCCACGTCGCAGTCTTGTTGAGGCGCGGCGCACCATACGCGGCGCCTCCCGGTGAATCAAGCGCCCCCGCCCGCTGGTCCGGAGAGCCCCGCGGCCCGGCTCTCAGCGGCCGTAGGGGCAGCCCGGGCGGCCGCACCCGGTGGCCGAGCGCGGCGCCACATAGGCCCCGCATTCCGGGCACTTCTCCATGTCCTCGGCGCCGTGTGCCGCGCCCTTGGCCGCGCCGGCCGCGCCGGAGCGGCCGGGGGCCGGGCGGCGCGGCGCCGGCCGCTCGCCACGCTCGCGCAGCCGGTCGCGGCCCACCGCCTCCACCCGCTTCAGCCAGCGCCAGCCGAAGACGACGAGGACAACGACGACGACGAGCAGGAGAATCTTGGACAAGGACAGCATGGGGGGCAGGATTAGGGGGCGCGGCGGCGGCGGTCAAGGACGCAGGCGCGGCCCCGGCTGGACACGGCGGGCCGGCCACCCCAGGTTCGGTGTCCCACCCCCGCACCCTGGACGCCGCCATGGACACCCACGCCTACCCGGTGATCGTCCGACCCGTGCCGCCCGGCGACGGCGTCGGCTACACCGCCGAAATTCCCGACCTGCCGGGCTGTACCGCCGGCGGGGCGACGCCGGTGGAGGCGGAAGCCAACGCCCGCGCCGCCATCGCCGCCTGGATCGCCGAGGCCGCCGCGGCCGGGCGGCCCGTGCCGCCGCCCTCGGAACGCCTCGGCGCGGTGGGGCAATAGCGCCCGGCCGGCGGACCCCGACGCGCCCCCCGGCCGTTGACTCCCCCACCGCGACCGTTCCCGATGACGAGAGAGAGACACCATGCTGAACCGCATCCGCGCCCTGTTCGACGATTGGGACGGCACCCCCGAGGCGGAGCGCCCGCCCGGCCATGGCCAGAACGACCTGCAGCTCGCCGCGGTGGCGCTGCTGGTCGAGACGGCGCGCACCGACGACCGCATCGGCCCGGAGGAACGGACGCGCATCATCGAGGTGGTGCGCCGCCGCTTCGACCTCGACGCGGCCGAGGCGGGCGAGCTGCTGCGCGCCGCCGAGGCGGAGACCGAGGGCGCCGCCCATCACTACAACTACGTCCGCCCCATCATCGATCACTGCCCGCCCGGCGAACGGCTGTGGATCGTCGAGATGCTGTGGGAGGTGGCCTACGCCGACGGCACCCTGAACGACCTGGAGTCCAACATGATGCGCCGGCTGGCCGGCATGCTGGCCCTGCCCGACCGCGAGGTCGGCGCGGCCCGTCTGCGGGTCGTCAAGCGCCTCGGCCTCGACCGCGACGAAGGGCTGCTGTAAGGGGCCGGCCTACAGGCCGAAGCGCCCCCACAGCGCCCGCTCCTCGGCGGCCGACAGAGCCGCGTCCACCAGCCCGGCGGCCCAGCCGGGCACGGCGGCGGCGTCGCCCGGGGCGGCGGCGGCGTTGAGGCGCAGGCGGCGCAGCAGGCCCTTGTCGGCCTGGACCACCCGCAGCCGGACCTTCGCGCCGAAGCGGGCGCGCAGGGTGCCGCGCAGGTCGCCGAGGCCGTCGACCAGCCCCAGCGCGTGGGCCTGCCGGCCGGCCCAGAAGGCGCCGGAGAACAGCTCCTCCTCGGGGCCGCCGAGTCGGCCGGCGCGCCGCTCTCGGACCATCGCCTTGAACGAGTCGTGGATGTCCGCCTGGATCGCCTTGAGGTGGGCGATGGCGTCCTCCCGCTCGGGCTGGAAGGGGTCGAGCAGCACCTTCTTGTCGCCGGCGGTGTGGACGCGCCGCTCCACCCCGTGGCGGGCCAGCAGGTCGTGCAGGCCGAACCCCGCATAGACCACGCCGATCGAGCCGACGATGGAGCTCTCGTCGGCGAAGATCTCGTCGGCCGCGCAGGCCAGCCAATAGCCGCCCGAGGCGGCGACGTCCTCGCAGAAGGCGATCACCGGGACCTTCTTCTCGGTGGCCAGGTCGCGGATGCGCTTGGCGATCAGCGACGACTGCACCGGCGAGCCGCCCGGGGAGTTGACGACCAGCGCCACCGCGGCCTGGCGCTTGGGCGCGAAGGCGCGCTCCAGCAGCGGTGCCACCTGGGCCAGGGTCAGGCCGCGGCGCAGCGGCCCGACGTCGCCGATCACGCCGTTCAGGCGCACCACCGAGACCAGGGGGCCGCGGTCGCGCCAGGGGCCGAAGGGGAGTCGCGCGAGGAGGGAGGGCTGTTCGCTCATGACCGTCACATGTTGGGCCAACCGAACATGGGGACGGCCGTGCTGAAGGTCAAAGGCGGGGTGCCGCTAACCGGCGAGCGGCGCGGCGTCGCGCAGCACCGCCTCGGCCGCCGCGGTGAAGGCGCCGTCGGCGCCGTGCAGCACCAGCCCGGGGGCGAGGCGCGCCGGGCCGCGCCCGCCACGCTGGGCGGCGACCAGCACGCGCTTGGCGTCCTCGCCGGCGCGCGGCCACAGGGGGACCAGGACGACCCCGCCGAAGCGGCCGTGGAGCAGGGACAGGATCTCGTCGATCCGGTCGGCACGGTGCACCAGGGTGAGCCAGCCGCGGGCCCGCAGCATGGCGGCGGCGAAGCCGACCCAGTCGGCCAGCCGGGCGTCGCCCTCGACGTGGGCGGCGGCCTTCCAGGCGCCCGGCGGCGGGGTGGCCGCGTCGGCGCGCAGATAGGGCGGATTCATCATCGCCCGGTCGAACGACCCGGGCGCCAGGATGGGCGGCGGCTGCAGCAGATCCCCGGCGTAGACCATCACGTATCCCTGGGCGCCGTTCAGCGCGACGTTGTGCCGCGCCAGCTCGGCGATCTCCGGATCCTTCTCCAGCGCCATGACGCGCACCCCCGGCACCCGCGCCGCCAGGCACAGGGCGGCCGCGCCGGTGCCGGTGCCGATGTCCAGCACCCGCTCGCCGGCCTGCGCCGCGGTGGCCGCCGCCAGCAGCACGGGGTCGATGGCGGCGCGGTAGCCGTGGCGGGGCTGCAGCAGCCGCACCCGGCCGCCCAGCAGCAGGTCCTCCTCGTGGGTGTGGGCGGAGTCGTCGCTCACCGCCCCGCCCCCCCGCCGGAGGGTCCCGGGGCGTCGCCGGTCTCCTCCCCGGCCTCGGCGAGCACCCGGCGCGCCAGGGCCTCGTCGCCGGGGGCCACCACCAGGCGGCGCGGAATGGCGCCGATGGAGCCCTCAAGGACGCTGGTGTGGGTGTCGAGAATGACCGCCTCGATCCCGGCGTCGGCGAGCAGCGCGGTCAGCCAGGACAGCCGCACGGCATCGGTCGTTCGCACAATCTCCCTCATGCCGTGCCGTTCCCCCTGGGTCCGTTCGCCGGCCTCCGCCGGCACCGCGACGCAGCGGACTTGACCGACAAGGCGTCGCCAGTATGCTCGCTGCCGGGTACTGCCACGTCAATCATCATTGGAGCCGGCCTTGGCGGTCGTCACGAATCTCGATCCGCAGCGGCGCAAGTCCTCGACCACGCCGCTGGACGATCTCACGGCGCTGGTCAGCGATGACCTGGCCGCGGTGAACGACACCATCGTCGCCCGCATGCAGTCCCCGGTTGCGCTGATCCCGCAGCTTGCCGGCTACATCGTGGCGGCCGGCGGCAAGAGGCTGCGCCCGGTGCTCACTCTGGCGTCGGCCCGGCTGTGCGGCTACGGGGGCGAGCACCACCAGTTGCTGGCCGCGGTGGTGGAGTTCATCCACACCGCCACCCTGCTGCACGACGACGTGGTCGACGAGAGCGACCTGCGCCGCGGCCTCGCCTCGGCCAACGCGGTGTTCGGCAACAAGGCCAGCGTGCTGGTCGGCGACTTCCTGTTCTCGCGCGCCTTCCAGATGATGGTGGAGGTGGGGTCGCTGGACGTGCTGCGCATCCTGTCCAACGCCTCGGCGGTGATCGCCGAGGGCGAGGTGCTGCAGCTCCAGACCACCAACGACACCGAGACCAGCGAGCAGGCCTACCTGGAGGTCATCAAGGGCAAGACGGCCGAGCTGTTCGCCGCCGCCTGCCGGGTCGGCGCCGTCGTCGCCGAGCGCCCCGCCGCCGAGGAGGCGGCGCTCAACGACTACGGCATGAACCTGGGGATCGCCTTCCAGCTGGTCGACGACGTGCTGGACTACTCGGCCAAGCAGGCGAAGCTGGGCAAGACGGTGGGCGACGACTTCCGCGAGGGCAAGATCACCCTGCCGGTGGTGCTGGCCTTCCGCCGCGGCAACGACGAGGAGCGCGCCTTCTGGCGCCGCACCATGGAGGAACTCGACCAGGCGGACGGCGACCTGGAGCACGCCCAGGCGCTGATGGAGCGCCACAGCGCGCTCAAGGACACGGTGGAGCGGGCCCGCCACTACGGCGCCATCGCCCGCGATTCCCTGGGCCTGTTCGCCGATGGCGGGGCCGCGGCGCCGGTCAAGCGGGCGATGCTGGACGTCATCGATTTCGTCATCGACCGGGAATTCTGAGGCCCGCGATTTTGGGCTTGCGCGCCCGAAACCCAGCCGCTATATACGCGGCCTCACCGGGACGGACGCCCACGGGCGGCCCCGACCGGAACGGACCGGAGAGTAGCTCAGCCTGGTAGAGCACTGCTTTCGGGAGGCAGGGGCCGGAGGTTCGAATCCTCTCTCTCCGACCATCAGCACAGCGGGCTTCCCGCTCGACACGGAACACGCCCGGCGGTTCACACACCGCCGGGCGTTTTCTTGTTGTGGGATGCCCCGGCGACCGGCCGGGATGGCATCCCCTCCGTCGGGGCCCGCGCCCGGCGGGCGCCGGTCACGTCCCAGGGCGTGGTGTAGCAGCGTGTTCGCCGGGGCAGGCCCGTAGGTCGGCGTAGCCGGCCGGAGGGCCTGCCCCGGCGGGCGGTCATCGTGGTTCTTCGG
>NZ_BAAKJB010000035.1:0-68578 GCF_059703765.1 Azospirillum sp. NS33 | reverse complement strand
AACTCCCCGTCTACGAACGCCTGGGCGACGTGCACGCCCGCGCCGTCACCATGGGCAAGATCGCCGACATCCTCTCACAAAGGGGACAGACCGAAGAGGCCCTGCGCATCCGACGCGACGAGCAACTCCCCGTCTACGAACGCCTGGGCGACGTGCGAGAGCGCGCCGTCACCATGGGCAAGATCGCCGACATCCTCTCACAAAGGGGACAGACCGAAGAGGCACTGCGCATCCGACGCGACGAGGAACTCCCCGTCTACGAACGCCTGGGCGACGTGCACGCCCGCGCCGTCACCATGGGCAAGATCGCCGACATCCTCTCACAAAGGGGACAGACCGAAGAGGCCCTGCGCATCCACCTGGACGAACGGTTGCCCGTGGCCGAAAGGATGCAGGACCTCGAGAGCATCGCCCATGTCCGATTGTGCTGCGCCCGGATCCGATTGGGGCGAGGCGGACTTGAGGCCGGCGAGGCGGTCACCATCGTCGAGGAACTCGCCGAGAGCTTCGCGATCTTCCGCCGGATCGGCCGCGCCGACGGGATCGCCTTTGCGGGCGCGCTGCTGGGACAGGTGCTCGCCGCCGTCGGCCGCAACGAGGAGGCCGCGGCGGTGCTGACCGACGCGCTGGCGGCGTTCACCACCCTGAACCACGCCGAGGGGATCGCCCAGGTCCGCGGGCTCCTCGACTCCCTGGAAAAGAAAGCCTCCCCATGACCCTGACCGTCCGTGTCGCCGGCCCCCACGCCGCCGAGATCGCCGCCGCCATCGAGGCCTTCGCCCGCGACGCCCTCGCCGCCCCCGCCACCCCGCTGCCGGCGGAGGCCGCCGGGGACGAGGCGCTGCGCAGCGGCACGCGGCTGGCGGTGCTGGCCCTGCTGCTGGCCTTGCCGGGCGCCGTCAACGACACCCTCTCGCTGGCCGAGCGGGCGCGGCTGGGCGAGCGGATCGACGCGCTGCTGGCGCAGGTGCAGGTCATCGCCGGGCCGGAGGACAGCGTCGCGCTGTGCGGTGGCTCCGGCGGCGACCTTGACCTGACCACCGCCGGGCGCGACGCCGTACTGGACCGGCTGGAAGGCGCGGCGGCGCCGAAGTAGGAACGCGGCGGCCGGAACCGGCCGACCCGCCGCCGCGTTCCCCGACCAGAGCCCCGGCAACAGCAGCCCTGCCCGCCCATGTGCCTCCACCACCCGCCCGGCCTCCACCACCCGCCGCACCGTCCCGCCGCCGCAGCCTCCGCCGCCCACGGCCTGCCGCGGCGCGCCGTGCTGCGGCTGCTGGCGGGGACGGCGGCGGCGGTGCCGCTGGCCGGGTGCGACGACCTCTCGCTGCCGTTCCAGCTGGTCTCCGACGACACGGTGCAGCGGCTGGGGCTGGAGAGCTGGCAGCGCATCCGCGCCGGCACGGCGGTGTCGGGCGACACGGCGTTGCGCAACGCCGCCACCGAGATCGGCCGGCGCCTGCTGGCGGCGGCGGGGGAGGACCCGCGGCGGTGGGAGCTGGTGGTGTTCGCCGGCGACGAGGTCAACGCCTTCGCCCTGCCCGGCGGCAAGATCGGCGTCTACGAGGGCATGGTCCGGGTGGCCGCCACCCCCGACCAGCTGGCCGCCGTGATCGGCCACGAGATCGGCCACACCCAGGCCGGACACGCCCAGGACCGCCTCAGCGTCGCCACCTTGAAGCGCTTCGGCCTGCAGCTCGTCAGCGCCGCCCTGCAGGTCGGCGACGTGCAGTACGCCAACGAGATCGCCGGCCTGCTGGGCATCGGCGTGGAGTTCGGGCTGGTGCTGCCCTATTCGCGCGGGCAGGAGCTGGAGGCCGACCGCCTCGGCCTCGCCACCATGGCGCGGGCCGGCTACGATCCGCGCGCCGCGGTGGAGCTGTGGCGGCGCATGGACCGGCTGGGCGGGCGGACGGGCACCCCCGCCTTCCTGTCCACCCACCCCGCCCCCGGCGCCCGGGCCGAGGCCATCGAGGCCCTGCTGCCGGAGATCGCCGGGGGCGGCGGCGCCTGACGCGAGGATCAGGCGGCCAGCACGGTGATGTCGCCGGCCGCCAGGGTGCGCACGGTCAAGGTGGCGATGGCCACCGCCGCCCCGGCGCCGCTGCCGTCGGCGTCGAAGGACAGCACCCCGGTGGCGGTGTCGAAGACGAACCAGTCGTCGCCGTCGCCCGGCGCCCCCAGGGCGAAGTGGCTGGCCGAGAGGGTGCCGGCGGCGATCGCGCCGAAGTTCGGCCCGACCACCTCGATGCGGTCGCTGCCGCTGGTGAAGTCGGTGACGGTGTCGGCGCCCTGGCCGGGGGCGGCGAAGCGGAAGGCGTCGTTGCCGGCCCCGCCGGTCAGGGTGTCGGCCCAGTCGTCGCCCTGCAGGGTGTCGTCGCCGGCCCCGCCCACCAGCACGTCGTCGCCACGGTTGCCATAGAGCAGGTCGTCGCCCTGGCCGCCGAACAGGGTGTCCTGGCCCTGCCCGCCGTAGAGGGTGTCGGCGCCGGCGTTGCCGTAGAGCCGGTCCGCCCCCTGGTTGCCCCACAGCAGGTCGACCCCGGCCCCCGCCGTCACCGTGTCGTCGCCGTCGTCGCCCCACAGGGTGTCGGCGCCCGCCCCGACGCTCAGCGCGTCGTTGCCGCCGGCGCCGTGCAGCAGGTTGCTCCAGGCGGCGTTGCCGGCCAGGGTGTCGTCGCTCTGGCCGCCCCACACCGGCATGCCCTCCACCTGGGCCTGCAGCGCGCCCTGGGAGCCCCAGCCGATCTGGTGGTAGGTGTTGTCGGCGCTGTCGCGGAAGACCAGGTAGTGGTAGGTGCCGTCCGCCCCCTCGGCGGGGTCGAGGATGAGGTCCTGGGAGAGCTGGCGCACCGACTTGGTCCAGCCCTCCGGCAGCACCGCCGCCTCGAAGGCCGCCGCGACCTGGCTCTGGTCGGTCTGGCCCGACGCGTGCATGATGTAGGTGTTGCCCCACGCGTCGGTCACGACGTAGCGGTCCAGCGCCGCGCCGGTGGCGGGGTCGTTGGCGTAGAACTTCATGCGCTGGCCCTTGAAGTTCGCCGTCACCTTGACGACGCCGGCGGCCGGCGTCGTCACCAGATTGCCGGCCGCGTAGGCGTTGGTGATGGGCGGGGTCGAGCCGGCGTAGTCGACCACGTTGAACGGCCACATGGCGTTGATCGCCTGGGACATCGCCGCCCAGGTGTAGCCGTCGGCGGTGGTGATGTAGGTGGTGGTGCCCTCCGCCGCGCCCGGCGAGGCGATGAACCAGGATTCGTTGAACTGCAGGTTGCGCGTGGTGTTGACGATGTAGGGGGACGGCGCGTCGTAGCCGGCCGCCCACACCGCGTCGGGGATCGGGTTGCTGCCCCCGCTCTTGTAGGTGGCCAGCGGCAGCGACGGGTCGACCAGCAGGGTGCGGCCGTCGATGATCTCGTGCGCCTCTTCCAGCACATTCCACTGCCCGGTGCCGCCGCTGGCGAAGCTGGCGGAATACCAGGCCACCCCTTCGTTGCGGTAGCCGGTGGCCACGCCCTCGGCGGCGTCGGTGGTGTAGAGATGGTCGTCGGTGGCGGCGTTGTAGAGGCGGTAGACCGCGCTCGCCCCCTCCGTCGCGGTGCCGTAGGCCTGGAAGGCCACGCCCTCGTCGGCGTAGTAGCCGGCGGCCAGCAGCCGGGTCCGCTCGGCGGCGTCGGTCGTGTAGAAGTGGTTGCTGGTCGCGGCCTGGTACAGCCGGTAGACGTCGACCAGCCCGGCGGCGCTGCTCTCGGCGGAGAAGGGCACGCCCTCCTCGCGGTAGCCGCGGCTGTCGCGGGCCGTCGCCGCCTCGATCGAGCTCGACGTGTAGAAGTGGTCGCCAGTGGCCGGGTTGAACAGGCGGAACACCACCGGCATCCCGTCGTCGGCGTCGTAGGCGTCGATGGTCTGGGCGGCGTGGGAGACGGTGCCCAGGCTGTCCAGGCTGACGGTGACCGGGAAGGTCTGGGCCCGCGCCGGCTCGGTGTAGGTGACGCCCGCGGTGGGGGTGCGGCCGGGACCGCCGGGGTTGTAGATGTCGCTGTAGCCGGCGACCGCGCTGGTCGGGATCTCCACCGCGGCGATGCGGGCCATGGCGGCGGCGTCGCCGGAGAGCACGATGTCGAAGTAGTTGTCGTGGTCCTCGGCGTAGGTTGCGTCGTAGACCACGTCGGCGCCGTTGGCGGCGGGGCCGAGCTCGGCCAGGCCGACCACCCGCACCGTGCCGACGCCGAGGTCGTAGTCGACGCCGTCGCGGTCGATCACCACCGTGTTGCCGGCGGCGTCGGTGGCGGTCAGGCGGAAGTAGCGCGCGAACTCGTCCGGCAGGAAGCCGCTGACCCCGTCCGGCGAGAAGCCGCCGGAGGTGAACAGGCGCAGCCGGTACTGGGCCTGGTCGCCGTAGAGCGTGACCCCGTCGTTGGCGACGCCGCCGCCCAGCGCCGGCGGCGTGAAGTCGCCCACCGTCGACATGCGGGTCAGCCGCGCCCCCACCAGGGTGGGGCCGGCCTCGTAGGGGTTGGAGCTGTCGATGGACTGGCCGACCAGGCTGACCGGCCCGTCCGGGCCGACCGCCATCAGCGGCGTGGCGTCCTCGGCGATGGCCACCGACACCGGGTAGATGGCGCCGGGGGTGCCGGGGGTGAGGCGGTTGCCGAACTCCCCGAACACCACGATGACGTGGCGCTCGTTGAGGTCATAGTTGGGGTTGAGCGCCGCCGCCTGGGGCGTCACGACCGCCCCGGTGTTGAGGGTGATGGCGATGTCCGTGGGGTCGACCGTGCCCGGCAGGATCGGCCAGCTGAACTCGATCGGCATCGCGTCGGCGTAGGTCACCGCCGCGCCGAAGCCGGCGCCGACGATGCCCACCGACGACACCGCCGAGGTCAGGTTGCGCAGCGGCGGCACCGGGTCCAGCCCCGCGTAGTCCAGGTTGACGCCGGCCCCGGCGTCAACGGCGAGCTGGAGGTCGGCGGCCGACTGCAAACCGGGGATGCCCTGGATGCCCTCGAAGCCGAACCCGGCGGCGAGGATGCGCGGCGTCGCCGTCCACAAATCGGCGTTGATCACCACATTGCGGTGAAGCTGGACATAGGCGGGCGTCGCGGTGGCGGGCGTCGCCGTGGGCGACGCCGCTCCTGCCGTGGTCGCGGCGGCCATCGCTCAGCGCACGCCGACGCGGTTCACCGGCCCACCGGCGTTGGGGGTGCCCACCCGCGGCGCCACGCCCACGCCCGGCGCGCCCACGCCGACCCCGGGGGTCACGCCGACCCCGGGCGCGCCGACGCCGACGCCAGGCACGACACCCACGCCGGGCGCACCGGCGCCGGGCACCACCACCACCGCCCCGGGGGCGACCACGGCAGGCGGCGGCGCGACGACGCAGCCCCTGGGAATGCCGACGGCGCGGCAGTAGACGACGGCCTGGGCCGGCGCGGCGCCGGCCAGCGTGGCCAGCGTGGCGGCGACGGCCGCCGTGGTCATGGTGGCGGCGACGGCCGCCACGGTCACGATGCGGGTCATTGTGGTCCTCCCCATCCCTGTGGCCCGCCGCGGCGGGCCGGTGTCGCTCACTGCACGATCATCGCCAGGCACTTGCCCGCGGCCTCGGCCGCCGGGCGGGCGTCGGAGCGGCTGATCTTGCCGCCCATCACCAGCGGCCGGGTGGCGGCGCGCAGCTCGTCGGCGATGGTGACACCGGGGGCGATGCTCGGGCGGGTGGCGTCGTAGATCATCTTGGCGTCAGCCGGCAGGGCCGTGGCGCAGGCGTCGGCGGCCGCCGCGTCGGCGAACGCGGGGGCCGGGGCGAGGGCCAGCAGGGCCAGCAGATAGCGCGTTTTCATCGGTCGGGTCCCAGCTCAAGCGGTGGCGATGCTGGGAACCCTAAACTTTGCAACAACCGCGCTGAATCCCATGGATATGGGAGAGGCGGGGACGGCCGGCGCCCCCTGCCGGCGCGGCTCAGAACGCCATGCGCTGCTCGCGCCGGCGGTCCAATGCCACGTCGAACTGGCGCAGCATGTCGTACATGGTCTCGAAGAACAGACGTTTGTCGACGGCATGCCGCATGAACCGGCTGAATGTGTGCGACAGACTGTTCAGCGCCGAAATGCAGTAACCCATCAGCCAGTACTTCTTGCGGACGTTGCGCAGGAAGTCACGGAACGCGTCGGGCGAGCCGTCCATGAAGGTACGGAAGCAGTTCTCGTACTCCGACAGGATGCCGCGGATGTCGCCGAGCACGCCCTCGATCTGCTTGCCCACCCGCTCGATGTACATGAGCAGGCTGGCCTCGTACATCTTGTGGCTGCGCAGGTCGATGGGCAGGCAGTTGCCCGACTTCAGCCAGTTGACGATGTTGCGCACGGCCGGGGCGAGGCGGCGCAGCTGGTATTCGTAGAAGGTGATGCCCTTCCAGGCGCTGAACACCAGGTCGGCCTCCGACTGGTCGATGCCGAAGGCGGTGACGAAGGTCCGCGCCTCGGGCAGGGCCGGGTCCCAGATCGCCTGGAGGAAGCGCTCGATGCGCGGCCCCACCCCTTCGGGAATGTCCAGCGCCTTGCGGATGATCGGCTCGATCCGCCCGCCGATGAGGTGGCGGATCTGCGCCTCCTCCTCCGGGTTGATCCGCAGATAGCGGTTGTCGACGGGGATGCGCTCCGCCTCGAAGCAGATCTTCAGGAGGAACGCGTCGAGCGACGGCACGCTGTCGATGGCGTCGAGCAGCTTGAGGTCCTGCAACGCGCCATCCTGCGGATTGACCTCGTCGACGCCGAAGGTTTCGTGCAGCAGCGAGCGGTAGTTCTTTCCGCGCAGGTAGATGCCATAGCCGCCGGCCCGCGGCGTCGCCGCCGTGTGGGGGACGTACAACGCCGTTTCGATGGGCCGCTTCGCCGATTCGGCGGCGGGCAGGTCGTCGTCGAGCTCCTCATCATCTTCGTCTTTGGCGTCGAAGTTCGGATACTTGAAGATGATGGCGTTGTTCAGCGCCTGCGTCTTGAAGAGAAGGTTTTCCGGTTCGATCCCATGACTCAACTGGAGCACATGGAACGAGACGCTGGACCCGCCCGTCATGATCTGTTCGAGAATCGGCGATGCGCTCTCGTTCTTCTTCTTCTTTTTCCCTGGAAGCATGGCGCTCACGATCTCGACAGTCGCAGAAGGGGAACGAACTCACGAATCGGACAACCGGCCGACGCGTGGAACACGGCACGGACTCGGAATGGCGAATAAGCCGCCTGATAAATAAACGGGATGACGCGGAAAAATAACGTAACGGCCTTTCATCGCCCAGTCAACGGGACGTCGCGGATCGCCCCGGAAACGCACAGTCCCCGCCGGACGCAATCCTGTCATATCACGCGGACGGCGCGGTGAAATGGTGAAAAACAAGGCATTCGACAGCGCGCCCGGGCGTGTGGCCGGCCGCACGGCGCGCGAATCCTTGGCCGCCCCGGCGCCGCCCGGGCGGTCGCCGGCCCGGGATCACCCTTGGCAGGCCGCGGCCGCGGTGCCACTGTCGCCCGGCACGTCCCACCGGGAGGACCCGTCATGACCGCCGCCCGCCTGCTCGCCACGCTGTGGCTGGTCCTCGCCGCGGCCACGGCCCACGCCGAGGCGACGGTCGCCGCCACCGCCTTCGCCGACCCGCCGCCCAGCCTCGACCAGCCCCGGCGCATCCTGCTGCAGTTGACCAGCGACGCCCCGGCGGACATGAACAACATCCTGCACAACGCCGTGAACCTGCAGAAATTCTACGGGATGGATCAGGTCCGCATCCTCGTCGTCGCCTACGGCGCGGGCATGCGGGCGTTCTACAAGGACAGCTCGCCGGTGGCGGATCGGGTGCGCAGCCTGATGCACTACGACATCGGGTTCGTCGGCTGCGGCAACACCCTGGAGGCCACCCACCGCACCCCCGACGAGCTGATCGAGGGGGTGCGGGTCGTGCCCGCCGGAATCGCCGAGATCGTGGAGCGCCAGCTCGCCGGCTGGGTCTATATTCACCCCTGACCGGGCCCGGCCGCCGCCGGGCCGGGCCGGCCGGGCCGATCCGGTCAGCCGATCCGCCCCAGCGCCGGTGCGAGATCGAGCAGGGCGCCGGCGAGCCCGGGCATCGCCCCGGCGATGAACAGGGCGCCGGTGAGCACCAGCAGCAGGCCGGTGGCCCGCTGGACCGCCCCGGCGTGGCGGCGCAGCCGGCCCGCCGCGGCCAGGAAGGGCGGCGCGGCCAGGGCGGCCATCAGGAACGGCACCCCCAGGCCGGCGGCGTAGGTGCCCAGCAGCAGCGCGCCGTGGCTGGCCCGGTCGGCGCTGCCGGCCACCATCAGGATGGTGGCCAGCACCGGCCCGACGCAGGGCGTCCAGCCGAAGGCGAAGGCCAGCCCCACGGCGTACGCGCCGAGCAGCCCGGCCGGCCGCGCCGCGGGGTGGACGCGCAGCTCCCGGTACAGCCAGGGGATCCGCAGCACCCCCAGGAAATGCAGCCCCAGCGCCACGATCACCGCCCCCGCCAGCTGGCCCAGGATGTCGAGGTTGAGGGCCAGCCAGCCGCCGAACGCCGACGCCCCGGCCCCCAGGGCCACGAACACCGTCGCGAACCCGAGCACGAAGGCCAGCGCCGCGGCGACCACCCCGGCGCCGCGCCGCCCGGCGCGCAGCTCGTCCACCGACACCCCGCCGAGGAAGCACAGGTAGGGCGGCACCAGCGGCAGCACGCAGGGCGACAGGAAGCTCAGCACCCCCGCCGCGAAGGCCACCGCGAACGACACGTCGAACGACGCCGGAACCCCGCCCATCGCTGCCTCCGCCGCCCGCCGCTACGGTGTTGCGGCGATGAACGCGGCGATGGCGTCGGCGGTGTCGTCGGCGGCGAAGTCGCGGAAGAAATGATCGCTGTCCTCGATCACCTGGAAGCGCGCGGCGGTCGCCCCCTCCAGCGCCCGCATGCGCCCCAGCAGGTCGGGCACCACCGCGTCGTCGCTGGCGGCCAGCACCAGCAGGGGAACGGCGATGCCGTCCAGCAGCCCCACCGTGTCGTGGCGCGGGTCGCCGCCGTAGTAGGAGCGCACGGCCCCGGCCGTCGCCTCGCCGGCGCCGCAATGCAGGAACGCCGGCACCGCCACCACCGCGTCGTCCGGCTGCCCCGCGGCCCGCCCCAGCACCGCCGCCGCGCCGTCCGGCCGGCCGCCGGTGGCCGGCGCCAGCAGGACCGCGCGGGCCACCGGGGCGTCGCGGTGCGCCGCCAGGTAGCGCGCCACCTGGTTGCCGCCGCGGGAATGGCCGAACAGGGTCAGCGGCCCGGCGCCCCCGGCCGTCAGCCAGCGCACCCAGCCGTCGATCTCGGCCACCCCGTCCTCGTGGCGGTGGCGGTGGGGGACGGCGCAGTCGTACATGCCGGTGCGGTCGTCGACGCCGAGCGACAGGGTCACCGCCAGCGACGACAGGCCACGCTCGGCCAGCCGCTGCTGCAGGCCGCCGATCAGCTCCATGCCATGATGGGCCAGCGTGCCGTGCACCAGAACCACCACCCCGGCGGCGCGGCCGCCGCCGGCCTCCACCAGGTCGCCGTTCAGGGTCAGGCCCCCGGCGGTGCGGCGGACCGGCTCCCCGAAGGCCGGACCGGCGAGGGACGCCGCCACCAGGATGGCCAGCGCCGCCGCGCCGACCGTCGACCTCCATCCCATGCTGGCCTCCCTCCCCCGTTCCGGCGCGTGTATATTAGCTGGACCAACAGTAGCATTTCCGAAACTTCAGGAAAGGGGGAAACGCCATGGTGGGGCGACGGGCGGTGATGCGGGCGGGGCTGGGGTTGGGGTGCGGGCTGGGGCTGGCCGCGGCGGGGATGGCCGCGGCGGGGATGGCGGGTGCGCCCGCGGACGCCCCCGGCGAGGACGGGCTTCCCACCCAGCCCTGGTTCCTGCGCAGCGATCTGGCGCTGGCCGACGATCTCGCCGGGGCCACGGCGGCCGGCAAGCGCTTCGTCGTCGTCTGGGAGCAGCGCGGCTGCTCCTACTGCCGCGACCTGCACCGGGTGACCCTGGCCGACCCCGCCATCGCGGGCTATGTGCGCGCCCATTTCACGGTGCTGTCCTTGAACCTGCGCGGCACGCGCCGGGTCGTCGACTTCGACGGCGAGGCGCTGGAGGAGCGGGCGCTGGCCCGCAAATGGGGCATCACCCTGACGCCGACCTTCCAGTTCCTCCCCGAGGATGCCGCCTCGCTGGCCGGCCGGCCGGTCGCCGCGGCGGAGGCCGCCCGGGTGCGCGGCCTGCTGGCCCCCGCCGACTTCCTGGCCGTCTTCCGCGCGGTCCGCGGCGACGGGTGAGCGGCGGGCGACCGGGCCACGACCGGCTTGACGGCCCGGAGTAATTGTAATATTAAAAGTTACATGAAACGAGACAGCCGATTGTCGGGCGTGCTCCACGTGCTGCTGCACATGGCCGAGCACGAGGGGCCGGTCACCTCCGAGGTGCTGGCCGCCGCGATGGACACCAACCCGGTGGTGATCCGCCGGACCATGGCCGGCCTGCGGGAGCGCGGCTACGTGCGCTCCGCCCGCGGCCGCGGCGGCGGCTGGGAGCTGGCCCGCGACCTGGCCGAGGTGTCCCTGCGCGACGTGTACGAGGCCCTGGGCGAGCCGCCGCTGTTCGCCCTCGGCAACCGCAGCGACGCGCCGCGGTGCCTGGTGGAGCAGGCCGTCAACGCCGCCCTCGACGAGGCCCTGCGCGCGGCCGGCGCGCTCCTGCTCGCCCGCCTGGAGACGGTGTCCCTGGCCGCGCTGAGCGCCGATTTCCACGCCCGCCTCGTCGACCGCGCGGCGCCCCATTGCCCGGAGACCTCCGATGCCGCATGACGCGGGCATGAAACCGTTCCTGGACGCCTTCGCCGATCCCGCGGCGGTGGCCCGGTACGCCGACGGGCCGCCGCGCTTCGTCCCGGGATTCGCGTCCCTCCACCGGATGACGTCGATCCTGCTGGCGGAACGGGCGCCCGACGACGCCCGCGTGCTGGTTCTCGGCGCCGGCGGCGGGCTCGAGTTGGCAGCGCTGGCCGAGGCCCATCCGGGCTGGCGCTTCGTCGGGGTCGACCCCGCGGCGGAGATGCTGCGGCTGGCCGAGCGCACCCTCGGACCGCTGATGGCGCGGGTGGAGCTGGTCCAGGGCCTGATCGACGACGCCCCGGACGGCCCGTTCGACGCGGCCACCTGCCTGCTGACCCTGCATTTCCTCGACGCCGCGGAACGGCGGCGCACGGCCGCCGCGATCCACCGGCGCCTCGCGCCCGGCGCCCCCTTCGTCGCCGCCCACGCCAGCTTCCCGCAGGGCGCCGACGAGCGGCCGCTGTGGCTCTCCCGCTACGCCGCCTTCGCCGTCGCCTCCGGCGCCGCCCCGGAGCAGGCCGAGAACGCGCGGGCGGCGGTCGGGAAGAGCCTGACCATGCTCCCGCCCGAGCAGGACGAGGCCATCCTGCGCGCCGCCGGCTTCGCGACGGCCGACCCGTTCTTCGCCGCCTTCACCTGGCGCGGCTGGATCTGCCACGCATGAACCGGCCACGCCCCGGCCGCCCACGAGGAGGGCAAGCCCCTGGCCGGGCGGCGGGGCGTCAGCGCCACCCGCCTGAGGCCGTGGCCGCGGTGATGTCGGGCAGCACGGCGGGCAGCTCGATCACCACGCGGGTGCCGCCGGGGCCGGTCTCGAACACCAGGTCGGCGCCCATGACGGCGGCGCGGCGGCGCATGTTGTCCAGGCCGTGGCCGCCGGGCCGCGGCGCCACGCCGCCGCGGCCGTGGTCGGCGACGACGATGCGCACCGCATAGCCCGCCCGGGCGGCCGGCGCCATGGCGATCGTCACGGTGCGGCAGCCGGAATGGCGCACCGCGTTGGTGACCGCCTCCTGCAGGATGCGGAACAGGGCCAGGGCGTGCTCCGACCGCAGCCCCTCCACGTCGGGCAGCGGCGCCATCTGCCACTCCAGCTCCATCCCCTGGGCCTGGAGCTGGGGGCCGATCCGCTCGTGGAACTGGGCCAGCATCATCGCCAGGTCGTTGCCCACGTCGTCCAGCGACGCCACCACCAGACGCAGGTCGTCCAGCGCCCGGCGCGCCGCCATGGCGATCTCCCGGCACTCGGCCCCGCGCAGCTCGCACTGCGCCACCATGGACACGAGCTGGCCGGCCAGCCCGTCGTGCAGGTCGCGGGTGAGGCGCAGGCGCTCGCTCTCCAGCGCGGTGGCGCGGACCTGCGCCTGTTCGCGCGCAAAGCTGGCGCGCAGCGCCTCCTCCGCCGCCGCCACCTCCCGGCGCAGCTTGGTGTTGAATCGGCTCACCTCGTTCAACGCCATCGCGTAGCGCCACATCAAGGTGCCGCTGATGGCGGTCATCAGGAACGGCGCGATGAACCGGGTCAGGAAGGCGCGCTGGTCCGGCAGCACCCCGGTGAACACCAGCACGTCGTGGGCGACGATCGGCAGCGCCGCCAGCAGGCTGGCGAGGATGAGCCGCGCCGCGGCGTGGTCGCGGCGGTGGGCGGCGTCGACCAGGATGCGCAGCGACAGCACGATCATCAGCAGCCCCCAGGGCAGGGCCACGAACCGGAACAGCGTGTGGAACCACGGCCGCAGGGTCAGAGGATCGGTGGTCATCACCGCGAAGGCCGCGCCCACCAGCGCCGGCACCGCCAGCGCCAGCCCCACCGGCATCGCCCGCCGCCCGACCAGCTGCGCCATCAGGATGGGCATCAGCCCAGCCTGCCACAGCCCCGCCAGGTTGCTGGCCCGCAGCAGCCAGTCCGGCCACTCCGGCCCCACCAGGAACTGGGGCAGCCCCTGGAGCACGCCGAACGTCAGGATGCCGCCCATGGTGAGGTGCAGCCATTCCTCGCGCCGGCCGACCCAGACCACCAGCAGCGACAGGGCCAGCGCCGCCTGCCACGCCACGGCGAGGCGCGGCAGCGTCACCAGCAGCAGCTCGCGGCCGAGGTAGGCCGGCCGCAGGCGGACGTCCGGACCGATGTACACACGGTCGAGGAAGCCCCCGGGCTGCGACCAGGCGTCGAGGCGGATGTCCAGCGCGTTCGCACCCGGGCGCAACAGCGACGACGGGATCGAGGCGATCAGCGGCCCCGCCTGGTTGACGACGGCGCCGGTCCGGAAATGCCGGGTGTCGACCAGGAAGTCGTCGTTGACCCACAGCTTGAGACGCGCCCCGAAGGTCGGCACGTAGATCGACCAGGTGTCGCCCGGCTGCCCGTCGTACCGGAAGACGATGCGGTAGAGCGCGGCGCACACCTCCGCGCCGGTGTCCATGGCGCAGCGGTGCGGCAGCTCCACCATGGCCCCCGCGCCCGCCGGGACGGGGGCGTCCATCCCGGTGAGCGGCAGCAGGCGGGCGCTGACGATGGCCGGGACGCCGGCCGGTTCCGCCTGGGGAAGGAGGACGACCAGCAGGCCGGCGAGCAGCGCGGCCACCGCCAGGACGGCCGGGTGCCACGCGGCGGGGGTGGAGCGCGGCCGCGCCGCGCCATCGTGGGCGGCGCCCATCCCGGTGGCGGCGTCGGCGGTGCGTCCGGCCATCGCTTCAGTCCGACAGCTTGATCAGCTTCAGCTCGACCGCCGTGAAGACCGCCTCGCTGCGCGAGTTCACCTCCAGCTTGCGGTAGATGTTCTTGATGTGGCTGGGCACGGTGTGGCGGCTGATCCCCAGCCGGTCGGCGATGTCGTTGTAGGTGAAGCCTTTGGCGATGCCCCAGAGGATGTCCATCTCGCGCGCCGTCAACAGGGGCTTGCCCTCCGCCGCCGCCGGGGCGGCGGCCGGCGCACCGTGCACCTGGCGGATGATGTGGCGGGCGATGGAGGCGGAGATCGGCGAGCGCCCGGCCATCAGGTCCCGCACCGCGGCGATCAGGTCGATCGGCCGGGCGTCCTTGAGGATGTAGCCGGAGGCGCCGGCGCGCACCGCCTCCATCACCGTCAGCTCGTCCCCCAGCACCGAGATCACCATGACCTCGGTGTCGGGATAGCGCTGGCGGACCTCGCGGATCAGCTCGGTGCCGTGGCCGTCGGGAAGCTTGAGGTCGGTGACCAGCACCGCCGGGCGGGCACCGTCGAGGGCGGCACGCGCCTCGGCCAGCGTGCCGGCCGCCGCCAGCAGGACGATGCCCTCGCCGGCGGCCAGGGACGTCGCGAGGAACTCCCGGGTCGGCCCGTCGTCTTCGACGAGGATCACGGAAATGCCCTGCTCCACCCGCCCGTCCCCCTCGCCCGCCGCCGCCCCGACGACTATAGGGGCGGCGGGCGCGGGGGGGCCATCCCATGAACGGGGGATGGGGGGGCGGGCGCGCCGCCGCGGCATGGCCTCAGCCACACGTCCCGGTGGCGCCGCAGGCGGGCTGGCCGGCCACCGTGCCGCTCACCGGCGTCAACCGCTTGCGCGCGCACTGGTCGACCAGGATCGCGCGCAACGTCGCCTCCATGGCGTGGCCGCTGCCGGCCAGGTTGGTCAGCTCCATCGGGTCGCCGGTGAGGTCGTACATCTCGTACTCGTCGGGCGCCGGGCAGGTGGTGGTGGTGCGCTGGTAGAGCACCGGCTTGGTCCCGGCCACGTCGTCGGCCGGCACGAGGTTGCGGTCGAAGACGTTGCGCACCCCGCTGTCCCCCGGCGTGCCGGGATCGCTCCAGTCCTGGGGGCTCTCGAAGTAGCGTGCGTACTTCCAGACGCGGCCGTCGATCTCCGTGACGACCGCCTCGACGCTGCCCGGCTCGATCACCGAGCCGTAGTCGAGGCCGATGAAGTTGGTCTGGTTCAGGCCCTTGCTGGGGTCGTCGTCGGACATGTAGTAGACCGGCGCCCGCAGCGCCTCTTCCGTCGCCTCGCCGCGGATCAGCGGCGACAGGTCGCGCCCGACCAACGGCCGGGCGTCGCTGAAGTTGGGCGCGATGGAGGCGCGCAGCGCCGCAGCGTCGAGCCCGGCCAGGCCGAGCAGCGTCGGCAGCAGGTCGACGTGGCTGGTCGGCAGGGACAGGGTGCGACCGGGCGGCACCAGCTTCTCGTTGTGAACCACGAGGGGGACGTGCAGGGCCTCCTCGTACATCGTGTACCATTTCTGGAAGAGACCGCCGTGCGACCCCAGCAGGTCGCCGTGGTCCGACGTGAAGACAATGATGGTGTCGTCCTTCAGGGACGAGGCGTTGAGCCGGTTGATGACCTTGGCGATCTCCTGGTCGACGTCCTGGTGGAGCTGGTAATAGAGGCGGAAATAGTCGTCGGTGACCAGGGTCGGCTGCATGAAGGTGCGGTAGGAGGCGCGGTAGCTCTCCTGCACCGTCGGCTTGGTGCCGACCAGGGATTCGTCGCGCGACGCCGCGAAGCTGTCGTCGAACAGGTCGGTGGGCACCTGGTCGCCGACCGTGAAGTCGTACATCCCCGTGGCCGCCGCGCCGAGACGGGCGAAGAACCCCCACAGCGCGATGTCGTGGGGGTTGATGAAGGACGCCATGATGAACCAGGGCTGGCGCTGCGGCCAGAGCAGGGGCGGCTCGCGGTCCAGCTGGTCCAGCAGCTCGATGAGCTGCTCGGCGATGCCGATGTCGCGGCCGCGCTTGCCAAGGGCGGCCGAGGATCCGCTGTTCAGCGGGTCGGAGCCGTGGGGCTCCGGCCCGACCCAGCCGTCGAAGCCGAACCGGTCGAGCTGGTTGGCCGTGACGTAGTAGTTCTCCGCCGCCGGCAGCCGGTTCCCGTCGTCGTCGTAGGTGGCGACCTGGGTGCGGGTGCCCGGCACGTGCATGTCCTCTTCCGAGACGTGCCACTTGCCGCGCCAGAACGTGCGGTAGCCGCCGGCCCGGAAATAATGCCCCATGGTGGGCACCGTGCTCGGGTGCAGCCAGAACATGTCGGGATCGAAGGCGGTCTTGGCGGCGCCGTCGGTCTGCGTGACCCCGTGCAGCGACGGGTAGTGCCCGGTGTAGAGGGTCGCCCGCCCCGGCACGCAGGCGATCGATCCGGCGTAGTGGCGCTGGAACGTCGTGCCGCCCAGCGCCAGGGTCCGCTGGGTCGTCAGGTAGGTGTTGCGGAACGACGCCAGCGCCGCGGATTCATAGGGAACCGGCGCCCGCTGCTCGTCGACCATGATGAACAGGATGTTGGGCCGCGACGGCTGGGTCGACGCCGCCGCCGGACGCGCCGCCAGCGGCCCGTCGCTGTTGGTGGGGCTGAATCCGGCGGCCGCCATGGCACCCCCGGCCTGCAGCACGTCGCGGCGGTTCGGCCGGGATGGGGCGCCGTCGGTTGCGGGTGGCGATTTGGAAAACGGGTACTTCACGAGACCCCTCCGCGCGTCAATTGCAAGCCTTATAGACCCCAGTTTTTTTTGGGGCGGTCCGTCACACCACTGCGGCGGCCGGCGACCAACCGACGTTGTCGGGCCGCACAACTTGCCGATGACTTCGGTGGACGCTATCATCACTGGCGAAGGCGGGCAAGGCAGGTTGTTTTAAGTGCGCATCGGACCGCGCTATACGGTAGTCTGCCGTCCGAGCAGGCGGGATCGCAACAGGCCGGGGAGGCGGGATCGGGGTGGAGAGGGTCGCGATCACGGGGGCGGGCCGGACGGTCGCGGCCGTCTGGTCCTGGTGGACGCGGGAGCTCGGCGACGCCGCGCGGGCCGTGGCCGGGCCGCTGCGCCGCAAGGGCGGCGGCTTCGTGCTCGACCTGTCGGCCGAGGACGCCACGCTGCGGCGCGCCGGGGACGGCGCCGGGCCGGCCCTGGCCCACGCCACCCGCGGCCCGCACGGCGAGGCCGCCCTGGGCCGCCGCCGCGGCCGGGTCGACGTGCGGCTGGGCGACGACCTTGTGCTGCGCAAGACGGTCGAGGTGCCGGCGGTCGAGGAGTCGGACCTGCGCGGGCTGCTGGCCTTCGAGATGGACCGCCAGACCCCGTTCGCCCCGGCCGACATTCATTTCGACTTCGCCGTCGCCGGCCGCGCCGCGGGCGGCGAGCGCCTGCGGGTCGATCTCGCCGTGGTGCTGCGCCGCGAGGTCGACGCCGCCCTGGCGGTGGCCGAGGGCACGGGGCTGCGGGTCCGGTCGCTGGCGCCGGCCGAGCGTGGCGGTGCCACGCCGCGCTTCGACCTGCTGCCGGCCGACCGCCGCCGCCACGGCGGCCGCCCCCGCCGCCGCCATCCCCGCGCGGTGACCCTGGCCGCCGCCGCGCTGGCCGTCCTGGCCGCCGCGGCCGGAACCGGGCTGTACCGCCAGGCCGCCGCGACCGACGCCGCCCGGGCCGAGCTGGCGTCCCTGCGCGCCGCGGCGGAGGCGACCGCCGCCCTGCGCGACCGGGTCGAGCGTCTCGACGCCCTCGACCGCCGGTTGCGTGCGCAGAAGGCCGCGGAGCCGTCCTTCCTGGCGGTGCTGCGGGAGCTGACCGAGACCCTGCCCGACGACACCTGGCTGACCCGGCTGAGCTTCGCCGAGGGGCGGCTCGACCTGGTCGGCGCCTCGCGCACCGCCTCGGCGCTGGTCGGCGCGCTGGAGGGGCGGGCGCTGTTCACCCAGGCCCGATTCCGGGCGCCGCTGACCCTCGATCCCGCCAGCGGGATCGAGCAGTTCCAGATCTCCGTGCGGGTGCCCCGGGAGGCCGAGCGGCCATGACGCCGTCCCCCTTCGTCCGCCGCACCCTGGCCCTGGGGCTGCTCGCCCTGGCGCTGGCGGTGGTCTGGCGCGTCGCCGGGGCCCCCCTGGTCGAGGCCGCGGCGGCGGAGGCGGAGGCGGCGCAGGCGGTGCGCGAGCGGGCCGACCGCTACCGCCGGCTGATCGCCGTGCGTCCGGCGCTGGACCGCCGGCTGGCGGAGCTGGAGCGGCGCCAGGCGGCGGAGCCGACCTTGCTGGACCCGGACAACCCGGCGGTGGCGGGGGCGGACCTCCAGCAATGGCTGCGCGACGCCGCCCAGGCCCACGGGGCGTCGCTGGTCAGCCTGCAGATCCTCGACCCCGTGCCCCTCGACGGCGTGATCCGCATCGCCGTGCGCCTGCGCCTGGAGGCCCCGCTCGGCGCCATCGTCGCCCTGCTGCACGCCGTCGAGACGGCGCGACCGCTGCTGTTCGTGGAGGGCGCGGAGCTGGGCCAGCCGCGCGGGCCGGCCAGCGGCCCCGGCGGGCCGCCGCTGCCGCTGGCCCTCGAGGTCCACGGCTACGCGAGGCGGACATGACGCCGCGCCTGCTCGGCGGGACCGTCGCGGCCGTCGCGGCCCTGGCCCTGGCCCTGTCGGTGGCCTGGGTCGCGGCGCCGGCCCCCACCGCCTCGACCCCGGCGCCGCCGGAGCCGCCGGACCCCCTCGCCGGCCAGGCCGCGCCGCCGCCCTTGCCGGCGCCGGGGCTGGACGCGTTCGCCGTCATCGCCGCGCGGCCCCTGTTCACCCCCGGCCGGCGTCCGCCGCAGGCACCGCCACCGCCGGTGGCGGCGGCGGTGCCGCGCACCCCTCCCTTCGCGTTGCACGGGGTGATCCGCTCCGACCGCCGGCAGGTCGTCCTGCTCAGCCCCACGCCGCGCGGCCCGCTGGTCAGGGCGCAGCCGGGCGACCGGGTCGCCGGCTGGGAGATCGTCGCCGTGCAGCCACAGGCGGTGACCGTGCGCAACGGCACCGTCGAGGTCCTGCTGCCGCTGGTCCGGCCCGGCGGCCCAGGCAAGCCATGAGTGGACGCCGCACCCCCCCACCCCCCGTCACCGCCCTCACAGGACGCCGATCCGTGCCGCGCCCTCCGCTCCCGACCGTGCCGGACCTCCGGTCCGCCCCCTGGCTCGCCCTCTGGCTCCTGCTGGCCGGCTGCGACACCGTGAGCGCGCCGCCGCCCGCGCCGCCGCCCGCCCCGGCCGCCGCCACCGCCGCGCCGACCGCCCTCACCCCGGTGCCGGCGCCGGGCCAGCCCACCGGCATCCATGCGGTCACGCCGGGACCGCCCGCCGGCGCGGTGTGGCCGGCCGCGGCGCCGCCGGCGGCGGCCCCCCTGCCCCGGCCGCCCGACGTGCGCCTGCCGGGAACCGGCCGCCTGGTGCGCGCCCCCGCCGCGGCGCCGGCGGCGCCGGCGGCCACCGACGAGCGCTACACCGTCAACTTCGTGCAGTCCGACCTGCGCGAGGTGGTCCAGGCGGTCCTCGGCGACATCCTCAAGGTCAGCTACACCCTGCACCCCGACGTGAAGGGGGCGGTGACCCTGCAGACCGCCGATCCGGTGCCGCGCGGCGCCCTGCTGTCGCTGCTGGAGGACGCGCTGGCCCTCAACGGGGCGGCCCTGACGGCGACCGGCCAGGTCTACCAGGTGGTCCCGGCGGGCAAGGACTTCCGCCGCGGCGGGCGGGTCAACCTGATCCGCGCCCCGGGGGCGACCGAGGCGACGGCGGAGATCGCCGTGGTGCCGCTGCAGTACATCCCCGCGGCCGAGATGGCGCGCATCCTCGAGCCCTTCGCCGACGCCGCCGACCTGCTGCGGGTCGACGCCGAGCGCAACCTGCTGATCCTCGGCGGCCCGCGCAGCAGCCAGCGCACCCTGCTCGACCTGGTCGCCATGTTCGACGTGGACTGGCTGGCCGGCAAGTCGTTCGGGCTGTTCCGCCTGGAGACCGCCCGCGCCGCGCGGATGGTGACCGAGTTGCAGGAGGTGTTCGCGATCCAGGGCGCCGAGGCGACCGCCGCGGCGGTGCGCCTGGTCCCGGTGGAGCGGCTCAACGCCGTGCTGGCGGTGACGCCGCAGCGCGCCTACCTGGCCAAGGTGGCGGAGTGGGTGCAGCGCCTCGACGTCGCCGACCCGGACCAGGTGCAGAGCCACGTCTACCGCCTGCAGCACCAGCGCGCCGACGAGCTGTCCGCCGTGCTCGGCGACATCTACGGCGACCGCCGCCGGGCCGCGTCGGGGCGGGCCTCCGCCCCCTTCGCCGGTGCGCTGGGCGCCCCCGCCCCGCCCGGCGGCGCGGCGGCGGAGGGGACCGCGGACGCCGGGTTCCCCGCGGCCGCCGCCGATGGCGGGGCGGCGGACCGTGACCGCGACCGCCAGGCGAGCTTCGTGCCGGACATGGCCCGCAACGCGCTGGTCATCCGCGCGACACCGTCGGTCTACCGCGAGATCCAGACGATGCTGGCGGAGCTCGACACCGCGTCGCTCCAGGTGGTGATCGAGGCGACCATCGTCGAGGTCGCCCTGAACGACAACCTCGCCTACGGGGTCGAGTGGTTCCTGCGCAGCGGCGACGTGGCCCTGCAGTTCGCGACCGGCGCCGGCGGCGGCTTCGCCCCGCTGACCTCGGGCCTGTCCGTGTTCACCGGCGGCGACACCGCCAACGTCAACGTTATCGTGCGGGCGCTCAAGGACGTCTCCAACGTCCAGGTGATCTCGTCGCCGACCCTGGCGGTGCTGAACAACCGCACCGCCCGCATCCAGGTCGGCGACCAGGTGCCGGTGGTCACCCGCGTCGCCCAGAGCATCGACAACCCCGACGCGCCGCTGGTCAGCAACGTGCAGCTCTACGACACCGGCGTGATCCTGGAGGTGACGCCGCGGGTGAACGACAGCGGCATGATCACCCTGGAGATCCAGCAGGAGGTCAGCGACGTGGTCGAGACCACGACCTCCGACATCGACTCGCCGACCATCCAGCAGCGCCGCGTCAGCAGCGTGGTCGCCGTGGCGGACGGGCAGACCATCGGCCTGGGCGGCATGATCCGCGACCGCAAGGGCAGCGGCTCCGTCGGCATCCCGATCCTGTCAGAGGTGCCGCTGCTCGGCAACGTCTTCAAGTCGGCCCGGGACCTCAACGAGCGCACCGAGCTGCTGGTCCTGCTGACGCCCCGGGTGGTGCGCACCCCCGCCGACGCCCGCCTGATCACCGAGGAGCTGCGCGGCCGACTGCGCCTGCTGCGCGACCTCGAGGCCCGCATCCGGTGAGGACCGCCGGGCGGGACACCGGCCGGCCCGACGACCGCGGCTTCGCCCTGGTGCTGGCGGTGTGGGCGGCGGCCCTGCTGGCGGCGCTGGCGGCGGCCCTCGGCGGCGAGGCGCGGACGGCGGCGCAGGCGGCCGGCAGTCATGTCGCCGCCGCCCGGGCCGAGGCGCTGGCCGACGCCGGCGTCCACGCCGCCCTGTTCGACCTGGCGGCGGGGGGCGACCGGGCGGCGGGCGGCGTCGGCGCCGGGGAGCGGCGGCTCGACCTGGAGGACGGCACGGCGGTGGTGGGCATCACCGACGAGTACGGCCGGATCGACCTCAACGCGGCGCCGGAGCCGCTGCTGCGCGCGCTGTTTCGCCACGCCGGGCTGCCGGCCGCCGACGCGGCGGCGATGGCCGCCCGCCTCGCCGACTACCGCGACGGCGACGGGCTGCGCCGCCCCGGCGGCGCCGAGGCCGCCGACTACCGCGCCGCCGGATGGCCCGACCCCAAGGACGGACCGCTGGCCCAGGTGGACGAGGCGGCGGCGGTGCTCGGCATGACGGCGGAGCTGGCCGGCGCCATCGCCCCCCACGTCACGGTCTTCACCGGGGCCGAGCGGGTCGCCGCCGACGCCGCGTCGCCGGCGGTGGCCGCCATGGCCGGCGACGCCGGCCTGCGCCCCTGGCCGAGCCGGCCGCCGGCCGCCCCGCCGCTGGTCCGCATCCGCAGCGACGCCCGGCTGCCCGACGGCACCCGCTTCGTGCGCGAGGCGGTGGCCGCACCGGCGGCCGTGCCCGCGGGGCGGCTGCTGTGGCGGCGCGCCGACGACGCCCCGTGACCGGCCGCGGACTCCCCGGACCGGAATGGGCCGTGCTGCCGGCGGCACCGGCGCTCGCCCTGTGGGCCTGGGCGGTGATGCCCGGCGGCGCCCTGCTGTGGGCGACGGGCGCGCTGGGCGTGGCGCTGCTGGCCCTGGTGGCGATCGACCTGCGGCATCTCCTGCTGCCCGACGCGCTGACCCTGCCGCTGATCCCCGCCGGCCTGGTCGCCGCCCTGCTGGCCGGCGCCGATCCCCTCGACCACGCGGTGGGGGCGGCGGCCGGCTATGCCAGCCTGGCCCTGGTGCGGGCGGGCTACCGGCGGCTGCGCGGGGTGGACGGGCTGGGTGGCGGCGACGTCAAGCTGTTCGCCGCGGCCGGCGCCTGGGTCACCGCGGCGGGTCTGCCGACGGTGCTGCTGACGGCCGGGCTGGCCGGGCTGGCCGGGGTGGCCGTGGCGCGGGCGGCGGGGCGGCGGCTCGACGCGACCAGCGCGCTCCCCTTCGGCCCGTGCCTGGCGCTGGGCACCTGGACGGTGTGGCTGCACGGCCCGTTGCTGATGGGCTAGTCCCGGAACTCCAGGGGTCGGCCATGCCGCGCATGGCGCCAGGGAGAACACTTAGCAATTCAGCGAAGTTTTTCCTTGCGCCGCCGCCGGGCCTGGGATACTTAGCGGAATGGCTAAGCCTGATCCCGACCTCTCGCTGCTGTTCCACGCCCTGGCCGACCCGACCCGCCGGTCGATCCTGACCCGGCTCGCCGAAGAGCCGGCGCGGGTCACGGAGCTGGCCGGTCCGACCGGTCTGCGTCTGCCCACCGTGATGCGGCACCTGTCCGTGCTGGAGGAGGCCGGGCTGATCTCCTCCGCCAAGGACGGGCGGGTCCGCACCTGCGCCATCGTGCCGGAGGCCCTGGAGCCGGCGCGGACATGGCTGGATGAGCAGCGGGCCATCTGGGAAGGCCGGCTCGACCGCCTGGACGCATTCGTGGCAACGGTTATGAAGGAGCGCGAAGAATGACACAGACCCCGGATTCGACCCGCCCGGCCGGCACGACGCCGAAGGGCGGGAGCCATCGCTTTGCGACCCTGACCTTCGAACGGGAGGTGGCGGCAGCGGTCCCGGCGCTGTGGCAGGCCTGGACGGCCCCGGCCGCACGGCGGGTGTGGGCCGCGCCCACGCCGGCGGTCACCGTGGAGTTTCTGGAGGCCGACAGCCGGGTGGGCGGCCGCGAGGTCTCGCTCTGCCGGGTGGAGGGGCAGCCGGACATCCGCTGCGAGGTCGGCTGGCTGGACCTGCGGCCCGGGCTGCGCAGCGTGAACTACGAGGTGGTGTCGTCCGGGCGCGGGACCCATTCGGCGGCGCTGGTGACGGCGGAGGTCTCGGCGTTGGGCGAGCGCAGCCGGATGGTCGTGACGGTGCAGCTGTCCTCGCTGGCCGAGGACATGGAGGCGGGCTACCGCGACGGCTTTGGCGCGGGGCTGGACACGCTCGCCGGCGTGGCGGCGCGGACCATGGTGCTGGAGCGTGTGATACGGGCCCCGCGCGCCGTCGTCTGGGGTGCGTGGATGAACCCCGAGACGCTGCCGCAATGGTGGGGACCGGACGGGTTCTCCTGCCGGACCACCCGGATCGACCTGCGGGCGGGCGGTGAATGGGTCTTCGACATGATCGCGCCGGATGGCACGGTCTTCCCGAACCACCATCGCTACGGCGAGGTCCGGACCGCGGAGCGGATCGACTACACGCTCCACTGGGGCGAGAACGGCCCGAAGCATGCCGACGCCTGGGCCTTGTTCGCGGAGCAGGACGGGGCGACGACGGTGACGCTGGGCATGGTGTTCAGCACGGCCGCCGAGTTCCAGGAGGCGAAGGGCTTCGGTGCCGTCGCGCTGGGCTTGCAGACCCTGGGCAAGCTGGACCGCTTCGTCGCGTCCCGCTGACAGGCCGCGGCGCCACACCGGCGCATGCGGCCGGCCGGGGGAACGCGGCCGGCCCGGTGCCGCCGTGGCCGCTCGGCCACGACGCGCTGGTTCGACTGGCTGGAGGTTCCCTGGGTCCGCTTCATCGGCGACACGCCGGCGGACCCAGGTCATGCTCGTCAGTGGAACACGAAGTCACCGGCATTGAGGTCGTCGACCCGGACTCCTTCCAGACGGATGCTCATGGTCTCGGTGATCACGATGGTGGTGTTGCCGTCGAGGTCTTCGACCAGTTGCAGATCGCCGACGTCGTCGAGGCCGATGACGGTCAGGTCGATGACGTCGTCCTCGGAGAAGTCGTGGACCACATCGTGTCCCGTGTCTTTCAAGTGGAAATAGAACACATCGGCGCCGGCCCCGCCCCACAGATCGTCGTCGCCTTTGCCGCCGTAAAGGTGGTCCTCACCATCCTCTCCGAGAAGCTGGTCGTCATCAGCGCCGCCGATCAGGGTGTCGTTCTGGCTGCCGCCGAGCAGGGTGTCTTCCTCGCCGCCGCCCACGAGAACGTCGTTGTCGGCGCCGCCACGCAACAGGTCATCGCCGCTTCCGCCGGAAAGGACGTCGTCACCCCAGTCACCCACCAGGTGGTCATTGCCCGACCCGCCGTCCAGAAAATCGTCGTCGCCGCCCCCGTTCAGATGGTCGTTGCCGGAGTCGCCGAACACCTGGTCATTGTCCTCACCGCCGCCCAGTGTGTCGTCGCCGAAACCACCGCTGAGCGTGTCCAAACCGTCATCTCCCGAAAGGCGGTCGTTGTCGGAGCCCCCATCGAGAACGTCATTGCCATCCCCACCTCTGAGGGTGTCCCGACCGAAGCCGCCGTCGAGGACATCATTGCCGGCGTCGGCAAGGAGATGGTCGTTGCCGCCGGCGCCGATCAGGCTGTCATTGCCGTCGCCGCCCGAAAGGCTGTCGTTGCCCGCGCCACCATCGAGGAGATCGGCGCCACCGTCGCCGAACATCCGGTCGTCGTCGTCCTCGCCGAACATCCGGTCGCCGGCGTCGCCGCCGTAGAGGGTGTCCTGGCCACCACCGCCGTACAACCAGTCGTTCCCGCCATCACCGTACAGCGTGTCGTCGCCGATGCCACCATAGAGGTCATCGGCGTGCGCCCCGCCATGAAGGGCATCGTTGCCGTCCTCGCCGTACAGGATGTCGAACGCGTCACCGCCGTACAGCGTGTCATGGTCATCACCGCCGTACAGAACGTCGTAGTCGTTGCCGCCATTCAGGACGTCATTGCCGCTGCCCCCATAGAGGTCGTCGTTGCCGTCGCCGCCAAAGAGCACGTCATCACCGGTGCCGCCGTCCAGAGTGTCGTTCCCGCCTTCGCCATTGACCTCGTCGTTGCCACTCTCGCCGAGCATGTAGTCGTTGCCGTCACCTCCCAGGAGGGTGTCATGTCCGGCACCGGCCAAGAACAGTTCATCATTGCCGTTGCCGATCATGAGGTCATTGAAGGCCGTGCCGTAGCGGATATGGAGGACGGTCGGATCAATTCCGGGGATGCCAAGGCCCATTGCTGATCTCCAGTGATTCGATGTTGATTGCGAACGGGAGAGTCATCAATCGACTGGCGAGGAGAAGACGTTACAGTCGTTACATACAGAAACCAGCGACGACAATTCTCAAAATGATCAATTCTGACAATATATATGTAACAAATATAATCCAGATGACCTCGTTACACGAGCCTATTTGCCGATCTCGCTTGCCGATTCCATGTTCTTTCAGCTGAAAAGGTCAGGCACGCGGCGGCGACGCTGAAATGCGCTTGTTCCCCGAGGATCAGGTGAAGAGGACGTCTGCACCACCGGCACCCGACAGAGGTGTCGTTGCCGGCACCAGCGAGGACGGTTTCGCCGACGACGCTTCTGACCATGTCGTCGTTCAAGTTTGTGCCGAAAAGGAAGATTGGAATCTTGAGACTCATGGTCTGAATTCCTTTCCAGATCGGCGTTCCTGGGAAAAGACAAGCACACGAACGAACGATCAGAATGGTTCTTCTCATCCTTGATGGGCAGAGTATCGTGATAATTTGTTCCGTTAAAGAGCAAAACAAATTATCATTATCTCAATGAGCGTATCTGTCGACGCAATCATGCTGACGTTCGCCCCCTGTGGGGAGCGGCGGCGTCCCATGCGGCGGGCTTGAGCGGGCGTGGTTCAGCGGACCGAGGGCCGTGTTGGCCGGCACCGCGTGGCCGGCCAACACCGTCATGAGCCGGCGGGCTGCGGAAAGCCGCCACCGATGGGCTTTGAACGCCTCCGCCAGCCGCGCGCTCGGTCGGCTTGGTCCCGCCGTTTCGACCGCGCCAACGCCCTCACCTGCGACACCTGCTCCGTGTCGCCACGACCCGAGGCCGCCCAACCGTGGTCGCGATTCATCATTTGATGGGTCCCGCATCGGTCTATCAAATGTGGCACCCCAAGGGGGATCCTGCTTAGTGTGACACCATGACCTCCGCCGCCGCCGGCCTTCCCGCCCCCGACGACCGCCTCGCCGCCGCCCTGCTGGAGCGCGGCCTGCTGGACGGCGCGGCGCTGGACCGCGCCCGGCGCGCCGCCGCGGCGACCCGCGGCCGGCTGGCCCCGACCCTGGCCAGCCTGGGGCTGGTGGCCGACCGCCACATCGCCGAGGCGTTGGCCGCGGTGGCCGGCCTGCCGCTCCTCGACCCCGCCGCCTACCCCGCGGCCCCGCTGTTCGCCGACGCACTGCCGGCCGACTTCCTGCGCGCCGGGGCGGCGCTGCCGGTCGCCGTGGCGGGCGACGCGGTGGTGCTGGCGATGGCCGACCCGTTCGACGGCTTCACCGCCCGGGCCGTGGAATGGGCGGTCGGCCGGCGGGTCGAGCGGCGGGTCGCCGTCGCCGGCGAGCTGGAGGCGGCCCTGGAACGGCTCTACGGCGCCGGCGGCGCCGTGCAGGCGGTCGCGGGTGCGGCCGACGATCCGGCCGAGGAGGCCGACGCCGAGCGCCTCAAGGACCTCGCCGGCGAGGCGCCGGTGATCCGCTTCGTCAACCGCCTGATCGCCGACGCGGTGGCCGCCCGCGCCTCCGACATCCACCTGGAGCCGCAGGCCGAGGGGCTGCGCATCCGCATCCGCGTCGACGGGTTGCTGCGCCCGCTCGACCCGCCGCCGCCGGGCTGGGCCGCGGCGGTGGCGTCGCGCCTCAAGGTGATGGCCCGCCTCGACATCGCCGAGCGGCGCCTGCCCCAGGACGGGCGCATCCGGGTCGCGGTGCGCGGCCGCGACGTCGACATCCGGGTCTCCACCCTGCCGACCCTGCACGGCGAGAAGGTGGCGTTGCGCCTGCTCGACCGCGACGCGGCCATCCTCGACCTCGCCGGACTCGGCCTGGGCGACGACGCCCTGCGCCGCTACCTGCGCCTGTTGGAGCGGTCCAACGGCATCGTCCTGGTGACCGGGCCGACCGGCAGCGGCAAGACCACGACCCTCTACGCCTCGCTGCTGCGCCTCAACGCCGCCACCGGGAACATCGTCACCGTCGAGGACCCCGTCGAGTACCAGTTGCCCGGCATCTCCCAGGTGCCGGTGCGCGCCGCCATCGGCCTCGACTTCGCCCGGGTGCTGCGGGCGATCCTGCGCCAGGACCCCGACATCGTCATGGTCGGCGAGATCCGCGACGGCGAGACCGCGGAGATCGCCGCCCAGGCGGCGCTCACCGGCCACCTCGTGCTGTCGACCGTGCACACCACCTCGGCCGCCGGCACGGTGACCCGGCTGCGCGACATGGGGGTGCCCGACTACCTCATCGCCTCCACCGTCGCCGGCATCGCCGCCCAGCGCCTGGTGCGCCGCCTCTGCCCGGCCTGCCGCGTGCCGATGGCGGTGCCGCCGGAGCTGGCCGCCCGCCTCGACCTCGACCGGATCGCCCCGGCCACGCCGGACCGCCGGCTCTACCGCGCGTGCGGCTGCCCGGCGTGCGACGGCACCGGCTTCCGCGGCCGCCTCGCCGTCGCCGAGGTGCTGGTGATGGACGAGGAGCTGCGCGGCGCCGTGCTGCGCCAGGCCGACAGCCACGAGCTGCAGCGGGTGGCCGAGGCCGGCGGCCTGCGCCCGCTGCACGAGGACGGGCTGGCCAAGGCGCTGGCCGGGGAGACCACCCTGGAGGAGGTCCTCCGGGTGACCCGGGAGGTGTAGGCCATGCCCAGCTTCCGCTACCGCGCCGTCGGCGCCGGCGGCGAGCCCCGCGACGGCGTCGCCGAGGCGGCCGACGCGCCGGCGCTGGTGCGCCACCTGCGCGCCCAGGGGTGGCTTCCCGTGGCGGTGGAGCCCGCCCCCGGCGACGGCGCCGCCGAGGCGGCCGGAGCACGCCGCGCGGCCCGCCTGGCACCGCGCGCGGTGGCCTCGGCGCTGCGCTCCCTGGCGATGCTGCTGGACGCCGGGCTGGGCCTCGACCAGGCGCTGGACTCCGCGGCCGGGGCGCTCGCCGACCGCCGCACCGCCCGGGTGCTGCGCCGCGCCCGCGAGCGGGTGCGCGCCGGCGCGCCGCTGGCCGAGGCGCTGGCGGCGCAGCGCGAGCGGATCGACGGATTCACTCTGGGCATGGTCCGTGCGGGGGAGGCGGCCGGCCGCCTCGCCGCGGCGGCGACCACCGCCGCCGAGCACCTGGAGCGCGCCGAGGACGCGCGGGACCGGCTGCGCGCCGCCCTGGCCTACCCGGCGGTGCTGACGGTGACCGTGGCGCTCTCCCTGGTGGTCATCGTCGCGGTGGTGCTGCCGGGCTTCCGCGACGTGTTCGACGGCGCCGGCGTCGCCCTGCCGTGGCCGACCGCGGTCCTGCTGGCGGTCGGCGAGGCGACCGCCCGCCTGTGGTGGCTGCCGGCGCTGGCCGCCGGCGGCGGCGGGCTGTGGCTGGTGCGCCGCCGCCGCCACCCCGCCGGGCGGCTGGCCCAGGACCGCCGCCTGCTGGCCCTGCCGGTCCTCGGCGGCATCCTGGTTCAGGCCGAGACGGCACGCCTCGCCCACACCCTGGGCCCCCTGCTGCGCCAGGGCATCGCCATGAGCCAGGCCCTGCCGATCGCCCGCTCCGCGCTGCGCAACGCCGCCCTGGCCGATGCGGTCGCCGCGGTGGAGCGCGAGGTGGCGGCCGGCCGCGGCTTCGCGGCGCCCTTCGCGGCGAGCGGCCGGTTCCCGCCGCTCGCCGCGCAGATCGTGCGAATCGGCGAGGAGAGCGGCCGGCTCGCCCCCGCCCTGGCCGAGCTGGCGGCCCTCGCCGACCGCGAGGTCGACCGGCGCACGCGGGGCCTGACGGCGCTCCTGGTGCCGCTGCTCACGGTGGCGATGGCCCTGGTGGTCGGCGGCATCATCGTCGCCGTGCTGCTGCCCATCCTCAGCCTGGGCGAGCTTGCGGGATGAGCGGGCGCGGCGCGCCGCAGGGACGGGAGATTCCCCTTGCATGGCCACGGTGGCACCGCTCTGATGCCGCCCGATGGAAGCGGCGGGCAGCGACGGGACGGCCATGACGACGCGGAAGCGGCGACGCGACGAGCGCGGGGTGACGCTGCTGGAGATGCTGCTGGTGCTGGTGATCCTCGGCATGGTGGTGGCGGTCCTGGCCGCCCCCCAGCTGTTCCGCCAGCTCGGCTCGGCCAAGCAGAAAACGGCGGCGGTGCAGCTCGAGACGGTGGCCGGCGCCCTCGACCTCTACCGCCTCGAGGTCGGCCGCTACCCGACCCAGCAGGAGGCGCTGGCCGCCCTGGTCGAACGGCCGCAGGGCGCCGACGGCTGGAATGGCCCCTACCTGAAGAAGCTCGACGCCCTCAAGGACCCCTGGGGCCAGCCCTTCGTCTACCGCATTCCCGGGCAGCACGGCGACTTCGACCTCTACACCCTGGGCGCCGACCAGACCGCGGGAGGCGACGGCGAGAACCGCGACGTCACCAGCTGGTAGCGCCGCCGCCGGCTTCACCCTGGCGGAGACGCTGATCGTCCTGGTCCTGCTGGCGCTCGTGTCGGCAGGGGTTGCCGGTGCGCTCGGCCTGGGGCGGGGCGGCGCCACCCCGGCGGCGGCGGCCGAGGAACTGGCCCGCGCCCTGCGGTCGGCACGCGCCGCGGCGGTCGCCGGCAACCGCCCCGTCGTGGTCGCCGTCGACGGGCCGGGGCGGCGCTACCGGGGTGCCGACGGGCGCGTCGTCGCCTGGCCGTCCGGCCTGAGCGTCGCCGTGGACGACGCGGCCGGCGGGGCGATACGGTTCTTCGCCGACGGCAGCTCCGCCGGCGGCACGGTGATCCTGTCGGATGGGAGGAGCGCGGTTCGTGTGCGGACGCTTTGGCCGACCGGCCTGGTGCGGGTGGAAACGGTCGCGCGGCCCTGACCGGGCCGGCTTCACCCTGCTCGAGGCGGTGGTGGCGCTGACCCTGGTCGCCGCCGTGGCGGTGCTGGTGTTCCGCGTCGCCGCCCTGGCGGCGCGCACCGCGGAATCCGCACCGGACCGGGTGTTCGCGGTGGAGCGGGCGCGCTCCCTGCTCGCCGCGGTCGACGCCGCCCCGGCGCTGGCCGCCGGGCTGCGCCGCTCCGGCAGCGGCGGCGACGGCGGCGGCGACGGCTTCGCCTGGACGCTCGCGGTGGCGGAGGTGGCGGTGCACGCGGTGGAGGTGGGCACCACCATCGGGCTGTTCCGCGTCACCGCGTCGGTGACCTGGGGCGAGCCGCCGCGGACGCTGGCGCTGACCACCCTGCGCACCGCCGCGGTCGCCGCCGACCCGGCCGCCGTCGCGCTGCCGGTGCCCGCCCGGTGAGCGCCGCGATGAGCGCCGCGGTGCCCGCCGCGATGATCACCCCGGCGATCCGCCACCGCGCCGCCGGCTTCACGCTGCTGGAGCTGCTGCTGGCCGTGACCCTGCTCGGGGCGGCGGTCGCCATGACCACCGGCGGGCTGCACCTGGGCCGGCGCGCGTGGGAGGCCGGGGACCGCCGGCTGGACCGGCTGGAGCGGACCGCCACCGCCCATTCCCTGATCCGCCAGGCCCTGGCCCAGGCCTTGCCGGGGCGGCTGGCCGGCGCCGCGGCGGCCGGCGGGATCTTCACCGGCGGCCCCGACGGCGCCGTCTTCCTGGCGGCGCGCCCCGCCGGGGCGGTGGGTGGCGGGCCGCACCGCGTCGCCCTGGCCGCCGTGGCCGCCACGGGGGCGCTGCGGCTGGATCTCCTGGTCGGGCCTTCGCCCGGCCCTCCGCCCGGTGGCCCGGAAACGCGCCGGGCCGTGCTGTTGGAGGGGCTGTCCGCCGTGACCTTCCGCTATTTCGGGCCGGCCGTGGACGACCCGACCCCGCGCTGGCGCGACCGCTGGGAGCGCACGAGCCGCTTGCCCGACCTGGTGCGGGTGGACGCCGCCTTCACCGACGGCAGCCCCTGGCCGGACCTGGTGGTGGCCCTGCCGCTGCGCTGAGCCGCGCCAGGCGCGACGCGCCGACCCCGGCCGCCACGGTCAGCGCGGCGGCGGCCAGCAGCGGCCAGCGCGCGCCGCCCCAGTCGCCGCCCGCCGCGGCGACCGCGGCGGCGATGATCGGCGGCCCGGGGAACTGGCCCAGCGCCGAGCCCTGCATGAGGATGCCGTTGGCCGCCCCCATGTGGCCGGGCGACGGCGCGTGGCCGGGGGCGCCGGCGAACAGGCAGGACGGGATCATGCCGGCGGTGAAGGAGAACACCAGGCACAGCCCGTAGCGCGCCACCTCCGGCAGGGCGTGGCTGAAGATGCCCACGGTCGCCAGCGCCATCCCGGCGGAGCCCGCGGCGATCAGCCGGGCCGGCGCCACCCCGCGGCGCAGGTTCCAGCCGCCCGACAGGTTGCCCGGCACGTTGACCACCACCACCAGCGCCGTCAGCAGCGCCGCCACCGCCGGCGCGGCGCCGAGGTCGGCGGCCAGGAAGGTCGGCAGCCAGACCATGAGCGACACCCATTGGAAGGCGTAGGCGGCAAAGGCCAGCCCGAGCAGCAGCAGCCCCGGGCGCGTCACCGTCTCCACCAGCACGCGCAGCGGGCTGCCGGCGGGGCGGGTCGGCAGCGGCACGCGCGCCACCGCCCGGTCGACCACCGCCAGCGCCGCCACGGCCAGCGCGGCGATCGCCCACCACAGGCCGCGCCAGCCGGCGAGGGCCAGCAGCGGCGGCGCGATGACCAGCGCGAGCGCCATGCCGGCGGGCATGAAGACGCTCCACAAGGACAGCGCCAGGGGGCGGTCGCGCTCGGCGGCGGCGGCCATCACCACCGTGGGCAGGGCGACCGCGGCGGCGATGAAGCCGATGCCCTCGACGACGCGGCTGAACAGCAGCGCCGCCAGTCCGTGGCTGGACGCGCCCAGCGCCCCGCCGGCGATCAGGCAGGCCAGGCCCAGCCCGATCAGCCGGCGCCGGCCGACCCGGTCGGCGGTGACGCCGACCACCAGGGCCAGCAGCATGCCCAGGAGGTTGAAGGTCGAGACGACGAAGCCGACCTCCACCAGGCCGAGGCCGAGCTCGGCGCGCAGCGCCGGCACCGCCGGGGGAACCTTGCCCAGGTGCAGCGCCGCGACGACGCCGCCGAACAGCGCCGTCAGCACCACCGCCCACCGGGTCGGCGGCGCAGCGGTCACGCCGCCCCGTCCCGCAGGCTCCGGATGTGGTCGCGGTAGCGCATGTCCTCGGTCCCCACATGCTCCACCAGCCAGCGGCCGAGGAAGTCGTTGACCGTGGCGCCGATCTCGAACGAGGTCTCGACCGAGCGCTCGTAGGCCATCTTGACGGCGCCCAGCCACTCGACGAACAGCCTGTGGCGCCGCACGTGGTCGTCGTAGCCGGGATAGGCGCAGCGCCGCATCAGCGCCTCCTCGTGGGCGAAGTGCTCGCGGGCGTAATGTTCCAGGTGGTCGATGGTGTCGGAGAGGATCGATTCCGACACGTCCGCCGCCTCCAGCCGGTGCAGCAGGCGGAACAGCTCCCGGTGCTCGGCGTCGATGTCGGGCTCGCCGACGCTGAGGTCGGGACTCCACTGATAGGCGCTCATGGCGGGCTCCTTCCGACGCGTCAGAGCAGGGCCAGGGCGAGGCCCGGGAACAGGATCAGCAGGGCGAGCCGGACCAGGTCCGACATCACGAAGGGCATGACGCCGCGGAAGATGTCGGCGATCGGCACCTCCGGGGCCACCGATTTGATGACGAACACGTTCATGCCGACCGGCGGCGTGATCAGGCCCATCTCCACCGTGATGACGGTGACGATGCCGAACCACACGGGGTCGAAGCCGGCCGCCTGGGCCAGCGGATAGACCACCGGCACGGTCAGCAGCAGCATGGCGATGCTGTCCATCACGCAGCCCAGCAGCGTGTAGAGCACGAGGATGCACAGCAGCACGGCCAGCGGCGGCAGGTTCCAGCCCTGCACCATCTCCACCAGCGAGAACGAGATGCGCGAGACCGAGAGAAAGTAGCCGAAGATCTCCGCGCCGATGATCATGAAGAAGATCATCGCCGTCAGCATCAGCGTCTCCTCGACCGCCTCGCCGAACTGCTGGAAGGTCATGCCGCGCACCAGCGCCACGACGAAGGTGCCGGCCGCACCGACCGCCGCCGCCTCGGTCGGCGTGAAGATGCCGCCGTAGATGCCGCCGATGATGAACAGGAAGATGCCGCCGAACGGCACCAGCCCCTTCAGGCCGAGGACCTTCTCGCGCAGGCTGGTGGGTTCGCCGGGCTGCGCCAGCGACGGCTTCAGCGCCACCACCAGGGCGATGGTGGCGCAGTACAGCACCAGCCCGAGCAGGCCGGGGATGACCCCGGCGATGAACATGTCGCCCACGCTCTGCTCGGTCACCAGCGCGTAGAGCAGGAGCGCGATCGAGGGCGGGATCATGATGCCCAGCGTGCCGCCGGCCGCCAGGGTGCCGGTGGCGAGCGAGTCGGAATAGCCGTTGCGCTTCATCTCCGGCAGGGCGACCCGGGCCATGCTGGCGGCGGTCGCCAGCGACGAACCGGAGATGGCGGAAAACACCCCGCACGAGCTGACCGCCGCCAGCGCCATGCCGCCGCGCCAGCCGCCGAACAGGCTGCGCGCGCCGGAGAACAGCTCCGCCGACATGCGCGCCTTGGAGGCGAAAACGCCCATCAGGATGAACATCGGGATGGGGCTGAAGGAGTAGTTGGACAGCGTCTCGAAGGGGCCGCTGTCGAGGATCGACATGGCCGGGTTGAAGGCCACGATCCAGGCGAAGCCGACGAAGCCGGTCGTCGCCATGGCCAGTGCCACCGGGCAGCGGAGCGCGATCAGCACCAGCATGCCGGCGATGCACAGGAATCCGATGAGGGGTGCGCTCATGATGGTTCGCCGCGTTGGAAGATCTGCTGCAGCGCCACGAGCACCCCGCGTGCCGCCAGCACGGCGGTGGCGAAAGCGGTCACGCCGTAGATGTAGGTGAGGGGGATGAGGAGGTCCTGGGTCGACTCGCCGGTCATCGCCACCCGCTCCGCCGCCTCGACGAAGCGGGTGGTCATGCCGATGCCCATGAGGCCGAAGCCCAGGGTGTAGACCCCGGCCAGCACGCTCTTCGCCCGCTCGCTCAGGCCGTTGGTGAACAGGTCGACGATGACCTGGCCGCGCGCGACGGCGTAGGGCAGCGTGAACAGCACCATGAACAGCAGGAGGTAGCTGACGATCTCAATGCCGCCGGTGAAGGTGAAATCGACCGCCCCGGCGGTGAATCCGAAGGTGCTTCGGCTCACCACGTCGACGAGGATGACGAGCATCATGGCGATCAGCAACACACCCGCGATGTGGTACAGCGCCTGGGCGACGCGGAACGCCGCGTCCACGAGTGGTTTCACAGGGACCTCCCCCCTCGGCCGTGCGGCCTCAGCCCTGGCAGCTCTGGGCCAGCGCCCGGGCACGGTCGTAGACCTTGCGCGCCGGCAGGCCCTGCTTCTCCAGGTCGGCGAGGTAGGATTCGGTGGCGCGGTCGACGATCGGCTTCCAGGCCGGGTCGGCGACACCGTCCTTGATGGTGACGATGTCGTGGCCTTCCTTGACCGCCACGGCGCGCCCGGCGTCGTCCAGGTTGTCGAACACCACGCCGGCCTTCTCCGCCCACTTCATGCCGGAGTTGTCGTCGATGACCGCCTTCAGGTCGGCCGGCATGCCCTCGTAGACCTCCTTGTTCATGGTGATGAGGAAGGACAGGGTGTAGAGGCCGATCTCGGTGTGGTGCTTGGCCAGCTCGTTCAGGCGGAAGGAGTGGACGCCCTCCCACGGCAGCGACACGCCGTCGATGGTGCCGCGCTGCAGCGCCTGGTAGGATTCCGGTGCCGGCATGCCGACGGGCTGGGCGTTCGCCTCCTCCAGGATCCTGGCGACCACCGCGGTCGGGCGGCGGATGCGCAGCCCGGCCAGATCCTCGGGCGCGCGGATCTGCTTGGAGGCGGTGTGGAGGTGGCCGGGGCCGTGGGTGAACAGGAACAGCGGCCGGGTGTCGCCGTACTCGCCGGCGATCAGCCCCTCGTCATAGAGGGACTGGATGACGCACGAGCCGTGCTTGGCGTTCTTCACGATGCCCGGCAGCTCGACCACCTGGGTCAGCGGGAAGCGGTTGGCGGTGTAGCCCTGCACCGTGGTCGTCATGTCGGCGACCCGGTTCTTGACGGCCTCGTACTGGGCCGGCGGCTTGGCCAGAGTGGCCGAGGGGTAGATCTGCACCTCGATGCGGCCGTCCGACTCCTTGGTGACGGTGTCGGCCCACGCCTGGAACAGGTCCCGCTGGGCCTCGGACACCGCCGGCCAGAAATGGGCGAAGCGCAGCGTCACCTCGGCCGCCTGGGCCGGCAGGGCTGCGCCGCACGCGAGGGTGCCGAGGACGGCGGCGGCCGCGATGGTCTTGAGCATGGTGAAACCTCCCGAATGTTGTGCTTCGTTGAAGACCGTTGATGTCAGGCGAACTCTTCGGTGTCGATCTCGACCTGGGCGGCCGCGGGGTAGCGCGCACCCCGGACCGAGTGGCGGTTGACGATCGCCTCCAGGCGCGCCACCAGCGGCGCGTCCAGGGCGAGCGATGCGGCACCGGCGTTCTCGCGCAGATGGTCGCGCCGCGTCGTGCCGGGGATCGGCACCACGTGCGGCGCCTTGGCCAGCGTCCAGGCCAGCGCCACCTGGGCCATGGTGCAGCCGGCCTCGCCCGCCACCGCCGCCACGCCGTCGAGCAGGGCGAGGTTGGCGGCGTAGGCGTCAGGCTGGAAGCGCGGCATGCCGCGCCGCAGGTCCGTGGGCGCCAGCCCGGCGACGTCGCGCAGCGCCCCCGTCAGATAGGCGCGGGCGAGCGGCGAGAAGGCGACGAACCCGACCCCCAGCTCGGCGCAGGCGTCGAGCACGGCGATCTCGGGGTTGCGCGTCCACAACGAGTATTCGGTCTGCACCGCGGCCACGGGGTGGACGGCGTGGGCCCGGCGCAGGGTCGCGGCCGACACCTCCGACAGGCCGATGGCGCGGATCTTCCCCTCGCCCACCAGGTCGGCCAGCGCGCCGACGCTGTCCTCGATGGGGATGCGCTTGTCCCAGCGGTGCAGGTAGTAGAGGTCGATGACGTCGGTGCCCAGCCGCTTCAGTCCGTCCTCGCAGGTCCGGCGCAGCGTCTCGGGCCGGCCGTCGATCTCGCGCCGGCCGTCCGCGTTGGGGCCGATGCCGCCCTTGCTGGCCAGCACGTATTCGCCGCGGCGGTGGCCCACCGCCGCACCCACCAGCCGCTCGTTGGCGCCCATGCCGTAGAGGGCGGCGGTGTCCAAGAGGGTGTAGCCGAGGTCGAGCGCCTCGTTGAGCAGACGCCCGGCCTCGGCCGGGTCGGGCGGGGTGCCGTAGGCGTGGGACAGGTTCATGCAGCCCAGGCCGATCGCCGACACGGCGAAGGGCCCGATGCGGCGTTGCGGCATGGCCCCCGCCACGGGCATCGCCGCCTCAGCCATTGGCGTCCAGGGAGCGTTCCAGCCGGTCCAGGGTCTCCATGGCCGGCAGGCACCGGGCGACGCTGGCGTTGGGCTCGCGGCCGTCCGTGATGGCGGAGAAGAACTCGCGGTCGATCAGCTCGATGCCGTTCATCGACACCGCCACGCCGGACAGGTCGATGGCCTTGCCCTCGCCGTCCTCCAGGTCGTCGTAGCGCGCCACATAGGTGCCGTTGTCGCAGATGTAGCGGAAGAAGGTGCCGAGCGGCCCCTTGTTGTTGAACGACAGCGACAGCGTGCAGACGGCGCCGGACGGCACCTTCAGGCCGATGCTCATGTCCATGGCGATGCCCAGCTCCGGGTGCATCGGCCCCTGCAGCGCGAAGGCGTGGGAGGCGGTCTGGCCGGTCTGGTACTGGAACAGGTCGACGGTGTGGCAGGCGTGGTGCCACAGCAGATGGTCGGTCCAGCTGCGCGGCTTGCCCAGCGCGTTCATGTTGGTGCGGCGGAAGAAGTAGGTCTGCACGTCCATCTGCTGGATGGTCAGCTCACCCGCCTTGATCTTGTTGTGCACCCACTGGTGGCTGGGGTTGAAGCGCCGGGTGTGGCCGGCCATGGCCACCAGCCCGGTGCGCGCCTGCACCTCGACCAGGCGGCGGGCGTCGGCCAGGCTGTCGGCCATGGGGATCTCGACCAGCACGTGCTTGCCGGCCTCCAGGCACTGGATCGCCTGGGCGGCGTGCACCGGCGTCGGGGTGGCCAGGATCACCGCGTCGACATCGTCGCGCGCCAGGCTCTCGGCCAGGTCCTTGGTGGCGTGGGGGATGCCACGCTCCTTGGCGAAGCCCTCCACGTCGTCGGGCCCGCCGCCCACCACGGACACCACCTCGATGCCGTCGATCTTGGCGATGGCGTCGAGGTGCTTCATGCCGAACGCGCCGACGGCGCCGGCGACACAGATCTTCATGGTGCGGGTCTCCTACTCACGCTCGCATTCGAGGACCAGGTGCCCGACCGCCGTGTTGGAGGCCGGCACGTGGTAGTGGCGGTGGCGCTGGTGGACGCGGCCCGTGAGCGCGCCGCGCATGACCAGCCACATCACCAGCTCGATGCCCTCCGACCCCGCCTCGCGCAGGTACTCCACGTGCGGGATGGCGGCCGCCGCCTCGGGGTCCTCGACGATGAGGTCGAGGAAGCGGTTGTCGAACTCCGGGTTGATCAGCCCGGCGCGCTGGGCCTGGAGCTGGTGCGACATGCCGCCGGTGCCGAAGATCACCACCTTGAGGTCGCGGTCGAAGCTCTCCACCGCGCGGCGGATGGCGCGGCCCAGCTGCAGGCAGCGGTTGCCGGTGGGCGGCGGGTACTGGACCACGTTGACCGCCAGCGGGATGACCGGGCACGGCCAGTCCTCGGGCTGGCCGAACAGCAGCGACAGCGGCACCGTCAGCCCGTGGTCGACCTCCATCTTGTTGACGATGGTCAGGTCGAACTCGTCGAGGATGACCGACTGGGCGATGTGCCAGGCCAGCTCGGGATGGCCCTTGACCACCGGCACCGGCCGCGCCCCCCAGCCCTCGTCGGCCGGCATGTACTCCGCCGCACAGCCCAGCGCGAAGGTCGGGATGACCTCCAGCGAGAAGGCGGTGGCGTGGTCGTTGTAGACGACGATGACGACGTCCGGCTTCTGCTCGGCGATCCACCGGCGGGACTCCTCGAAACCGGCGAACAGCGGCTGCCAGTAGGCCTCCCCGGTCTTGCCCTGGTCGATGGCCACGCCGATGGCGGGCACGTGGGAGGTCGCGACCCCGGCGACGATCTCAGCCATGGCCCCATTCCTTCTTGCTGCGGTTGCCGGCGATGGGGCGTCCGCCGCCCAGCATCATCTGGCGATAGTCATCCTCGCTGACGCCGGTCATGCGCGCCGCGAGCTGCTGGAAATTGATGCCGTCGGTCGCCGCCAGCTTGGACGTGTAGTAGATGTTGCCGCCCAGCCGCAGCATCTCGTTCCAGTCGCGGCCGAGCACGGCCTGGCGTTGCGCCTCGGTCATGGCGAAGCGGCCGACGTAGCCCTCCTCGTCGGCCTTGAAGGCCTCGCGGTTGGCGGCGTGGCGCAGCGACATGCAGAACATGTTGAGGTGGTAGCCCTGGCGCGACTGCTCGGCGTCGAAGACGAAGGTGCCGGGGATGTCGGCGTAGGCCGGCGGCGGCACGTCGCGCCGCGCCGGGGCGTGCCCCAGCCCCTCCAGCACGCGGTCGGCGCGTGCCTGGTAGCCCTCGCCCTCGGCGGCGGCGATCGTCATCTCGCCGATGCGCTGCTGCCAGTCCACGGTCGCCGCGGCCATGCCGTTGGGCAGGCCCAGCTCGGCCACTGTCAGCGCCACCTCGCGCATCTCCGCGGCGCGCCGCACCCCGTGGGTCATCGCCCGCTCCAGGTTGTAGGCGGCCTTGCCCTTGAAGTCGAAGCCGGGGAAGGTGGCGTCCAGGCTGTCGAGCACGACCTCGTCCACGCCGGCCTTGCGGCCGGCCAGCACGCACTCGGCGAACAGCGCCTCCATCCCCTTCATCATGATCGAGCGGATCATCTTGATGGAGGAGGCGGTGCCCACCGCACCCTCGGCGATCCTGGCGTCCATCCCCAGGCCGGCCAGCGCCGCCGCCGCCGCCTGGGCGTGCTCGCCGCTGATCAGCAGCGGCGTCCTGTGCAGCTTGGGATGGACCGGCGCCATCACCGCCACGTCGACGTAGCGGCCGCGCCCGGCGGCCACCGCCTCGGCGGAGCGGCGCTTGGTGCCCGGCGCACAGGAGTTGCCGTCGAAGAACAGCGCGCCGTCGCCCAGCAGCGGGGCGGCGGCGGCGGCGGCGCGGGCGGCCTGGTCGGCGGTGACCAGCGAGAAGACCAGCGTCGCCCCCTCCAGCGCCGCCGCGGGAGTGGCGCAGCCGGTCACCCCGGCGCGTGCATAGTCCGCCTGCTTGGCGGCGCGGATGGCGGGGTCGGCGTGGTCGGTCTTGATGTCGTAGGCGGTGATGGTGACAGCCAGCCCCTTGTCCGTCAGGGCCGGGCGCCAGCCGGCGACGAAGGCCGAGGCCGCCTCGCCGAAGCCGATGCAGGCGATGTGCAAGGTGTCGGGCATGAGCTCGGTGTCCGTTTCCCTGTGGTGCGGGGCGCATGCGCGCACCCCGCTTCCCGTCCTGCCCGGTTTACCACCGGACTGCATGACAGCGATATTGATTGCCTGCCCCTGCTATTCAATTTGCGCATAACGAGGTGCGAAACTAGGTCGCATGGATGACCCGCCCGGCCTCCTGCATCAAGGCGATGAAGCGGGCCTGGGCGGCGGTGGGGCGCCAGTCGCGGCGCACCGTCAGGCCGATCGGCCGGGCGGTGTGCGGCAGGGTGAAGGGCAGCGGCGCCAGCAGCCCCCATTGCATCTCGTGACGGATCAGGTGCAGCGAGACCAGGGTCAGCCGGTCGCTGGCGGTCAGCAGGCCGCGGATGAGATTGATGGCGCCGGTCTCCACCAGGCTGCGCGGCGGGGCCACGCCGGCCTCGGCGAACAGCTGCTCGAAATGGTCGCGGGTCGGCGTGCCGCGGCGCGAGACGACCCAGCCGCAGCGCGCCAGGTCGGCGATGTCGATCCGCCCCTTGCCGGCCAGCGGATGGCCGGCCCGCCCGACGATGGCCAGCGGATCGTCGAACAGCGCCTCCTGGACCACGTCCTCGATCGGCACGGGGTTGCGCAGGGCGCCGACCAGCAGGTCCAGGTCGCCCTGGCGCAGGCTGTGCAACAGGTCCTCGTAGGGGCCGTCGACCACCTCCACCCGCGCCTCCGGGCGTTCGCGCATCAGCGCGTTGATGGCGGTCGGCAGCAGGAAGGTGCGGGCCAGCGGCATGGCGCCGATGACCAGCCGGCCGCTGTCGGCGGTCTTCCAGTCGGCCAGCTCCTCCAGCCCCTTGTCGTGCTCCGCCAGGGCCAGCTTGGCCTGCACCGCCAGCACCTCGGCGGCGCGGGTGAGCGCGATGCCGCCGCTCGCCTTTTCGAACAGCGGCACGTCGGCGAGGTGCTCCAGGTCACGGGCGGCGCGGTGGAGCGCGGGCTGCGAAACCCCGATGGCGCGGGCCGCCAGGCTGAAGTTGTGGGCGTCGGCGATGGCGATCAGGGCGCGCAGCTGCACCCCCGTCAGCATCGGCTCCAGGTTCTGCGGCCGCCCGCCGCGGCGCGTCGCCGCCCGCACGATCTCCGCCACCCCGGTCTGGAGGTGGCGCATCATCCGCTCCACCCGGTCGTGGAACAGGCGCCCGGGCTCGGTCAGGAAGACGCCGTCCGGCCGCCGCTCGAACAGCGGCGCGCCGAGCGCCGCCTCCATCTTGGCGATGGCCTGGGTGATGGCGGGCTGGGAGATGAACACCAGGCGCGCGGCGGCGCTGATGCTCCGGCTCTGGGCGACCGCCTGGAAGGCGCGGAGATGGCGGAGGTTGGGCACGGGGCGGGTCATGTCGACCTATTCAATTCCCGACGTTGCTGCGCCGCACAAGCGGCACCTATAGCAAAATCTTATACGAGAGGCGCGAGTTTGAAATAGAAAACCGCTCCGGCATGCGGAATGCTGGCGCCGTAGACGTCCACGCCCGCCGGGTGGCCGCCGCGGGGGCCGTCCCGCCGGGTCCCGGCACGCGTCAGGAGGGGAATTCCAGTCCATGAGCGAGAAGAAAACGGCCCTGGTGATCAGCGCCCACGCCGCCGATTTCGTGTGGCGGTGCGGCGGGGCCATCGCCCTGCACCAGAAGCTGGGCTACGAGGTCACCATCGTCTGCCTGTCCTATGGCGAGCGCGGCGAGTCCGCCAAGCTGTGGAAGCAGGACGCGACCCTGGAGCAGGTGAAGGCCGCCCGCCGGACCGAAGCGGAGAGGGCCGCCACGGCGCTGTCCGCCCACGACATCCGCTTCATGGATCTCGGCGACTACCCGCTCGACGTCGACCGCGACGCCAAGTTCGCGCTGGTCGACATCATCCGCGCGGTCCAGCCGAACTTCATGATGAGCCACTCGCTCTGGGACCCCTACAACACCGACCACATGGGGGCGACGCGCATCGCCCTGGAGTGCCGGATGATCGCCCAGGCCTGGGGCCACAACCCCGGCCAGACGGTTCTGGGGGCGCCCCAGCTCTACCTGTTCGAGCCGCACCAGACCGAGCAGATGGGCTGGAAGCCCGACGTCTTCCTCGACATCTCCGAGGTGTGGGACCAGAAGCGCGCCGCCATCGAGTGCATGGAGGGGCAGCAGCACCTCTGGGACTACTACACCAACCTGGCGCAGAACCGGGCCAACCACTTCCGCCGCAACTCCGGCGGCCAGGCCGGCGGCCGCGCCGCCAAATACGCCGAGGGCTTCCAGTCCGTGTTCCCCCGCACCGTGGATGAGCTGTGATGAACGTCGTCGTCCAGACCATCGAGCGGCCCGACGCCGCCATCGTCGCCGGCCTGGCCGAGGCCGGGGTCGCCACCGTTCACGAGGCGCAGGGCCGCAAGGGCCTGATGGCCTCGTACATGCGGCCGATCTACAGCGGCGCCAGCGTCGCCGGCCCGGCCGTGACCATCTCCGCCCCGCCCGGCGACAACTGGATGTTCCATGTCGCCATCGAGCAGGTGAAGACGGGCGACGTGGTCGTCATGGCCCCGACCTCGCCCTGCGAGGACGGCTATTTCGGCGACCTGCTGGCGACCTCGCTGCAGGCCCGCGGCGGCGCCGGGCTGGTGACCGAGGGCGGCGTGCGCGACGTCCGCGACCTCACCGCCATGAAGTTCCCGGTGTGGGCCAAGACCATCTACGCCGCCGGCACCGTCAAGGAGACCCTGGGCTCCATCAACATCCCCATCGTCTGCGCCGGCCAACTGGTCAACCCCGGCGACGTGGTGATCGCCGACGACGACGGGGTGTGCGTGGTGCGCCGCGCGGAGGCCGCGGAGGTGCTGGAGAAGGCCCGCGCCCGCATGGCCGCCGAGGAGGGCAAGCGCAAGCGCCTGGCCGCCGGCGAGCTCGGCCTCGACATCTACGACATGCGCGGCCGGCTGAAGGACAAGGGCCTGAAATATGTCTGACGCCCGCTGCATGTGGATGCGCGGCGGCACGTCGAAGGGCGGGTACTTCCTGGCCGAGGACCTGCCGGAGGACGTTGCCCGGCGCGACGCCTTCCTGCTGCGGGTCATGGGCTCCCCCGACCCGCGGCAGATCGACGGCATGGGCGGCGCCCACCCCCTGACCTCCAAGGTGGCGGTGGTGCGGCGCTCGGCCCGCGACGGGGTGGACGTCGACTACCTGTTCCTCCAGGTGTTCGTCGACCGGGCCATCGTCACCGACGCGCAGAACTGCGGCAACATCCTGGCCGGCATCGGCCCCTTCGCCATCGAGCGGGGTCTGGTGGCGGCACGCGACGGCGAGACGCGGGTCCGCATCTTCATGGAGAACACCGGCCAGGTGGCGGTGGCGACGGTGCGCACGCCGGGTGGGCGCGTCGCCTACGCCGGCGACGCCCGCATCGACGGGGTGCCGGGCACCGCCGCCCCGGTCCCGCTGGAGTTCAAGGACACCGCGGGGTCGAGCTGCGGGGCGCTGCTGCCCACCGGCAACGTGGTCGACGTCATCGACGGGGTGGAGGTCACCTGCATCGACAACGGCATGCCCGTTGTGTTGCTGCGGGCGTCCGACCTCGGCATCGCCGGCACCGAGACGCGCGAGCGGCTCGACGCCGACACCGCGCTCAAGGCGCGGCTGGAGAGCATCCGCCTGAAGGCCGGGCCGCTGATGAACCTCGGCGACGTCGCGGCCAAGTCGGTGCCGAAGATGACCCTGGTCAGCCCGCCGGCCGCGGGGGGCGCGATCTCCACCCGCACCTTCATCCCCCACGACTGCCACGCCTCCATCGGCGTGCTGGGCGCGGTCAGCGTCGCCACCGCCTGCGCGCTGGAGGGATCGCCGGCCGCCGCCCTGGCGGCGATGCCCGGGGGAGCCACCCGCAGCGTGGCGGTGGAGCACCCCTCGGGCGAGACCACGGTGGTGCTGACCATGGCCGAGGACGGCTCGGTCGCCACCGCGGCGATGCTGCGCACCGCGCGCAAGCTGTTCGACGGCACCGTGTTCGCCGACTGACCGATCAAGGAACCCGACCCATGGACGCCGACTACCTGCCGTTCCACCCCAGCCCGTCGAAGCCGGCCTACACGCCGCCGCCGGGCGCGGTGGACGCCCACTGCCACGTCTTCGGCCCGGGCGACGCCTTCCCCTACGCGCCGGAGCGCAAATACACCCCCTGCGACGCGGCCAAGGACACGCTGTTCGCCCTGCGCGATTTCCTGGGCTTCGAGCGCAACGTGATCGTCCAGGCCACCTGCCACGGCAAGGACAACCGGGCCCTGGTCGACGCCCTGCAAGCCTCGGGCGGCCGCGCCCGCGGCGTCGCTTCGGTCGGCCCCGACGTCAGCGACGCCGATCTCGCGGCCATGGATGCCGCCGGGGTGCGCGGCGTCCGCTTCAACTTCGTCAAGCGGCTGGTCGACGCCACCCCGCGCGACGTCTTCCTGGGCATCGCCCAGCGCATCAAGGCGCTGGGCTGGCACATCGTGGTCTATTTCGAGGCGGCCGACCTGGAGGGGCTGACCCCCTTCCTGAAGGAGCTGCCGACCACCGTGGTGATCGACCACATGGGCCGCCCGGACATCGCCGCCGGGGTGGATTCACCCGGCTTCCGGCGCTTCATCGGCCTGATGGAGGACCCGAAGTTCTGGAGCAAGGTGAGCTGCCCCGAACGCCTCAGCGTCCAGGGCCCGCCCGCCTACGACGACGTGGTGCCGTTCGCCCGCACGCTGGTCGAGCGCTTCCCCGACCGCGTGCTGTGGGGCACCGACTGGCCCCACCCCAACATGACGTCCCACATGCCCGACGACGGCCACCTGGTGGACGTCATCCCCCGCATCGCCCCGACGCCGGAGCTGCAACGGGCCCTGCTGGTCGACAACCCCATGCGGCTCTACTGGTCATAAGGATCGCGAAGAAGAAGCCTCACAAGGGAGAGCGTTAGAGACAGCGCGCCAACAATCCCGTGAGGAGGAACACGCCATGTCATATCCAGGTGAAGACGTCACCGCGGCGATACCGGGGACGACCATCTTCGATGGGCGGATGGCGATGAAAGGGTACGCACTCAACAAGATGTGCTACTCGTTCAACGACAAGACGAACCGTGACGCCTTCCTCGCCGACGAGGAGGGCTATCTGGAGGCCTACCACCTGACCGAGGAGCAGAAGGAGGCGGTGCGCAGCCGCAACGTCCTGCGGATGCTGGCGGCCGGCGGCAACATCTACTACCTGGCGAAGCTGGCCGGGATCTTCGGCCTGACGGTGCAGGACGTCGGCGCCCAGCAGCGGGGCATGAGCGTCGGCGACTTCAAGCAGATGCTGCTCGACGCGGGGAGGCATTGACATGGCACGGATCATCGGCGGCCTCACCACCTCGCACATCCCGGCGATCGGCAACGCCATCGCCAAGGGGCTGCACGAGGACCCCTACTGGAAGCCGTTCTTCGACGGCTATCCCCCGGTGCGCGACTGGCTCGACCGCGAGAAGCCGGACGTGGCCATCGTGGTCTACAACGACCACGGCCTGAACTTCTTCCTGGACACGATGCCGACCTTCTCGATCGGCGCCGCCCCGACCTACGAGAACGCCGACGAGGGCTGGGGCCTGGCCCCGCTGCCGCCCTTCCAGGGGGCACCGGAGCTGTCGTGGCACCTCATCGACCACCTGGTCGCCGAGGAGTTCGACATCACGAGCTGCCAGGAGATGCGGGTCGACCACGGCTTCGCCGTGCCGGTCTCGCTGTTCTGGCCGGACCGGACGCGGACGGAGCCGGCGCACCAGATCAAGACCATCCCGGTGTGCATCAACACGGTGCAGCACCCCCTGCCCAGCCCGAAGCGCTGCTACAAGCTGGGCCAGGCCATCGGCCGCGCCGTGGCGTCGTTCCCCGACGACCTCAAGGTGGTGGTGGTCGGCACCGGCGGCCTGTCCCACCAGCTCGACGGCGAGCGGGCCGGCTTCATCAACAAGCCGTTCGACACCATGTGCCTGGAGAAGATCGTCGACGACCCCGAAAGCCTGACGGAGCTGACCATCCACGACCTGGTCCGCGAGGCGGGTGCCCAGGGGGCGGAGTTCATCCTGTGGCTGGCCATGCGCGGCGCGCTCCAGGGCCACGTGCGCAAGCTGCACAGCAACTACCACATCCCGATCTCCAACACCGGGGCCGGCCTGCTGCTGCTGGAGAACGCCGCCTGAGCCTGCGCGGGACCGCCGCCCGCGGCCGGCGGTCCCGCGCTTTCCCGTTCGATGGAGGAACGCGCCGATGGAGGACCTCGTCCACACGCTGTCGCTGGGCCTCGCCACCGCCCGCCGGCTGGCCGACGCGGCCGTCGCCGAAGCCCAGGCCCAGGGGCTGCGCATCCACGTCCACGTGGTGGACGCGGCCGGCCACCCGCTGGTCACCCTGCGCATGCCCGGAGCGCCCCTGCCGGCGGGGCTGATCGCCGGGCGCAAGGCGGCGACGGCCGCCGGCTACCGCCAGCCCACCGCCGCCTGGACGGAGAAGCTGGCCCACAAGCCCCACGTCGCCCAGGCCCTGGCCGCCCACCCCGGGCTGGCCCTGGTCGGCGGCGGCCTGCCGGTGACGCACGACGGCGCGGTGGTCGGCGCCATCGGCGTCGCCGGGGCCCTGGAGGAGCAGGACATGGCGATCGCCGCCGCGGCGCTGGCGGCGATCGCCGGCTGACCCGGCGCGGCCGCGCGCCGGGTCAGCCCGCCAGCACGGTGATGTCGCTGCTGGACAGGGTGCGGACGTTCAAGGTGGCGATGGTCACCGCGGCCCCCGCGCCCGAGCCGTCGGCGTCGAACGACAGCGTGCCGGTGGTGGTGTCGAAGACGAACCAGTCGTTGGCGTCGCCGGGCGTGCCCAGGGCGAAGTTCTCCGCCGCGAGCGTGCCGGTGGCGACGCTGCCGAAGTTCGGCCCGACCACCTCGATGCGGTCGGTCCCCGCCTCGAAGTCGGCGATCACCGCCGCCCCGCCGTCCGGCGCGTCGAGGCGGAAGGCGTCGGCGCCCAGCCCGCCGTAGAGGGTGTCGGCGCCGAGATTACCGGCCAGCACGTCGTTGCCGATGCCGCCGTAGAGCAGGTCGTCGCCCTGGCCGCCGAACAGGGTGTCGTCCGCCTGCCCGCCGAACAGGGTGTCGGCCGCCTTGTTGCCGTAGAGCAGGTCGGCGCCCCGCTGGCCGTAGACGGTGTCGCTGTCAAGGTTGCCGTACACCGTGTCGCCGTCCTGGCCACCGAAGATCAGGTCCGTGCCGGCGTTGCCGTACATCAGGTCGGCCTGGAGGTTGCCGTAGAGGAAATCGCCCCCGACGCCGCCGACCACGGTGTCGGCCCCGCCGTCGCCGTAGAGCACGTCGTTGCCCTCGCGCGAGCCCACATAGTCGTTGCCGTCGCCGCCGCGCAGGGTGTCGTCGTCCTCGCCCAGCACCATGTACTGGGCGCCGCTGTCGCCGACCACGGTCTGCGAGCCGGCGCCGCCGGTCACCCGCACCGACCCGACCACCGCGGCGAAGGACACGTTGTCCAACTCGATCTCGCTGTCGGTGGGCAGGCTGGAAGCGTCGATGACCAGCGCCTCCTGGGCGGTGGTGCCGGTGGTGGTGTTGCCGGTGATGCGCAGCGCGCCCCCCACCGCGGTGGTGCCCGCGGCGACCGTCGGCACGATCGTGCGCACCAGCAGGTTGGCGTCGGACGGCAGCGCGTTGAGGAAGGTCGAGCCGACCCCGCTCATCTCGGTCTGGTCGGTGGTGTTGCTGGTGGTGCGCGCCTGGATGGCCTGGATCAGGCCGGTCAACGCCGCGTCACGGCCCTGGGCGGTCACCACGCCCTCGACCCTCACACCCACGCCGGCGGGCACGCTGGCCTGCAGCACCGCCTGGCCGGTGGTCGTGCTCGACGCCAGCGCCACGGTGGGAGCGGGTGTCGTGGAGCCCCCCGTGACCGGCGTCGTCACCACCGGCACGTCGATGATCGACACCACGGTGCCGGTGGAGGTGGTCAGCTTCTGTTCCTGGACCTGGGTGTCACCGACGGTCGTCGTCGTCGTGGTCTGGGAGGTCACCGTGACCGCGTTGCCCAGCACCGGTGTGGTCACCACCGTGGGTCCGCTGTCGCCGCCGCTGTCACCCCCGGTCGACGGGGGCGTCACCGGCGCCGGCGTGGTGTAGACGAGGTCGGTGCCGGACAGGGTGAAGTGGCCGGCGGTAAAGGTGCCGGTGAGGTTGATGGTCAGTTCCGCCGTGCCGGCGGTGGAGTTGGTGTCGATGTAGATCGGCGTGACCCCGTTGACGGTCGTCCCGACCTGGATGGAATCGGCCGCCACGTTGGTGCCGTCGCCGGCCGTCACCGTGCCCGTGAAGGTGCGGGAGAGGACGCGGATCACGTCGCCGGCGGAGAAGTCGGCGATCAGGTCGGTGGTGGCGTTTTCAAATGTGGAATACTGGAAGGTGTCATTGCCAGCGCCACCCACCACCGTGTCCGTGCCGGACATGCCATACAGCAAATCGTTGCCGTCGCCGCCATAGAGAATGTCGTTGTCGGACCCGCCGGACAGCGTGTCGTCGCCCTCCTCGCCGTAGAGGGTGTCCTCGCCGGCGTCGCCGGACACGGTGTCGCTGCCGAGCCCGCCATAGGCGAGGTCGTTGTCCTTCTGACCCCAGATCCAGTCGTTGCCGTCGCCGCCATAGAGGGTGTCGTTGCCGCTGGCCCCCATGGTGGTGTCGTTGCCGTCACCGCCGTAGATCAGGTCGTTGCCGTCGCCGCCGCTCAGCGCGTCGTTGCCGGCCCCGCCGTAGAGCGTGTCTTCGCCCGCCTCCATGAACAGGAAGTCGTTGCCGTCGTCGCCGTACCCGACGTCGTTGCCGTCGCCGGCGTACATGGTGTCGTTGCCGTTGCCGCCGTGCAGGATGTCCTCGCCGGCATCGGCCGAGATCGTGTCGTTGGCGTCCAGCCCGTAGAGCGTGTCGTTGCCCAGGCCGCCCACCAGGGTGTCGCGCCCATCCGCGCCATAGGCCAAATCGTCGCCGGCACCGCCGTAGATGATGTTGTGGCCGTCGCCCGACGTCGTCGTGTCGTTGCCGCCGTACAGGGTGTCGGCGTCGTCGCCGCCGTCCAGCCAATCGGCCCCGAGTCCACCGGTGATCACGTCGTCGCCGGCCAGGGCTGAAATGGTGTCGTTGCCGGCCAGGCCGTCCATGGTGTCGGCCGTCGCGCTGCCGGTCAGAGCGTCGGCGCCTGCGGTCCCCGTGATGTCCATCGCCTCTGTCTCGCCTTCCGTGCCACATGGTCCGCCAGGCCCGAGGGTCGGGCTGGCCAACGGCGATGGGTCTTGAGCACCCTGGCGCCGAACCGGCACCCCCATCGATCGGATGTGATCGTTAGAATAGGTTGCGATGTTCCCGGTTGTCCACAGCAACGACCCCGCATTTTCCAACGAAATGTGACAATTTCCGCATTCGAGCGAAACAAATACTCCCATCGCAGCATAACAACCAACCTGTCGAAAAAATTGTGTTTCGGTTCCTTTAGTATCGTCCATATCTACGTATGCGAATGTATTGATCGCGTCCGCAACAAGACATGCTTTGCCGGAAGAATGGTGCGACTATGTCACCACCGGCTGGGACGTTGGGGAGATGAGCGCGACTCTGGCGCCGCCATCGCGGAAGCGGGCGACCGGACCCAGCACCCAGGGTGGTGGGGCCCGCCGTCGTGGCGCACCCGCGCGCCGTGCGGCCCCGGAGAACGCGCACCGCGCAGCCCCGGAACGGAGTCCGGGGCTGCGCGGTGTGGGGCCGCGATCGCTCAGACCGACGGGGCCGTGACCACCGCCGCTTTCAGCGGAAACGCCGCGTCGGCTGCCTGCTCGGGCGTCAGCCGGTTGGGACCGGCCAGCAGACGGCGCCCGGCCATGTGGTCGGCCGGGCGGTCCACCGTGTCGACGGCGATCAGGGCGCCGGCGCGGAAGTAGAACCAGGCGAGTCCGCCCTCGCCGCCGTCGCCCCGCGTCACCACCTGGTCGTGCCCGGCGGACAGGCCGACCATCTGCAGCTTGGTCCCGAACTGGTCGGACCAGAACCACGGCGGCGCAACGAACGGCTTGTCCCGGCCGACCACCGCGCCGGCGCAGGCCTTCGCCAGTTCCACCGCGCTCTGCACCGATTCCAGCCGGCGCACGCCGCCGCCCGGCAGCCTCTGGGCGGCGCAGTCGCCGATCGCGAAGACGTGGGGGTCGCCGGTGCGGCCGCAGGCGTCGACGAGGACGCCGCGCTCGACCGCCAGCCCGGCGGCTTCGGCCAGCCCGGTCTCCGCCTCGACGCCGATCCCCAGCACCACCAGGTCGGCCGGGTGCTCGGCGCCGTCGGCACAGCGCACGCCGCAGGCCCGCCCCGCCCGGTCGGTGACGATCTCCGTCACCCCGGTGCCCAGGTGGACGGCGACGCCGTGACCGGTGTGCAGGGCGTGGAAATGGCCGGACACCGCCGGCCCCACCACCCGCCCCATCAGGCGGTCGGAGAACTCGATCACGGTGACCGTCTTGCCCATCGTGCGGGCGACCGCCGCCATCTCCAGGCCGATGAAGCCGCCGCCGACCACCACCACCCGCGCCGCGGCCCGCAAGGCGTCGGCGATGGCCAGGGTGTCGTCCAGGGTGCGCAGGGCGTGCACCCCCGGGGCGCCGCCACCGGGCACCGCCAGCCGGCGCGGCCGTGCGCCCGTCGCCAGCACCAGGGCGCGGTAGCCGAGGCGCTCGCCGTCGTCGAGCGCGACGGCCCGGGTGGCCCGGTCGATCGCGGCGACGCGCGTGCCTGTGCGCAGGGCGATGGCCTTCTTCGCCAGCGCCGCCGGCTGCCGGATGACGAGCTGTTCCGGGGCCATCTCCCCCAGCAGCAGCCCCTTGCTCAGCGGCGGCCGGTGGTAGGGGGCATGGGGTTCGTCGCCCAGCAGCACGATGGCGCCGTCGTAGCCCTCGGCGCGCAGGCTCTCCGCCACCTGCACGCCGCCCTGCCCGGCGCCGACGATGACCACCGGCGCGGCGGCGGCCATCAGCTCTGCGCCTCCGGCAGGCGCACGACCAGGCCGTCGAGCGTCGGCGTCACCTTGATCTGGCAGGCGAGCCGGCTGGTGGCGCGGCGCTCGGCCACCACGTTCTCCAGCATGCCGTCCTCCTGCGCCGAGGGGGCCGGCAGGGTGTCGGCGAAGGCCTCGTCGACGTAGCAGTGGCAGGTCGCGCAGCAGCAGGACCCGCCGCACTCCGCCTCGATCCCGTCGACGCCGTTCGACACGGCGGCCTGCATCACCGTCCAGCCGTCCGCCACGTCCAGTTCGGTGGTGGCGCCGTCGTGCGCGATGTAAATGATCCTTGCCATGGTCGGATTCCTTCGGGATGTCGGGTCAAACGCGCGCCAGCGGCAGCGCCAGCGGGCTGCGGAACGTCGAGGACGGCACCCAGCGCAGGGTCGGCTCGGCCCGCGTGAAGTCGGGCACGGCGTCCAGGAACTCCTCCATCGCCACCCGGCAGGCCAGCCGCGCCAGCGAGTTGCCGAGGCAGATGTGGACGCCGCCGCCGAAGCCGAGATGGCCCTTGGGGTTGCGGGCGATGTCGTAGACGTCGGGGTTGGCGAACTTCCGCTCGTCGCGGTTGGCCGAGGCGTAGCACAGGGCGACGAAGTCGCCGGCCCGCATGGTCCGGCCGTGCAGTTCCACGTCGCGGGTCAGGCGGCGGCGGAAGCGCTGGGCCGTGGTGTTGAAGCGCAGGGACTCCTCGATGGCGCCGGGCAGCAGGCTGCGGTCGGCCTGCAGCCGGGCCCGCTCGGCCGGGAAGTCGGCGAGGTTGAGGGCCAGCATGTTGAGGAAGCCCGACAGGGACTCCACCCCGGCCATGATCAGCGTGGTGACCGTCATCTGCACCTGGATGAGGTCGAGCCGGCGGCCGTCCACCTCGGCCAGGATGAGCTGGCTGATCAGGTCGTCGGCGGGGGCCTTGGCGCGCTCGGCGATGACCGCCGAGGCGAAGTCCTTGACCCAGTCGAAGGCGGCGAGGTGCTCGGGACCCTTCTGCCGGGTGGCCGGGTCGGACTGCACCATCAACACCGCCTTGTCGCGGATCTCCGCGTTGTCGGCGTCGGGCAGGCCCAGCAGGGTGAACAGGAGGTTCACGGTGATGTGCGACGAATACGCCTCGGCGTAGTCGAACACGCCGCGGTCGGCCACCGCCGCCAGGGCGTCGCGGGCGATCCCGCGGATCGGGTCCTCCAGATGGTTGAGGTTCCGCTTGGCGAAGGCCGCCTGGACGATGGCCCGCACCTGGTCGTGGCGCGGCGGGTCCATGGAGCCCAGCGTGTTGCCGGCGCGGCCGGGGAACTCGTCCATCAGGTTGCCCTTGGCCGAGGAATAGGTCTGCCAGTCGTTGAGGGCGTTGAGGACGTCGTCGTAGCGGGTCAGCACCCATTTGCCGGCGTCGGCGCTCCAGAAGCACGGCGCGTGGTCGCGCAGCGCCGCATAGGTCGGGTAGGGGTCGGCGTCGAAGGCCGGCGAGTACGGGTCGAAGCGCAGGTCGCTGGCGCGGTCGAGGTCCAGAACGGTCATGGTGGCGTCCTCCCCCAGGGCAGCGCGCAGCGGGTGGACACCGCCGCCGCATCCGCTGGTGCAGCCGATTGCGGGGCAACACCCCGATTGCCCCCGAGACTACGGCCGTCCCGCCATCCATGGGAATGGACGGATCGGTGAAAATCTTGCACTATCCGGTCAATCCTGACCGACGCCGAGGGAGTCCCGACGATGCCGGCACTGGCCCGCGCGGTCCCGCTCTACGCGCTCTACGGCGAAGAAGGCGCCGTGGAGGACCGCGAATTCGTGCATCTGGAGGCGCTGGCCAGCCGCAGCTCCTTGTACGACTGGGAGATCAAGCCGCACCTCCACACCACCCTGTTCCAGGTGCTGGTGGTGGCGGGCGGCAGCGTCGAGGCGACGTTCGAAAGCGAGCGCCGCCCGGTCGCCGGCCCGGCCGCCATCGTCGTCCCCGCCGGCATCGTCCACGGCTTCCGCATGGCCCCCGACACCCGCGGCATGGTGGTGTCCGTGTCCGGCGACCTGCTGCGCGCGGCGCCCGGTTCCCCCGACGCGCGGGTGCTGGCCGACCTGCTGGGGTCCCCGGCGGTGTTGGACTTTTCCAGCACACCCGACCGTTTTGCCGCGGTCGAGGGGATGGTGGGCGCGCTGCACGACGAGGTGCGCTGGCCGCAGCCGGGGCGCGCCACGATGGTCGATGCCCTGCTGCGCGCCCTGCTGGTGCAGCTCTGGCGCCAGCTCGCCCGGCCGGCCGGCACCGACCGCCGCGACAGCCAGCACCGCCTGCTGTTCCAGCGCTTCCGGACCCTGGTGGAGGAACACTACCGCGACCGCTGGCTGGTCGCCGACTTCGCCGGTGCGCTGGGAACCTCGGAAAGCAAGCTCAACCGCGTGTGCCGCGCGCTGGCCGGCCGCAGCGCCTTCGAGGTGCTGCAGGACCGCCTGCTGCTGGAGGCGCAGCGCTACCTCGTCTACACCGCGGCGCCGGTGTCACAGATCGCCTACGATCTCGGCTTCGCCGACCCCGGGTACTTCTGCCGCTGCTTCCGCAAGCGCGCCGGCGAGACCCCCGGCGCCTTCCGCGCCGCCCGCACGCGGTAAGGCCCGGCCGAAGCCCGCCAATCACTGGACAGGCAACGCCACCGGCCTGCGCGTGGCCGGACCGCGCTGTGGCAACGGCACGCGCGCGAGGACGCCCGGTCACCCCTGGGACGCCACCCAGGCCTGTCCCAGCGCGAGGCCGCCGTCGTTGGCCGGGGCGCGGCGGGCCAACAGGCCATCGACACCGGCGTCGGCGAGGGCCGCCACCAGGCCCTCGGCCAGCACCCCGTTCATCAGGCAGCCGCCGGCCAGCGCCAGTTGCCGCAGACCGCGCGCGCGCAGCACCGGCAGGGCCCAGTCGACCAGCGCCGCCACCAGGGTGCCGTGGAACAGCTCCGCCCCCTCGCGGGCATCGGCGACCGTCAGCAACCGCTCCAGCAGCGGCGTCGGATCGAGCACGCCGTCGGCGACCCGCCACGCGCCCGCCGCCACCCGCGGCCGCCGCACCAGGGATTCCAGGGCCATCGGCGCCTCGCCCTCGTACCCCGCGGTGGCGCGCACGCCGAGCAGGCCGCAGGCGGCGTCGAACCAGCGCCCGCAGGAGCTGGTGAGCGGGGCGTTCATCCCGGCCTCGATCATCCGCCGCACCCCCTCGGCCGGCCCGCACGCCGCCAGCCGCGGCCCGATCTCGTCGCCGCGGCCCATGCGGTGCAGCGCCGCCGCGGCCATGCGCCAGGGCTGGCGCGCCGCCAGGTCGCCGCCGGGCTGGGCCAGCCGGGCCAGATGGCCGAGCCGCTCCATGCGCGCGCCGTCCACCAGCAGCATCTCGCCCCCCCACGCCTCGTTGCCCTCGCCCAGGCCGAACCCGTCCAGCGCCAGCCCCAGCAGCGGCCCGTCCACCCCGTGCTCGGCGGCCACCGCGGCGACGTGGGCGTGGTGGTGCAGCACGGGCACCGCCGCCACGCCCCGGGCGTCGGCGAACCGCCGGGCGAAGCGGGTCGACGGGAAGTCCGGGTGGGCGTCGTGGGCGACCGCCTCCGGCGTCACCCCCAGGATGTGCAGCAGGTGGTCGACCGTCTCCTCCAGGAAGTCCAGGGTGGCCGGGCTGTCGAGGTCGCCGATGTGCTGCGACAGGAACGCCTGGTCACCACGGGTGACGCAGACCGCCGCCTTGAGGTGGGCGCCGACCGCCAGCAGCGGCGGCACCGCCCGGGGCAGCCGGATCGGCTCCGGCACGACGCCGCGGCCGCGGCGCAGGAACGCCGGCGCGCCGGCGACACGCCGCACCACCGAATCGTCGGCCCGCACGACGATGGCGCGGTCGTGGTCAACCACCAGATCGGCGATGCCGGCCAGCCGGCGGTGCGCCTCGTCGTTGGCGATGGCCAGCGGCTCGCCCCCGGGGTTGGCCGAGGTCATGACCAGGGTCAGGTCCTGCGCCTCCTCCAGCCACGCCGTTCCGGCCGGACGCCCGGCGGCCTCGTGGAACAGCAGGTGGTGCAGCGGCGTGTAGGGCAGCATGACGCCCAGCCACGCCAGGCCGGGGGCGATCGCCGGGGCCAGCGGCGGGCCGTCGTCGCGGCGGCGCAGCAGCACGATCGGCCGGGCCACCCCCTCCAACAGCGCCCGCTCGCCCCGGTCGAGGTGGACGTGACGGGCCGCCGATGCCGGGTTGGCGACCATCAGGGCGAAGGGCTTGCCGTTGCGCTGCTTGACGGTCCGCAGCCGCTCCACCGCGTCGCCGCGGCCGGCGTCGCAGGCGAGATGGAAGCCGCCGAGCCCCTTGAGGGCGACGATCCGCCCCGCCGCGAGCGCGGCGAGCACGGCCTCCGGCGGGTGGGACAGGCGCGGCCCGCAGGCCGGGCAGGCCGTCGGCTGGGCGTGGAAGCGGCGGTCGCCGGGGTCGTCGTATTCCGCCGCGCAGGCCGGGCACAGGGGGAATCCGGCCATCGCGGTCTGCGGCCGGTCGTAGGGCAGGCGCCGGGTGATGGTGTAGCGCGGCCCGCAATGGGTGCAGTTGAGGAAGGCGTAGCGGTGACGCCGGTCGGCCGGGTCGAACAGCTCGGCCAGGCAGGCCGGGCACACCGCGGCGTCGGGCGCCACGCCGGTGGCGATGGCCGCGCCGCCGACGCTGTGGCGGATGGCGAAGCCGTCCTCGCCCGCCACCGCGGGGACGGGCCCGGCGTCGACGGAGTCGACACGGGCCAGGGGGGGCGCCTCGGCCGCCAGCGCCGCGAGGAAGCCGGCGGTGTCGTCACCCTGCGCCTCCAGCAGCACGCCCTCGGTGTCGTTCAGCACCCAGCCGGTCAACCCATGGCGTCGCGCCAGGGCATGGACGTGCGGACGGAAGCCGACCCCCTGGACCTGCCCGCGCACCCGCACCCGCACCCGCTGATCACCGTGCCGCGTCATGTCCGCCCTGTGTCCGTCCCGGTGTGTGTCCCTGGGTCCGCCGCCGGCCCGCGCCACCGCCAGCTTACGGCGAATGGGCGGGCCAGTGCGCGGGATTCGGGGGGGAGGGCCGCGGCGTCGCCCCGGCTCAGGTCACCGGCGCGCTGACCACGGTGCGCAGGCCCGGCGCCTCGTCCTGCTCCTCCAGCGTGCCCTTGATGTGGCGCACCATGGTGCGCAGCATCCGCGTGCCGAAGCCTTCCGCGCCGTCGGACTTGCCCGTGCCGGAGTCCGCCACGGCGAGGCGGAACCGGTCGTGATGCTGGTCGAGGCGGATGCGGATCGGCCCCGGCCGTCCACCATAGGCGTATTTGGTGGCGTTGATGACCAGCTCCGTCAGGATCAGCCCGACATTGGCCGCGAGGTTGGTGGCGACCACCACCGGGCTGAGGTCGAGGCTGAGCGCCGCCTGCCACTCCGCGCCGAGCGACGCGCCCATGTCCGCGCAGATGTCCTCGATGTAGCGCGCGAGATCGATGAACTCGACGTTCTCGTCGACGTAGAGGCGCCGGTGGACCAGGGCGATGGCGGCGATCCGGCTTTGCGCCTCGTTCAGTTCGCGCACCACCGCCGGGTCGCCCGAGCCCCTGGCCTGCATGCTGAGGAACGAGGACACCATCTGCAGGCTGTTCTTCACGCGGTGGTTCACCTCGCCGATCAGGCACTCCTTCTGCCGCAGCAGGTGCTCGTTGGTCCTGTTGGTCGCGCTGAGCTGGCGGTTGAGTTCGCGGATGCGCTGGTTCTGCACGGTCTCCAGCAGGACGCGCGCGAGCCGGCGCGCCGCTTCGAGATGCACCGGGGTCCACGGCCGCGACCGTCCCCGCACCGTCTCGCTCCACGCCTGGAAGGAGGCCCGCGGCGTCAACGCCCCGGCCGCGTCCACGCCGGCCGGCTTGTGCGGGTTTCCCGCCCAATTGACCACCTCCACCCGTTCGGCGCGGAACCACAGCAGGAGCATCGGCGGATCGGACGGCACGGCGACGGCCAGCACCCCGCTGGCCAGCGCCGCGATGTCGCCGGCCGCGGCCCACTCGTCGGACAGCGCGGAGGTGCTGAACACCGGGGCCGCCCGGCCGATGGCCCAGGCGGCGACGGCCTCGATCCGCGCCCGCTCGGGATGGCGGCCGCCGACGTACACGTCGTCGCCCTGGAGCACGGCGAAGCCGTCGCCGTCGAGCATGCGCCGCAGCCGGTCGCCGCCCTCCTCCATGAAGCGGCGCACGTCGGCGGTGACGGTCAGATGCCCGACCACCTCGTCCTCGGCCGAGCGCACGCGGACCCGTTCGCGGTGCAGCCCGGCGTCCTCCTTGGCGCGGATCTGGCGGGCCAGGCCGCCGGCCATGGTGCGGCAGACCATCCGCACCGCGTACGGCAGGGGCCGCGGCGTCCAGTGATGGCACGCGACCAGCCCCCACAACACCCCGTCGGTGACGATCGACACCGAGGCCGAGGCCGCCACCCCCATGTTCTTCAGATACTGCACGTGGACCGGCGACACGCTGCGCAACGCGACGTCGCTGAGGTCGAGCCCCTCCAGCCCGGCGGCGTCGGGCCGCAACGGCGCCGGCGTATAGGCGACGTCGGGAATGACCCGCACGCGGTTGCGCAGGTACAGCGCGCGGGCCTGGGCCGGGATGTCGGTGGCGGGAAAGTGGTGGTTGAGGAAGGACGGCACGCCGGGCTCGGTGTCCTCGGCCACCACCTCGCCGGCCCCGTCCTCATGGAAGCGGTAGATCATCACACGGTCGAACCCGGTGACCCGACGGAAGACGGCCGCGGCCCGGGCGCACAGGTCGTCCAGGCCGCCGGCCCGCTCGAACGCGCCGCCGATGTCGTCGAGATCGCTCAGCACGGCGGCCGCGTCGGCCGCGGGGGTCGCCGGCTCCAGCTCCACCACCAGGTGCGCGCCGACGACGGCGGCCACGGCGTCGAACCGCTCCGCCACCCCGGCGACCCCGCCAATGGGATAGGGGCCCGCCGGAAACGGACCCGCCGGCCCCGGCCCGCCGCGCCCCCCGCCCCGGGCGGCGGCCGCGGCGTCGACGCCCAGCACCTCCTCCAGCGGACGGTCCAGCCACGACGGGGTCAGGCGCTCCTCAAGGGCGCCGGCGCCCGCCACGACGCGCCCGGTGGCACGGTCGGCCACCACCAGCAGGCCGTGGGGCTGGATGGAGCCGGGGATGTGGATCGGCTCGTGGTCACAGACCGTGAGGTCGAGACGGTGGTCGGACGCGCCGGAGCCGTCGGCTCCCGTCCCCGGGTTCGGGATGCTCACTGCCGGCACAAGCGTACACGCCCCTCTCTGCTCCGTCGAGGCCGGCATGATGACCGGACGTACGGCCCGGATTCAATCGCCATGTGGGGCCGTGGCGGGCCGGACACCGCGTTGACGGTGACAAATACGGGTTACCCCCGGCCGCCCGCCGGCCCGCCGCGCCCGCTCAATCGTCGCCCGCGGGGGCCACATAGTGCAGGGCCGTACGCCGCTTGCCCGGCGACGGCAGGGGCGCCGAGGGCGCGCCGGACAGGAAGGCGAGCGCGTCGTCGAGCGGCATCGGCCGCCCCAGCAGGTAGCCCTGCGCCTTGACGCAACCCAGCGACGACAGGCACTCGGCCTGCGCCTCGGTCTCCACCCCCTCGGCGATGACGTCGATCTCCATGCTGCGCGCCATGGCGACCATGGCCGACACCAGCACGCGGTCGTCCTCGTCGTCGGGCAGCGCCTCGACGAACTCCCGGTCGATCTTGATCTCCTGCACCGGCAGGCGCTTCAGGCGCGACAGCGACGAGTAGCCCTTGCCGAAATCGTCCAGCGACACGGCGATGCCACGGGCGTTGAGGCGCTCCAGCAGGGGAACCGCCTCGTCCTCCGAGGCCAGCAGGCTGTTCTCCGTCAGCTCCACCGTCAGCACCGAGGGGTCGATGCCGTGCTGCCGGCAGGCCGCGACCAGGGTCTCCTCCAGCGCCGCCCCTTCGGCGAGCTGCTTGACCGAGACGTTGATGGACACGCGCAGGTGGCCCTGCCCCTGGGCCTTCATGCGCACCATGTCGGCGCACACCAGGGCGATCACGTGGTTGCCCAGCTTGATCGCCAGCCCCAGCTCCTCGGCCAGCCCGACGAACACGTCGGGGCCGACCAGCCCGTGGTCGGGGGAGCGCCAGCGCACCAGCGCCTCCAGCCCGAAGACGGCGCGGCTGCGCAGGTCGAGCTGGGGCTGGTAGACCATGAACAGCTCGCCGTGCTGGAGGGCGCGGGCGAAGCGGCTCTCGAAGTCCAGGCGCTGGCGGGTGCGCTGGTTGAGCTCCTCGGTGAAGACCTGGTGCAGGTTGCGCCCCTGGGCCTTGGCTTGGTAGAGCGCGGCGTCGGCCTTGCGCAGCAGGTCGTCGGCGTCGTCCGCGTGCTGCGGGAACGAGGCCGCGCCGATCGAGGTCGACACCTGCACCTCGCCGCCCTCCAGGGTCATCGGGCTGGCCACCGCGGCGACGATCTTGCGGGCGACCAGGTCGAGGGTGTCGGCGTCGGCGAGGTTGGTCAGCAGCACGGTGAACTCGTCGCCGCCCAGGCGGGCCACCGTGTCGGAGCTGCGCACGCAGGCCCGCACCGCCACCGCCACCTGGACCAGAAGCTCGTCCCCGGCCTTGTGGCCCAGGGTGTCGTTCACCGCCTTGAAGCGGTCGAGGTCGAGGAACAGCAGCCCCACCTGCTTGCCGGTGCGCCGCGCCTGCTCGATCGCCTGGGACAGGCGGTCGAGGAACAGGCGGCGGTTGGGCAGGCCGGTCACCGCGTCGAAGTTGGCGTGGCGCCAGATCGCCTCCTCCTGCTGCTTGCGCTCGCTGAGGTCGGTGAACAGGGCGACGCGGTGGGTGACCTCGCCGGTGGGGTCGCGCACCACCGAGATCGACACCCACATGGGCAGCAGCGCCTCGTCCTTGCTGCGGATCAGCAGTTCACCCTGCCACGCCCCGTCGACGCGGACGGCGCCGAGGATCGTCTCGTATTCCTCCCGGCTGTAGCGGGCGCTGCCGAGATGGGCCAGCGACAGCCCGCGCGCTTCGCGCTCGCTGAAGCCGAGCACCTGACGGAAGGCGGCGTTGACCGTCTCGATGGCGCCGTGGGCGTCGAAGATGGCGATCGCCTCCTTGGTGTTGGCGAACACCGAGGCGGCGAGGCTGAGCGCGCGGGCGTCGCGCCGCGCCGTGGTGATGTCCTCGGCCACCGCCAGCGCCACCGGGGCGACGTGGCCGGCCAGCCGGGCATGGGTCAGCGACAGGCGGGCCCATATGATGTGGTCGTCGGCGCAGATCAGCCGCGCCTCGACCGAGCCCTTGAGGGCGCGCCCCGACGCCACCTCGGCCACGGCGCGGCCGACCCCGGTGAGATCGTCGTCGTGCACGATGTCGACGACCCGGGCGACCCGGGCGTGCGGCGCCGCGGCGCCGGCCGCCGACCGGCCATGGGCGAGCATGCGCAGGAAGGTGGCGTTGGCGTCGAGCACCAGCCCTCCCTCCGACAGCATGAGCATGCCGAAGGCGGCCTCGTTGAACACGGTCTTGAAGCGCGCTTCGCTCTCGCGCAGCTCCTCCTCGGCGCGCTTGCGCTCGGCGATGTCGCGGAAGGTGAGGATGCGGAGCTGGCCGAACTGGGTGTGGGCGGTGGCCGAGGTCACCTCGATGGGAAAGCGGTGGCCGTCGGCGTGGCGTCCCGAGGTCTCGAACAGGGTGTGCTCGCCGTCGTCCCACTCCTCCAGCCCCGACGCCAGGTCGGCGGCGCCGAGAAAGGGAAAGATCTCGGCGCTGCGGCCGAACATGCGCTCGGCCAGGGTGTTGTGGAACAGCACCCGGCCGCCGGCGGAAAAGATCACGATGGCGTCGTTGGCGGTCCGCACGATGGCCTCGGTCTTGGCCACCGCCTCCTCCAGGCGGTCCATCACATGGTTGTAGCGGGCGGCGATCTGGCCGGCGTCGGTGAAGGGGTCCACGGGCACCCGCAGCGACAGGTTGCCGGTGCGCGCCTGCTCCTGCAGCACCTCGTAGAGGTCGTGCATCTCCGTTTTGGCGCCGTGCTCGGAGACGTTGAGGCCGATCTCCTCGTGCTCGGGCAGCACGCGCAGGCGCATCGCCCGGGCCATCAGCCGGAACACCAGATAGGGCACGACGAAGGCGACGACGAAGCAGACCAGCAGTCCCTCGGCCTGGATCAGGAGCTGCTGGCGGAAGTCGAGCCCGGTGCCCAGCAGCTCCGGCCGGCCGAACAGGGCGACCGCCAGGATGCCCCAGATGCCGGCGCCCAGATGCACCGGCACGGCGCCGACCGCGTCGTCGACGCGCAGGAACAGCAGGCCGCGCTCGACGCAGATGCCGATGACCCCGGCCACCGCCCCGATCACCAGGGCCGAGCCGAAGGACACCGCGTGGCAGTTCGCGGTGATCGCCACCAGCCCGGCCAGCAGGCCGTTGAGCAGCGCCGTGACCTCGGCCCGCCGGGCGATCATCCAGCCCAGCGCCATCGCCGCGACGCCGCCGCTGGCCGCGGCCAGGCAGGTGTTGGCGATGATCCGGCCGATGCGGTCGTCGAGGCGCAGGGTGGTGCCGCCGTTGAAGCCGATCCAGCCGAAGCACAGCAGCAGCACGCCCAGCGCGGCCAGCGGCAGGTTCGACATGGCGACCGGCCGGGCCCGCCCGGTCACCGGGTCGAAGCGCCCCAGCCGCGGCCCCACCACCAGCAGGAGCGCCAGCGCCACCCAGCCGCCGAGCTGGTGGACCGCGCTCGACCCCGCCCAGTCGACGTACCCGGCGGCGCCCAACAGGCCGTGCAGGGCCGGTCCGTCCAGCCCGTTCCACACGAGGTGGCCGAACAGGGGGTAGATCAACCCGGCCACCAGCAACGAGACGACGATGTAGCCGGAAAAGGTCATGCGCTCGGCCACCGCGCCCGAGACGATGGTGACCGCGGTGGCGCAGAACATGGCCTGGAACAGGAAGAAGATGGAGTCGCCCGCGGTCTCCGCCTCCACGAAATAGCCGGTGGTGCCGATCCACCCGGCGTGGCTGAGCCCGAACATGACCCCGTAGCCCACCGCCCAGAACGCCAGCAGTGAGACGACGAAGTCGACGACGTTCTTCATCGCCACGTTGATGGAGTTCTTCGACCGCGTCAGGCCGGTTTCCAGGCAGAGGAACCCGGCCTGCATGATCAGCACGAGCCCGGTCGCCGTTGCGATCCACAACAGGTCCGGTAGGGTCAACTCCATCGCAGCACTCCCGCGCGCCGGTCACCACCGCTGGGAACCGGCCCGGACACCGCTTATAGCAACAAACGGGCCAAATGCACGCGATCCCGCGGCCACGCCCCCCAGGCGCCCCGCGGCGGCGGTGGCGGCCCCCCGATCGCCCAATTTTCCGGCAATGCGCACAGAGTCCGCTCACCGAATGCGCACCACCGTCCCGGCGGCCGGGAAGGGCCTCCCGCCGGCGCCGGCCCCAGCACCGGGGACGCATGGTGGTCCCGGACGGCGCGTCCGGGTCGAAAGGTGGAAGCCGGTGGGACGGGGCAGCGGCCCGGCGAACCCTGCGGACTCCGTGATTGTGCGGGGATTCCGAGCCTGCCCATGGGTGGGCGGAGGTCGGACTCCCCGCTTAGCACGGCGGCGGCGCCGACCGCGCCGCCGCGACCGCCGCCAGCGCGTCGGCCACCGCCGCGACCACCGGGGCCCAGTCCCCCGGCGTCCGCTGGTAGAACAGGCGCATCGTCGGGTACCACGGGCTGTCGGCGCGGTTGTCCAGCCAGCGCCAGCAGGCGTCGAAGCGGGACAGCACCCACACCGGCCGCCCCACCGCCCCGGCGAGATGGGCCACCGAGGTGTCCACGGTGACGACGAGGTCGAGCTGCTCGACCAGGGCGGCGGTGTCGGCGAAGTCGCCGACCGCGTCCATCCAGTCGACCAGGTGCAGGCCGGCCGGCGGGGTGCGGAGCTGCTCCGCCGGGGTTCCCTTCTGCAGGCTGTAGAAGGCGACCGCCGGCACCGCGGCCAGGGGGGCCAGATCGTCCAGCCGCAGGCTGCGCCGGCGGTCGACCGAATGGGCCTTGAAGTCGTCGCGGTGGGCTTCGCCCGCCCACACCAGGCCGACCTTGAGGCGCGACTCGCCGGCCAGGCGGTGCCGCCACACGGCGCGGTCCGCCGCGGCGCCGCGCAGGTAGGGAATCGCCGCCGGCACGGTGTCGAGCCGGGTGCCCATCAGCCCGGGCAGGCTCAGCAGGGGCGCCACGGCGTCGCAAGGCGGCAGCGGGTCGCCGAACCCGTGCACCGCGGCCACCCCGGGCATGGCGGCCAGGAGCCGCGTCAGGGCGGGCTGCACGTACAGCTCCACCCGCGCGCCGCGCGCCGCCAGGGGCGTGGCGTACCGCACGAACTGGAGGGTGTCGCCGTGGCCCTGCTCGGCGGTCAGCAGGATGGTGCGGCCGGCCGGCGGGCTGCCATCCCACGACGGGGCGTTGGCCGGCCGCAGGGTGCCCGGCATCTCCCAGCGGGCCTCGTAGAGCGGCCAGCCCTCGGCGAAGGCGCCCTGCGCCAAGAGGAGCATCGAAAGGTTGAAGCGTCCGACGGCGCTGCGCGGGTCCAGGCGCAGCAGCCGCCGGCCCCACGCCAGCGCCTGGTCGCGCCGGCCCACGGTGCTCAGCACCAGACCGGCGTTGATGAGGGCGGCGGCGCCGTCGGGCGCCAGCACCAGGGCCCGCAGCGACAGCGGCAGCGCCGCGTCGAAATCGCTGCGCAGCATGGCCAGGATGCCGTCGCAGAGGTCGGCGTTCCCGCTGTCCGGGCCGAGCCGCCGGGCCCGCGCCGACTGGCGCCGCGCGGTGTCGTGGTCGGTCTCCCGCATCGCCAGCCCGGCCAGCCGGGTCAGGACGGCGACGTCCGCCGGCAGCAACGCCGCCGCCCGCTCCAGCCAGGGCCGGCTCTGCGCCGCGTGCCCGGCCTCGCACAGCACCGAGCCGAGATCGCTCGCCACCCCGGCGTCGCCGGGCGCCAGCGTGGCCGCCCGGCGGAGCAGGCGGATCGCCGCCTCGTGGCGGTTGATCCGCGCCAGATGCAGCCCCGTGCCATGCCACACCGCCGGCAGCGCCGGATCCAGGGCGAGGGCCCGCAGGTAGCAGCGCCGGGCGCGGCGCTCGCGGCCCTGGGACTCGTGGACCGTGCCGACCGCCGCCATCGCCCGGGCGTAATCGGGTCGCAGCCGCAGGGCGCGGGCCAGCGCCACCACCGCCTGGCCCGGCCGCCTCGCCTGCCGCAGCGCCTCGCCCAGATTGTGCATGGCCGACGCCCGGCCCGGGTCGAGCAGCATCAGCCGTGCGAAACAGCGCGCCGCCACCTTCGGCCGGGCGCCGCGCAGCGCCAGCGCCCCAAGGCGTTGCCACACCGCGGTCGCCGTCGCGTCGGCCGCCAGCACGGCGCGGTACAGCCGCTCGGCCTCGGCGTCGCGCCCGGCCCGCTCCAGCCCCACCGCGGCCGCCAGCGCGTCGCGCACCGTGACCGCACCGGCGACGCCGGCGTCCGCGGGGACCGGGGCGGTGCCGGGGCCGCGGACCATGCTCTCCAACCGTTCCATTCCGCTCCGTCCTTTCCGCCGGTTGTCTAGCGGACCCGCTGGGCCAGCCAGCCGCGGATCGCCCGCTCCGCCGCGGCGGCGCCCGGGTTGCCGTGGCCCGGCCCCATCGCGGCCAGGGGCAGGCGCGCCGCGGCGGCGACGTCCAGCGGCGGCGACCCGGCGCCGACGAAGAGGTCGCACCGCAGCGACAGCGCGCACAACGCGTCCACCGACAGCGCCCCGATCCGCTCGACGCAGGCAGCCGGACCGGCGGCGGCGGCAATCCGCGCCGCGGTCGCCCGGGCGGCGTCGCCGCCGGCCAGAACCAGCGCCATGTCGCCCGGTGCGGCGAGGCGGCGGCACAGGTCGATCAGCTCGCCCGCCTCGCCGCCGTCGGGCACGCCGACCAGGCAGCGCCAGCGCGCCGACGGCCCCGCGGCCAGCGCCGCCGCCGCCGCCGCCTCGCCCTCCGCGGTCGCCCACACCTCGGTGGCCGGGTCGTGGGGCCCGGGGTGCAGGGCACCCAGCAGGGCGAGGGCGGCGGCCGCGTCCTCGGCGGTGGCCACCGCCGGGTCGGCCGCCGCGCTCCCCGCCGGGCGGTCCCCGGCCGGGGCCGGCATGAGGTGGGTGAGCAGCGCGTCAGTGGCGGCGTCGCCCGTGGCGTGGCCCAGGCGCAGCGGGGCGGCGGTGGCCAGCATCAGCCGGTTGGCGGTTGCGCCGTCGCCGCCGCGCCGTGGCGCGATGGCCAGATCGAAGGCCCCGCCGAAGCGTTGCGCCACCTCCGCGCACAGCCCGGCGACCAGCGGGTCGTCGGGCGCCCGGCCGTCGAGCGCCGGCAAATTCACCCTCTGGTTGACGTACGGGCAGGCGCGCAGCGCCTCCTCCGCGTCCGGCGCAAACACGGTGACCCGCGCCAGCGGAAGGGCGCGGCGCAGCTCCCGCAGCAGGGCGGAGGTGCGCAGCACGCCGGCCAGCCCGTCCAGCCGGACCACGGCGACGCGGCGCACCAGCTCGGCCGCGATCTCCGGGGCGGCGCCGGCCGCCAGCACCCGCCGGCGCGGCCCCGGGCCGGCGCCGCGCAGCAGCCGCGCCGCCGGCGCCATGGTGGCGGGCCGGGCCGGCGGCACGAAGCCCCACGCTCCGGCGGCGTCGGGCCGGGCCAGCGGCGCGATCCCCGCCTGCTCGGCCCGCTCGACCAGGGCCTGGTCGCCGACCCAGGGGAAGAAGGCGCCGAGGCGGTGCGGCCCCGGCCCCGCCTGCTGCAGCGCGCGCCAGCGTTCCACCGCGCCGTCGTAGCCGTAGTAGCTCTCCTTGAACGCGACCTGGTCGGCGGTGGCGTAGGCGAAGTGCTGGAAGACCAGGCCGGCGGCGGCCGTCTCCTCCTGGAAGAAGGGGTCGGCGGCGCCGACGTCGATGGCGGTGCCGGCGGGCTGCGGGCGCAGCAGGCGCGGCGGCACGTGGGAATGCCAGACGTCGCCCGGACGGTAGCGCCAGGTGCGCAGCCACTCGTAGCCGCGGTGGTTGCCGTACTGGTCGACGCCGGCGGTGACCAGGCCGGGGCCGACGAAGAAATGGCAGAAGTAGAGCGCCGCGGTGCGCCCGGGGTGCTCCTGGAACAGACGGTGGGCGCGCACGATCTGGCCGGCGGTCCACAGCTCGTCGGCGTCGACCTGCCACAACAGGCACTCCTCGGTCATCGCCGGCAGCGGGGCGCGGACCATCTCCACCTTGCCCTGCCAGAACGCGCCCGGCGGCTTGCGGTACAGCGCGACCCGCTCCGGCTCCTCGGCGGCGATGCGGTCGAGATACGCCGTCGTGCCGTCGCTGCTGCGCCCGTCGCGGTGGCGGTCGGCCGGAACGCGGCCGCCGCGCCGGGCACACCACGAGGAGTCGTTGACCAATGCGGCGACGCCTTCCACGATGTGCCAGCGCCAGGGAAAGGGCAGCCGGCGGAACACCTCCAGGTGATGGCGGATGAACGGTTCCCCGTTGAGGACGATGGTCAGGAAGTGAACCGGCAGCATGCGTGGCCCCGCGCAACTCGTGCCGCCCAAGGCAGCACACTTCGCACGGTGGCGCAATCTCGGGAAGGAGCGGGGTGATGAGCGACGGAACCGCGGCGGGGCGCGCGCTCAGGAAGGCGTTCCTGCCGGCCCGGGCGCGCCTGGTCGCCGCCGGGCGCGATGCGGCCGTGCCGGAGGGCGCCGGCAGCGCGCTGGTGACCCCGGACCCGCAGCTCGACCGCTGGAGCGCCGGGGCGGGGGTGCGCCACATCGACTGGCTGGTGCTGGACGGCTGCGCCGACCCGGTCGCCGCCCTGGACGGCGCGGCCGGCCTGCTGGCGGCGCGCCGGATCGACTACGTCCAGTTCGACCAGGGCGAGGCGGGCCGCCATCTGGCCGCCCTCTACGCCCGGCTCCAGGGGTACGGCTACTCCCTGTTCCGCTTCGCCGACCGCAACCTCGCGCACCACCCCACCCCGCCCGACGACGGCCACCCCGGCCTCCACCTCGCCGTGGCGCCGCGCCACTGGGGCCGCCTGTTCGCCCGCGACCGCGCGATGTTCCGCTACGCCGAGCTGTTCCCGCGCCATGGCGTGGTGCCGCGCGGCATCGTCCATGTCGGGGCCCACGAGGGCGAGGAGTACGACACCTACGTGGCGGCCGGCTGCCGCCGTGTCGTGTTCGTCGAGGCCGATCCCGACACCTTCGCCCGGCTGCGCCGCCGCTTCGCCGAGAACCCGGACGTGACCTGCCTCGAGGCCGCCGTGTCCGACACCCCCGGCACCGCCTCCTTCACCCGGATGAGCAACAGCCAGTCCAGCTCCCTGCTGACGCCCAAGGAGCACCTCGAGGTCTATCCCCACATCACCGTCACGGGCACGATCGCGGTCGCCACGCGGACCCTGCCGGCGGTCCTCGCGGACGACGGCATCGCGCCGGACGCGTACAACGTGCTGGCCATCGACACCCAGGGCGCGGAGCTGCGCGTCCTCGCCGGCGCCCGGCCGCTGCTGGACGGGATCGACGCGGTCATCGCCGAGTGCAACTACGCCGAGCTGTACAGCGGTGCCGGGCTGATCGCCGACGTCGACGATCTGCTGGCCAGCCACGGCTTCGCCCGGGTGGCCGAGATCAGCCCGCACCACCACAGCTGGGGCGACGCCCTGTACGTCCGCCACCGCTGATCCGCCGGATCAGTCCCACAGCACCGGGCCGCCCCAGGGATCGAAGGGCACCAGCCGGGCGGCGCGGCGGTCGGGGCGGACGAACGGGCCGGCCGAGGGGTTGAGCATCGCCGCGGTCACCGAGAACGTGCTGTTGGACACGGCCACCACGTCAGCCCGCGCCAGCACGCCGTGGTCGACGAAGAACTCCGCCCCCGGCAGCGGGTCCGCCACCTCGGCCGCCGTCAGCGGCGCGTAGGCGGCGAAACGCGCCACCAGCGGCGGGGCGTCGGTGGCGACGTAGAGCACCGGACGGTCCAGGGTGGGCCACAGCCGGGCCAGCCAGTCCAGGTACCAGGCGGCCGGGGCGATCCAGAAGCGGTCGCCGCCGTAATCGCCGCGGCGCAGGTGCAGGGCCACCACGGTGCGCCCGCGCGCCGCCAGCGCCGCGACGGCACCGTCCACCCGGGCCGCCGCCGCGCCGGCGGGGGTCAGCCACCCCCGCACCCGGTCGCGGTGCGGGGCCAGGGGGGTGGTGTCGCCGCAGAAATAGCCGACCACCGAGCGGCCGGCGCAGCGGTCTGGCGCGGCCCCGGTCAGCATGGCGGCGAAGGCCGCCCCGTCGGGGCGCAGGAACGGAAGCGGCGGCCCGGGGTAGGGATCGTCGAGCCCGTAGAGGGTGCGGCCGACCCAGTCCGGCGCCTCGAAGTCCAGGCCGTGGCGCTCCGCGTGGGCCCGCAGCGAGGCGTACTGCAGGAGCTGGTTGCCGAAGCGTCCCATCCGGCCGAGTTCGCCGGCCAGCAGGCGCGGCCGCCGGAGCGGCGGGCGTGGCGGCGGCGGCGGCCCGGCGGCGCGCCGCAACAGCAGCCGGGCACGGCCCGAGAACGCGGCGCCGTCGCCGGGCGCCGCGGCGATCGCCCGGCCGTACGCGTCGAGCGCCGCGTCCTCGCGGCCCAGCGCCGCCAGCGCGTCGCCCTCCAGCAGCGCCGCCGCCGAGCCGGGG
>NZ_BAAKJB010000034.1:0-70020 GCF_059703765.1 Azospirillum sp. NS33 | reverse complement strand
CGTAGAGGGCGTCGGACTGCTGGTTGCCGTAGAGGGCGTCGTCGCCGAAGTCGCCGAAGATGGTGTCGTCGCCGAGATCGCCGAAGATGGTGTTGGCGTTGCCGTCGCCGGCCATGGCGTCGTTGGCCCCGGTGCCGAACACGGTCTCGCCGACGACCGGGGGCGTGCCGCCACCGCCGCCGTCACCGCCGCCACCGGAGCCGCCACCCGTGCCGCCGCCATCGGAGCCGCCCCCGTCGGAACCACCCCCGTCGGAACCGCCGTCACCGCCGCCCGTGGTGTCGTTGCCGCCACCGCCATCGAGGGTGTCGTTTCCGTCGCCACCCGACAGGGTGTCGTTTCCGTCGCCACCCGACAGGGTGTCGTTTCCGTCGCCGCCCGACAGGGTGTCGTTTCCGTCACCGCCCGACAGGGTGTCGCCGCCGCCGTCGACGGTGTACTGGACGTCGATGCCCGCGCTGACCTTGCCGCTGAGATCGCCCACGTCGGCGGCCGAGCCGACGATGTGAAGCACGTCGCCGTCGCCGCCCACGATGCTGTTGAGGGCGTTGACCTGGGCGGCGGTGAGGCGGATGTCGTGGGTGCCGCCACCGGCCAGGTCGACACGCTCGACGGCGGTCAGTGTCATGCCTTCGAAATCGACGGCTTCAGCGGTCTGCACGTCGATGGAATCGGTGCCGGTGCCGCCGTCGTAGATCACCGAGGCGTTCACGTCGTCGGCGTCGTAGACGACGAAGCGGTCGTCGCCGCCCTCGCCGTAGTACTGGTCGGCCTGGCCGGCCACCCGGTCCTCCGGGTTCTCGGTGGCGAAGAAGCGCTGGGTGCCGTCGGGGTCGCGCTCGTCGTAGGCGCTGTAAAGGAAGTCGTCGCCCTCGCCGCCGTAGAGGGTGTCGGCCTCGGCATCGCCGGCCAGGGAGTCGCTGCCGGTGCCGCCGTAAACCACGTCGGAGCCGCCGTCCCCCTCGATCTGGTCGTTGTCGGCGCCGCCGTACATGGTGTCGTCGTCGGCACGCCCGGCGATCACGTCGTCGCCGGCCTCGCCGTACTGCACGTCGTTTCCGCCGCCGGCCTCGAGGGTGTCGTTGCCGAGGCCGCCGTACTCGATGTCGTTGCCGTTGTGGGCCCACACCCAGTCGGCGCCGTCGCCGCCCACGAACGTGTCGTCCTGGTTGCCCAGGACGAACACCTCGATGCCGCTGAAGCTGTCGCCCGCGGCGTCGCCGGCGTTGTTGCCCGGGTTGGACAGGTCGAGCACCAGGTTGCCCGTGGTCTGCTCGTAGGAGACGAAGTCGAAGCCGCTGCCGCCGTCCATGTGGTCGGCGCCGGCGCCGCCGTCGAGGGTGTCGCGGCCGCCGCCGGCCAGCAGCGTGTCGTTGCCGCCGTTGCCGAAGAGGTGGTCGTTGCCGAGGCCGCCGATCAGGGAATCGTTGCCGCCGAGGCCGGACATGGTGTCGCCGGCGTCGTCGCTGGTGAGGGTGTCGTCGCCCTCGGTCGCGGGGCCGTCCACCACCAGCAGGTGCGGCCACCCCTCGTGCCCCTCGAAGGGGGCGGCGGTGCGGACATGGCCGATGCGGGCATCGAGGCTCCACGCGCCGCCCAGGGACGAGTGGCCGACCGGGCGCGACGCGGCCGCGACGCTGGCGCCGGTGGCATAGGACAGGCGCTTCAGGAACGCCTGGCCGGTGGCGCCTTCGGCCACCCGGCAGGCGTGCACCAGGATCTCCGTGGCCGGGGCCGCCGGCCAGTGGCGGTCCAGCAGCGATCGGGCGTCGAACGGATCGGCACCGATGTGGACACGCCCCGGTTCGCCATGGCCCAGCAGGTGGATCGCCGCGGGGCGCTCCGCCAATGCCGCGCAAAGGGCCACATGGGCGTCCTCGTCGCTGCCGACCAGGATGACATGGACGTCCTTGCGCAGGCGCTCGAGAAGGAATCCCAGGTCGTCGAGGCCGGAATCCGCGATCAGGATCTCACGCACGTGTCTGCTTCCTTTCTTAGCCGGTCGGGCCTCGCGGAACGCAAGGAGACGGTGGCGCCCGCGGCGACAGGACGTCGCCGAGGACACGCCCGGCAATGGGGGAGATGACGAAATCGTGGACTATTGTGTGATCGCGGGCTGAAATCGTAAGGACCAAAAGTGGTTGATACCTCATGAAGCTGAGAGTGGGCGCGACCGGGAGTGCTGATGGATCTGAGGAAATCTCGATCGGTTACTGGCACTGTTCCGGAGGCATAGAAGAACACGCGGGGTATAGCTGGGTCGGATTAGCTTGTTTGGGCAGGGCGCGACCACTCCGGAGGACCGCACCCGGCGACGGTCGGGGACGGTGGGCGCCGAGCGGCAGGGCGGCGGGACGTGCGGCATAGGCTTCCCTTTCGGCCGGGGATCCCGGGGAAGGCCACGCCGCGGCGCGGCGTCGTCGGGGTAGGCATGTCGCGCGCGGCGGGCGGATCCCGGCCGACGGCGCGGCCCAGCGGCCGCCGCCGGCCCTTTGCGCGGCGGCGGCGCCCTATCCTTTCGTCCTCTCCGGGGAACCCCGAGGAACATTGTGGTGCCGGGTGGGGTTCCTTGCGTGACGGCAGCCAAGGCCCCGTCCTTCCCGCAATTCCGGCGAAAGTGTGGTGCGCCGATGAACCAATGGATGCTCTGGAGCCGATTCGCCGCGATCAACCTGTTCGGTGCGGCCGCTCTGGCTCTCGCGTGGATCAATGGCTGGGTCGGCCACGTGATCGAGGCCGATACGAGCCGTATCAGCGTGCTGATCTTCGTTCTCTTCCTGATCGGGCTGGTCGCGACCGCCTGGCGCATAGAGAAGGTGACGTCGGAACTCGACAACATCGAACGCGGCGCGGGGGGGCGGGTGGACGCCTACCGCCGGGCGATCACCGTCGCCGGCGCGTCGAACGCCGCCCGGGCGCTGGAACTGCGCCTGTTCGGCCGAATCGTGTTCATCCGGCACATCGCCAACGCCCTGGTGATGCTGGGACTGATCGGCACGGTGGTGGGCTTCGTGATGGCCCTCGACGGTGTCGACGCCTCGACCGCCTCGGACACCGACGCCATCGGCAGCATGGTCGGCACCATGATCCACGGGCTGGGCGTGGCGCTCTACACGACGCTGGTGGGGTCGATCCTCAACATCTGGCTGTCGGTCAACTTCCAGCTGCTGGCCACCGGAACCGCCAACCTCGCGGCGACGCTGCTCGACGCCGGGGCCGGGTCCACCGACGGCGACGGCGCCGCGGCGCGCCGGCCGCGTCCGGCCGCGCCGGTGCCCGGCACCGGCACCTCACCCGGCGAGACCGCCCATGTTTGATCCGTGGAACGAAAGCGACGACACCGGCACCGTCTTCCGCGACATGATCACGCTGGCCCTGGCCGGGTTCATCTGCATGCTGCTTCTCCTGCTGCCGCACGTGAATCCGCCGGCCAAGGAAGGCACCGGGGTGGCCGATGCGCAGCCGCCGGGGAACGTCATCATCGAGGCGCGGTGGGACGACAAGCTGCGCAGCGACGTCGACCTCTGGGTGCAGGCACCCGGTGACGTGCCCGTCGGGTACTCGAACAAATCCGGCCTCATCTTCAATCTGCTGCGCGATGACCTCGGCAGCTACGCCGATCCGACCGAGGTGAACTTCGAAACCTCGTTCTCCCGAGGCATTCCCCCTGGGGAGTACGCGGTGAATCTTCATCTCTTCCGGAACCTGGACAGCGTTTATCCCATTGTCGTCCGTGTGGTCGCCCGCGTGAAGGCGGAGCAGGATTCCGGAGCCGCCACCATCGCGGCGACGCGCGTCCGGCTCGACCACGAAGGACAAGAAGTGACCGCCTTCCGGTTCAAGCTGACCGACAAGGGCGAATTGGTGCCAGGGAGCATGAACGCCGTCTACAAACCCTTGCGTTCCGCCAGGAAATGACAGCCATGGAAACTCTGACCCTCCTCTTCGCCTTCGTCGCCGTCGTGACCCTTCTTCTGGTGCTGGCGGCCCTGCGCTGGACACGGGACAGCCGGGCCCGGGCCCTGATCATCGCCCTGTTCGCGCTGATGCTGCCGGCGGCCTACGCCGCCCCGGCCACGCTGCTCGGCAAGGCCAAGCCGGTCACCCTGGAATGGGTGGGCACCAACGTGAAGGAGGCGTCGGTGCTCAGCGCCACCTTCGTGGAGAACGAGGCGATCTACCTCACCCTGCTGTGGGACCAGGCGCCGAACCTGTACCGGCTGCCGTGGGACCGCACCATGGCCGAGCAACTGCAGGCGGCCATGCGCGACGCCCAGCGCAACGGCACCAACCCGATGATGCGGCTTCCCTTCGAGCGGTCGTGGGACGACCAGGAGCCGCGCTTCTACGCCACGCCGCAGCCGAAGATGCCGGACAAGCCGTACCAGGGCCCGTCCCCCGGCCTCGAGTTCCAGCACCCGGGCCAGGCCACCTGAGCACGGCCGGGGGTGGCAGCCGTGGGGTGCCCGACTGGGGGTGGCGGTCGGGGGTGGACGGGTCCTCCCCCGTCCTCTACGGTGCCGCGTCACACGCCATGATCACCGGGAGCCGCCCATGCCGTCGTTCGACATCGTGTCCAAGACCGACCTTCAGGAAGTCGACAACGCGCTTGCCGGCGTCCGCCGCGAGATCGATCAGCGCTTCGACTTCAAGGGCTCGCACTGCACGGTGGAACGCACGGATCACGCCATCGTCGTGGTGGCCGACGACGAGCCGAAGCTCGAGCAGATGCACGAGCTGCTGCGGGTCCACATGACCCGGCGCAAGGTCGACGCCAATTTCCTCGACTTCTCCGCCAAGGTCGAGAAGGCGGCGGGCAGCACCCTGCGCCACACCGTCACCGTGCGCGAGGGCATCGCCCAGGATCTCGCCAAGCAGATCGTCAAGTCCATCAAGGACAGCAAGACGAAGGTCCAGGTGGCGATCCAGGGCGACGAGTTGCGGGTCAGCGGCAAGAAGCGGGACGATCTCCAGGCCGCCATCCAGCACGTCCGCGGCATGTCCGTCGAGCAGCCGCTGCAATACGTGAACTTCCGCGACTGAGGCCGGGCCGGCGCGCCGGCAAATCCTGCCGGCCACCCGGCAGGTTTTGCCGGGTCGTTGTTGCCGATGCTGCCCCGGGAGGCGCAATATCCGGGCCGATCCGGGGAGGCATGTTTCTTGCTTGTTCCCAGGGGCCCGCACTGCGCCCGATGGGTTGACCCATGACCGCCATGCCCGACACCGACTCCATCCGTCAGCTCCAGGTTCGCCTGGAGCAGATGCAGAGCCGTCGTGCCGGCGCCGTGCCGAAGGAGGTCGCGGATTTCGCCGGCCGCTTCGCCGCGATGCTGGAGGCGCTCAACGCCGGCGACTCCGCCAAGGGGGTCGGCGGTGGCGGCCGGGCGGCGGACGCACCGGCGGCCGCCGGCGGCCACGCCGTCGGTCCGGCGATGGCGACCCTGATCGCCCAGGGCGGTCTCGACAGCGTGGGCGGCGGGGACGCCGATGCGGCGCAGCCGGTGGCCGGGGGCGTGGCGGGCGGGCCGGCCGACGCCCTCAGCGCGAAGGACCAGGCGCTGGGCGGCGGGCCGGTCGACGCCCGGTGGATGGCGATGCTGCTGGCCGATGGCTGATGGCTGATGGCGGATGGCCGGCGGGTGAGTCCGACGGCGCCGTCCGTCGGTCTGGCGGTTCTTTACTCCGCGGCCGGCTGAGGCAGCGGTGCGCCGCCGGCGACGGTGAGCAGGGGGCGGGCGCCGACGGCGATCTCGCCCACGGGGGCCGGCCGCTCGCCGGCCGCCGCCTCGTAGACGGCGGGAACGCACACCACCACCCGGGTGCCGTGGCCCGGCTCGCTCGCCACCTCGATGTCGCCGCCCAGCGTCGCGCAATGGTGCCCCACCAGCGTCAGGCCGAGCCCGGCGCCCGGAACCTTGCGGCCCTTGTGCAGCGGACTCGTTCCTTGGACGAAGGCCCGGAACAGGCGGCCGGTCTGCGCCGCGGCGAAGCCCACGCCGGTGTCGGAGACGGTGAAGCGGAGCCACGCGGCGCCGTTCCGGTCGATCCGCTCGGCCGCCAGGGAGACCCGGCCGTCGCGGGTGAACTTGCAGGCGTTGTCCAGCAGGTTGATCAGGATCTGCCGCACCTTGGTGAAGTCGGTGTGCATGCTTCCCAGCCCCGGCGCCGCGGTCGCCGCCAGGGTGTTGCCGTTGAGGTCGGCGAGCGGAAGGCAGCGCTCCCGCACCTCGGCGACGAGGCGGCCGACGTCGAAATCCTGGACGCAGACGTCCATGGCGCCGGCTTCGATCTTGGCGTAGTCGAGGATGGAGTCGACCAGGGCGAGGAGCTGCTCGCCCGACCACTGGATCGTCTCCACGTCGTTGGCCAGCTCGCCCACGCCGTGCCGGTGCAGTTCCCCCATCAAGGCGTGGCTGGCGTCGACGATGGCGTTGAGGGGGGCGTGCAACTCCTGCCCCATGTTGACCAGGAAATCGGTCTTGGCGGTGTTGCCGGCCTCGGCGATGTCCTTTTCGGCCATCAGGCGGCTTTGCAGCGTCGCCGCTTCCCCCTTCAGGCGTTCGATGTCCTCGCTGTTGGCGCGCAACGCCTCGACCGCCCGCGCCATGGAGCCGATTTCCGCACCATCGGCCAGCACCGGCAGGGTGTTGACCGTGTTGCGCCCGGCCGCCAGCTCGCTCACCGCGGCCGCCATCACGCGCACCGGGCGGGCGACGCTGCGCGCCACGAACCAGGTCACCCCCAGGCCGAGCAGCAGCAGCGCCGCACCCAGCCACACCGCCATCTCCACATAGCCGCCCATTTCCGCCGACAGGCCGTCGCGCAGGGCGGCGGTGCTGTCCTCGGCCCGCCCCCGCACCTCGGCGATGCGGTCCAGCACCGTCGCCGCGTTGGGCACCATGGCGCCGGCGCGCAGGGCGTCCTCCTCGTCGAGGATCTCGGCGATGCGGTCGAGCATGGCGTCCGTGCTGTCCAGCATGCCGGCGACCTCGAAGATGAGCTGCCGGGTGCCGGGCACCCAGAGGTAGCGGTTCATCTCCGCCAGCCGCGCGCGCGCCACCTCGAGCTGGGCGTGCATGGCGCGGGCGTCGTCGGGCGCACGCCGCTCCACGAAGCGGACGGCGTGGTCCTGCATCAGCAGCACGGCGATCGCCGCCTCGCTGGCCAGGGTCGCCGAATCGACGCCGCCGGAATCCTTCAGCTTGCCCAGATGCTCGCGCATCTGCTCGGTCAGCGGCTCCAGGGTGCCCAGGGCCAGGCGGTCGCGTTCGTTGCGCAGCTCCACCAGGCCGAGGAACCCGGTCCAGTACCCTTCCAGCCCGTTGCGGGCGTCCGCCACCGCCGTCGCGTCGTCGGCCGCGTCGACCTGGCGGCTCAACTCCTCCAGGCCGGCCTGCACGGCGTCGCGACGGGCGACCGTGCGCGCGAAGCTGGTGGGATCGGGGGATTCGAGGTGGTCGCGCACGGCGACCGTGAGGTCGCGCATGCCGATGTCCACGTCGGCCGCGGTGCGCGCCGTTCCGGCGGTGGCGGAAAAGCCGTCCACCTCGCGCGACATGCCGTAGAGCGCCGCCAGGCCGACGACGGCGAGCACGGCCATCAGCGCGAAGGCCGTGGCGAAGCCCACGAAGATCCGCGTCGCCACCGACATCTCGGCGAGCCGGGGCAGGAGGCCGAACCGTTTCACACCAACTCCGTCCCTTGCGTGGTCCGCTGCCACCATTTGCGCCGATAAGCTACGGACCTGTTAAGGGCCGGCAGCGACCGCCGCACGCCACGGACTTGTCACGGGCGCCCGACCCGATGGATGCCGAAGTGTACAGGGCCGCGGGGCGGCCGGAAACAGACAACTCATGGATGCCCCGGTCGCGCCCGCCCGCGGGCCGTCACCGCCCCGCGAGCAGCCGGTCGACCCGTTCCTTCAGCGCGCCGAAGGAGGGCGGCTTGACGACGAAGCCGTTGACGCCGAGCGCCATCGCCTTCTTCACGATCTCGGATTCGGTGTGGTTGGTCAGGAAGACCACCGGCGTCCGCGTGTTGGCGACGTCCGGGCTCGACCGCAGCTGGGCGAGGAACTGCAGGCCACTGACCGGCTTCATGTCGATGTCGCAGACCACGAAGTCGGGCGCGGTGCGGATGCACTCCCGCAGGCCGGATTCGCCGTTGTCGGCCTCGGCCACGGACTTGAACCCGATCTGGCCGAGGATCTGCATGATGGTGCGGCGGACGAAGGGCTGATCCTCGATCACCAGGACCGTGTAGCGCCCGTAATCGACCGGGGTCTTGTCCATCCTGGCTCTCCTGCGGCCGCGCGCCCCCGGGGACCGGGGCGGGCGCGCGGGTCAACAGATAGCAGGGCAACGGCGCGCGGGGCAACCATGGCGTTCAGATCCCCTCGCGGATCAACTTTCCCACCCGCTCGAAGGCGTCCCGCAGCCGTGCCGCGTCGTCCAGCGCGGCGGGCAGGTCGCCGCCGGCGGCGGCGGTTTCGATGCGCGCACACATGGCCGCCAGCTCCACCGCTCCGGCGGTGCGGGCCGCGCCCCCCGCGGCGTGGGCGGCGCGGCGTCCCTCGTCGGCGTCGCCGCGCGCCAGCTCGGCCGCCACCGCGTCGACCAGCGGCGCGGTGGTCTCCAGGAAGAAGGCCAGCAGGTCGCGGGCCGCGTCGATGCTGCCGAAGGTGGCGACCACATGCTCGAGGTCGAGAACCGCGGCGGCGCCACCCTCGGACGGGGCGGCGGGGGGACGGGGCGGCCCCGCCGGGTCCGCCTGGCGGCCGGGGCCGATCGGCCGGCGCAGCGGCAGCGCCCGCGGCAGCCAGCGGCCGATGGTGCGCGACAGGCTTTGCAGGTCCACCGGCTTGGACAGGTAGTCGTCCATGCCCGCGGCGAAGCAGCGCTCCGCCTCGCCGGTGAGGGCGTTGGCGGTCAGCGCGACGATCGGCAGCCGGCGCCCGGTGTCGCGCTCGCGCCCGCGCACCCGGCGGGCCAGCTCGTAGCCGTCGACCTCGGGCATGAAGCAGTCGGTCAGCAGCAGGCCGTAGTCGCGGCGCTGCAGCGCCTCCCAGGCGTCGCGGCCGTCGACCGCCAGCTCCGCCGCGAAGCCGAGCTGCTCGAGTTGCTTGCGGATCACCACCTGGTTGGTCGGGTTGTCCTCGGCCACCAGGATGAGTGCCCCGGCGGCCAGCGCCTCGGCGATCGCCGGCGGGGCCACTGTGCCTCCCGGAGCCGGGCCTCCCGGAGCCGGGCCTCCCGGAGCCGGTCCTCCTGGGGCCGGGCCGCCCGGGACCAGGCCATGCGGAACCGCGGCCGGGGCGGCGCCCGGCCGGTCCGGCGGCGCCCGGCCGGCGGCCCGCGCCACCGCCGCGCGCAGGGCGTCGTGGCGCACCGGCTTCAGCAGGACCTCGCGCACGCCGGCCCGCCGGGCGCCGGCGGTCACGTCGGTTCCACCCAGCGTGTCGTCGACCGTGGCGACGACCACGCGGGTCTCGCGCAGGCCGGCGGTGCGGTCCAGCGCCGCCGCCAGGGACAGCCCGTCGAGGCGTCCGGGGGCATGGTCGGTCACCAGGACGTCGAAGGCGCCGTCGGCCTGGTGGGCGTCGCGCAACGCCGCCAGGGCCGCCCCGGCGTCGCCGGCGACGGCGACCCGCGCCCCCGCGGCGGCCAGGGCGGCGGAAAAGCCGTCGCGGACCGCCGCCGTGTCGTCGACCACGAGCACCCGCAATCCGGCGAGGTCGGCCGTCGTCCGCTCCGCCGGCGCCTCGGGGGCGACCGGAAGCGGCACCTCGAACCAGAAGGTGGAGCCACGCCCGGGCGCGCCGTCGACGCCGATGCGCCCGCCCATCAGCTCGACCAGCCGGCGGCAGATCGACAGCCCCAGCCCGCTGCCGCCGAAGCGGCGGGTCGTCGAGTCGTCGGCCTGGGTGAAGGGCTGGAACAGGCCGGCCTGCTGCTCGGGACTGAGGCCGATCCCGCTGTCCTCGACCTCGAAGCGCACGACACCGTCCTCGGCCCCGGGGCGGGCCAGGACCGCCACGTGGCCGCGTTCGGTGAACTTGATGGCGTTGCCGACCAGGTTCAGCAGGATCTGGCGCAGCCGCACCGGGTCCCCGATCCGCCGGTCGCGGCCGTCGAGCGCCACCCGCGTCGCCAGGTCCAGCCGCTTTTCGCGCGCGCGCGTCGCCATCAGGTCGGCGACCCCCTCGACGACGCCGCCGACCGTCACCGGCACCGCCTCCAGGCGCAGCCGGCCGGCCTCGATCCGGGAGAAGTCGAGAATGTCGTCGATGATGGTGAGCAGCGACGAGGCGGATTCCCGCACCACGCCGAGAACCGTGCGCTGCTCGGCGTCGAGCGGCGTGCGGTCCAGCACCTCGAGCATGCCCAGGACGCCGTTCATCGGGGTGCGGATCTCGTGGCTCATGGTGGCGAGGAACGTGGACTTGGCGCGGGCCGCCTCTTCCGCCTGGTTCTTGGCCAGGCGCAGCGCGTCCTCGGTGCGCCGCCGCTCGGACACGTCGGTGTAGGTGAGGATGTGGCCGCCCCCCGCCATGGCGGCGGCGCGGATGCCCAGGACCGGGCCGCCGGCCAGCGCCAGCTCGTGGTCGCGCGCGGCGCCGCCGCGCACCAGGACGGCGACCCGCTCCGCCTCGGCCTCCGCCTCCCCGGCGGGCAGGTCGCCGCGGGCCGCCGCCGCGCCCATCAGCGTGGCGAGGGTCGGGCGCTGGGCGGTCAGCGTCTCGGGGAAGCGCCAGAGATCGGCGAAGCGGCGGTTGTGGAGCACCAGGCGCCGGGTGGCGTCGAACATGGCGACGCCGGTGGGCATGGCGTCGAACAGCGCCTGGAGCTGGGCGGTGCGCGCCGCGACGGCGGCCTCGGCCTCGACCTGGCGGGTCACGTCGACCGCGGTGACCTGGACCGCCGCCTCGCCCATCCAGTCGACCGCCCGGGTCAGGACGTCCACCCAGATGCGGGCGCCGGCGCCGCCGCCGGGGCGGGGGCGGGGGGGGCGCGGCGCCCCGCCCGGCTCGGCGTCCCCCGGGCCCGGTTCCCCCGGGCCGGCGCCGGCCCCCAGCAGCCGCCGCCAGGCCACGACCTGGTCGGCGTCGTCGGCCGGCACCAGCGTGTCGACGAGGGAGCAGCCGACCAGCCCCGAGGGATCGGCGTGGCCGACCATGGCGGCGAAGGCGGGGTTGACGAAGAGGGCGCGGCCATCGCGCAGGACCAGGATGCCCTGCACCGATCCCTCGATCAGGTCGCGGAATCGCGCCTCGCTCTCGCGCATCGCCTGGACCGCGCGGGTCCGGTCGGACACGTCGGTGATGGTGATCACCCAACCGCCCTCCGGGCGCGGCGAGCCGCGCAGCTCCAGGTCGCGGCCCTCCACCGTATGGAACAGCTGGGAATAGGGCTCCTGGCGGCGCATGAACCCCAACCGCTGCTCGATGAAACGGTCGGCGTCCACCCCGGGGAAGTAGCCGTTCTCCACGCCGTAGCGCAGCAGCTCGTCCATCCGCCGGTGGCGGCCGATGACGTCCGGGGGCAGGTTCCAGTAGTCGCTGTAGCGCCGGTTGAAGACGCGGATGCCGAGGTCGTCGTCGCACATGATCATGGCGCTGGGCATCGCCTCGATGGCGGCGCGGAGCTGGGCCGCCGCCGCCGCCGCCTCGGCCTCGGCGCGCACCCGGTCGGAGACGTCGACCACCGTGGTCTGCACCGCCGGTGCGCCCATCCAGTCGACCACCCGGTCGATGGTCTCCACGGTGACCGCCGTGCCGTCCCGGCGCAGGCTGCGCATGCGGGTGACGCCGCCGCCGGAACGGCCGTCCGTGGTGCGGCCGTCCATGGTGCGGCCGTCCATGGTGCGGAGGTAGCGCGCCCAGGAGCGCGCCCGCTCCTCCGGCGCCACCAGCGGACGCAGGCTCTCCAGCGCCACCACCGCCTCGCCGTCGGCGTAGCCGTGGAGCCGGGCGAAGGCGTCGTTGGCGAACAGCGGGCGGAAGGCGCGGTGCACCAGGATGCCCTGGATCGAGCCCTCGATCAGGCCGCGGAAGCGCGCCTCGCTGGCGGCGATGGCGCGCTCCCGTCGGCGCAGCTCGCGGACGACGTAGCTGGCGGCGCGGGCCAGCTCGGCGATCTCGTCGCCCCCGTCGTCGTGGAAATCGGCCGGCTGCCCCTCCATCAGCCGCCGCATGCCGTCCTGCAGGCGCCGCAGGCGGCGCACCACCCGCAGGTGGACGGACACGGCGATGGCGCCGCCGGCGGCGGCGCACAGCGCCGCCAGCACGGACAGCCGTTCGCGCTGGCGGACCAGCGCCGCGCCCAGCGCCCGGTTGGTCGCCAGCACGTCGTCGCGCACCGCGGCGATCAGCCCGGCCACGGCACCGGACAGCCGCTCGGCCGCGTTCCGGTTCTCGGCCACCAGGGCCCGCCCCTCGGCCCCCAGTTCGGCGCGCCGCCCGGCGTTGACCAGCAGCCCGCCGGGACCGGCGGCGACGGCCCGCATCTCCGCGTGCAGGGCCGAGATGCGGTCGAGGAACGCCGGCGAGTCCGACGCCGACAGCAGGTCGCGCAGGCGGACCAGCTCCGCCGTTGCCGCCTCGCGCCGCGCCGCCGAGCGGCCCGGATCGGGGGCGGTGGACAGCCCGAACAGCAGCAGCAGAAGCCGCTCCTCCGCCGCCCGGGCGGCGAGCAGGCGGTCGCGTTCGGCGGCCGCGGCGCGGGCCTCCTCCGGGGTGCCGGCGCCGCCCCGCCGGCGGCCGTCGGCGACGCGGTCGAGATCGAGCAGGCGGGCGTCGACGACGCTGCGGGCGCGCCCGAACAGCACCAGGAAGCGCTCCATGCCGGTGCGCAGCGCGTCGTCCGTCGCCAGCCGGCGCGCCACCAGCCCGTCGATGGCGCGGACGCTGTCGACCAGCGCGTCCTGGTGCACGGCGACCGCCGTGCCGCCGCCCAGCCGGGCCACCAGGGCGTCGAGGCGGCGGCGCTGTTCCGCCGCGTCGGCCATCACCGCGCGCCGGTCGTCCTCGCCGCGGGCCAGCAGCAGCGCCGGGGCGCGGCCGATCAGGGATTCGCTCTGGCGGCCCAGCTCGGTGGCCGCCACCATGGTGTCGAGCTGCGAGGAGGCGACGCGCTCGAAGCTGGCCTTGAAGTCGCCGAGGGCGACGATGGCGGTGGCGCAGGCGGCCAGGGTGAGCAGCACCATGCCGACGACGCCCGCCAGAAGCCGGGCCCTGACGCCGAAGCGTGTGCCGACCATTCCCCCGACCCCCGACAGCCGCGCCCGCCGCGCAGTTTATCAACCGGCGCACGAACGCGCGACCCCTGCCGGTCGCGGCGCGCGACGGGGTGGCTCCGGCGCGGCGCCCGGCGTGCCGGTCGGGTCAGCGGGTCAGCGGGTCAGCGGGGCCGCCGGTGCCGTGCCGCGAGCGCCCGGCGCACGGGCCCGGCCACGCGCACGCGCAGGGCGGTGACCAGCGGGGTGACCAGGGGGCTGACCAGGGCGGCGAGCAGGGCGCGCTCGGGATGGGCCTCGCGGGCGCAGACGACGCGACCGGCGTGGGCCAGCGCGGTGCGGGCGAGGGCGGACGGGTCGGGGCAGGGCTCGCGGTCGATGGCGAAGCCGGCCAGGGTGTCGGCAAGCACCTCCACCGCCTGCAGGGGGGGCAGGTGCATCAGCAGCCGCGCCGCCGGTTCCGGCACCCGGCCGGCGTGGGCGAAGGCGGCGGCGACGGTCACCGCCGCGCCGTCGGCGGCGGTGCCGATCGGGTAGGCGAGCAGGCGGCGGGCCCGGTCCTCGACCACCGGCGACCAGCCGGCGGTTGCGGTGATGACGGGATTGAACATCGTGCCTCCCCGGCCCCGGGCGCGGGGCGCCCCCTCACCGGGGCGTCCCATGGCCGGCACCGTCAGGGAGACGTTGTTCGCCCGCCGAACCCTGTCAAGGCCGGCGGTCGGGGCGCGCCACCGGCGCGACGGCGCGGCACACCCACGTCGCGGTGGGCGGGGCGGGGCGGCGGCGCCGGTTGAGGGCGTCGGCGACGGGCGCGAGGTGGCGCAGCACGTCGTCGCGCGACAGGCCGTCGCGGCGCAGCAGCGCCTGGGCGACGGGATCGTCGAGAAGTTCGGCAACGCGGCTGCGCCACGTCTGCCGGTGCGGCAGTCCGTCCATGGCTGGTCTCGTCGAGGGTTGCGGGCCTCGGACACGGGCTCGTGCCGGTGGCGTCAACCTAGGCGCGGTCTGTGACGGTTTCAATCCCGCCGGCCGGGGATGACCGCAGGGTCACTGTCCGAGCGGGCGCTTGACCGGTGCACGCCCGCCCGCCGGGGATGACCGCAGGGTCACTGTCCGAGCGGGCGCTTGACCGGTGCACGATTGCACCGCGGGCCGGGCGGTGCCCGTGCTAGGATCGCCGCGCGTTCAGCGGACCACATGGAAAGACGTGCCGATGCCCGATGCCCTGACCCGCCCCGAGTTCGAGACGCTGTGGAAGGCGTTCCTGAAGCAGGCCGTGACCGAATTCGCGACGCGCCGGGAATCCGAGGTGCTGCGCGACGTGGTCGGCAGCCAGACCGACGCGCTGCAGTCGATGGTCGCGGCGGTCGGGCACATGCGCGAGGAGATCGAAGCGCTGCACGCCGAGCAGGCCGCCCTGCACGCCCGGGTGGCGGCGCTGAGCATGGTCGGCGGCACGCTGGCGCAGGGGCTGGTGAGCGCGGGGGTGCCGCGGGACGAGGTGCGCCGCGCCGTCGAGGGCGCGCGCGCGGCGCTGCCCGACGACCTGCGCCGGGACGGCGGCGTGGCGGTCGACGCCGTCCTGGCGGTGGTGCCCGCGGGCTGATCCGGCCGGTCCGCCCGGGCCCCCGTCTCAAGCGCCCGGTCTCACGGGCCCGGTGTCAGTGGATGGTCGGCGAGACCTCGTCGTCGTCCGCGTCGTCCGCGTCGGGGACGAGGCGGGCGCGCACGGCCGACAGGCAGAAGGCGTGCCAGCACAGGTCGACGATCACCGGCGGCACGTCGCTGGCGTCCTGCCCCGGCAGCACGTGGGTTTGCGAGGCGTGGGCCATGGCGGCCCCGATGGCGTTGACGCTGCTCCGCCCGGTCGGGCCGATGAGGTCGAGGGTCTGGGCCAGCGCGCGGGCGTCGAGCCGCACGACGATCGGGGCGACGGTGATCTCCGCGGCGTTGGCGCGCATCCGGCCGACCGCGACGTACGCCTCCAGCAGATCGTCGCGGTCCTCCGGCCGCAGCACCGCGACGATGGCCCGGCTGCCGGCGAGCTGGCCGACGGGGTCGAACTCGAACACCACGGCGCGCTCGGGCTGGCGTGCCCCGGCCAGGGTCGCCACCTTGTCGCCCGGCCGGCCGTTGGTGATCCCGGCCGCCTCCTCGAAGATGTCGGAATGGCCGCCGCCTTCCATGTGGATCACCAGCGGGCCGTCGGTGATGGCGACGGTGGCCAGCAGGCGGGCCATGAAGTCGACCGGCGTCTGCGCCGCACCGTCCCAGTCGCCGTCCCAGTCGCCATCCTCGGCCCCGTCCTCGGCGCCATCCTCGGCCCCGCCGCCGCTTCCGCCGGCGCTCCCGTCGTCGTCGTCCTCCAGTCCGATGCCGGGGGGGACGTCGCTCTCGTCGTCCAGCTCGACCTCCGCTTCCAGGAGCTCCGCGCCGCGGCGGACGATGAGTTCGGCGAAGCTGATCTCGTGATCCAGGTCCAAGGCGCCCTCCCCGGGGGCTGGCGCCCCCTTCAACGCGACGGATCGCACGGGCCGCGGCTGCGGCCCCATCGTGGGGGCGCGGTCGCGTCCCCATCATGGACTATGGTGAGCGCGGCGCCGTTGGGCGAGCCCCTTCGGCGGCGCCGCGGTCACAAGGCGCGGGTCGCCCCCATCTCCCAGAACGCCGTCTCCAGGCGGCAGGCCTGGGCGAACACCCGGACGAGCTGGGGGAACCGGGCCTCGGGCATGCTGCGCAGGGCCAGCCGGTCCAGCGTCGCGCGGGCCGCCGCGGCCACCCCCTGGTAGGCGTCGCCGGCGTACTCGGCGATCCAGCCGCGGTAGGGGTTGGTGGCGTCCAGCGCGCCGGGGACGGCGGCGAGCGTGCGGGCGATCTCGGCGTAGCCGACGACGCAGGGGGCCAGCGCCACGTGCAGGTCGAGCAGGTCGCCGCGCATGCCGGTTTCCAGCACGTACCGGGTGTAGGCCATGGTGGCCGCGGCCTCCGGCGCGGCCTCCAGCTCGGCCGCCGACAGGCCCCAGCCGCCGCACAGCCGGACGTGCAGGTCCATCTCCACGTCGAGGATGGCCTTCAGGCCCTCGTGGGCGGCGCGCATGTCCTCCAGGGACTGGCCCTTGTAGACGGCCAGCGCGTACGCCCGCGCGAAGTGGATGAGGAACAGGTAGTCCTGCACCAGGTAATGGCGGAACGCGGCCGGCGCCAGCGTGCCGTCGCCCATGCCCCGGACGAAGGGATGGCCGACATAGGCCGACCACGCGTCCCCGGCGGTGGCGGCCAGCCGGTCGAACAGGGGGGGCGGCGGCTCGGTTGCAGGACGTCCGCTCATGGCGGGCATTCTCCCTCGGCTGATGCGTGGCACGGCGGCTGCCGCGGCGGCTGCGGCGGCGGCGGCGGCGGCGGCGGCGGCGGATGGTGCCGGACCGGGCGCCGCGGCGCAAGGCGGGGGCGTCCCGTCCGGCGCACGGCGCCCCGGCCACCGGCCGCGGCGGGGCAGGGTCACGACGTCGCCATGCGCATCTGCCAGTGGCAGAAGGCGAGCGCCCCCCCGGTCCGGTCCTCGTCCGCGATGACGGCCGGGGGGGCGTAGGGCTTCGGCAGGACCGCCTCGGGGACGGGCTGCCCGGCCAGCACGTCCAGCACGGTGTTGCCGATCACGTCCTGCTCCCACGCCAGGGTGCGCGACCGCATGCCCGTCACCGCGGCGCTGGAGCGCTCCTGCCACCTCGGCCCGTCCTCCAGGAGATCGATCATCGCCTGGGCCAGGGAGGCCTCGCCCTGGTAGGCCAGGACCGCCGAGTCGCCGTCGTGGTCGAGCAGATTGCCGTCGCGGTAGACGTCGACCGGCACGGTGCCCGCCGCCATCATCTCGAAGGGCATCCGCGACGGGTTGGACAGGCTGATGCACAGACCGACCTTGCAGCGGTTGTACAGCGCGTTGATCTCGCCGAGGTCCCGGATCAGCCCCAGGGGCTCGACCTCGAAGCCGAGGTGGTCGGGCGGCAGGTCGGACCCGTAGAGGTAGATCGTCACATCGGGCCGGGCCCGCTTCAGCCGCCGCAGGGCGCCGATGCCGAGACCGGCCGACCGCCGCGGCTTGTCGGGTTGGTAGACGAAGCAGACGGCGTCCTCCCGCTCCACCCCGCCGAGCGGGCGGTAGATCCCGGTGTCCACGCCCAGCCCGGCCGGCGTCGCGCGCGCGCCGTAGCGGGTGCGCAGCACGTGGGTCAGCCAGTTGCCGATGGTGAGGTGCTGGAGGCCGTGGCAATAGCTGTTCTCGGCGATCACATAGCCGTCGCCCAGCGGGTTGAAGCCGGCCTCGAAGTCCTGCACCAGATAGGCCTTGAACGGGCACGGGAGGTCCGCCACGAGCGCGGCGGAATGGGCGACGGTGGCCAGCGCGAGGTCGACCGGCGGCGCGGTGTCCCATCCGACGGCGATATGGGCCGGGATGCCCCGCAGATGCTCCTCCACGCAGGCGATCCCGGCGCCTTCGGCGTCCAGGTGGATGAACAGCTCCATGCCGAGCGTCTGCAGCCGCCGCGCGATGGCGAAGATGGTGCGGTGCCCGCCGGAGCCGACGATCGGCGCCGGGGCATAGACCGCCACCCGGGGCGAGGACCCGTGGCGGCCGATGCGGCGGCCCTCGGCGGGCTTGTGGTACAGCCCGAATTCGATGGGCAGGGCGTTCCGCTCGAAGCCCGACAGCGAGTCGTAGAAGCCGTCCGACGTCAGGGCCAGAAGGCCGGCCTTCCACACCGTGGCCGCCAGCACCTCCGACGCCGCCGCGTGCAGCCGGTGCCCGGTGGCACCGGCGCAGGCCCGGGCCAGGTCGGCGACGGCGCGCATGTCGGTGGCGCGGCCGGTGCCGAACGTCTCGTTGTGCTCCAGGTCGAAGAAGGCCCGGGCGATCGCCCGGGCCGGCCGCGTCAGCAGCGCGTGCGAGCGGGCCCGCGCCAGGCCGCGCAGATCGTCGGCGACGAGGCCGTGGTTGCGGACGTAGGCGCACACCGTTGCCGCGCCGTCCAGCATGCCCGCCTGGATGCGGCGGATGTGCCTCTCCACCACGGCCTCCTCGCCGGCCAGGACGAACCGCGTCGCCCGCACCCCTCCCTCTCCCCGCTCGTAGCCGACGACGGTGCCGCCGAGGCCGTTGAACAGCATCTCCAGGGGGGCGACGATCTCGTCCTCCCAGAAATACTCATGCCTGTTGTGATCGACGAGCCAGCCGTCCTTGCTGCTTTTTGCCGGCTGCTGGTTCAGAAAGCGGAACAGGCCGAGGTAGCAGCCATGGATCGGCGTCCCGGTGAGATGGGACAGGTTGTCCTGGATGGTGCCGCGCCAGCCGATGTCGACGACGAGGGGCGGCTGGCCGCCGCCGGGGAACCCCGCCTGGTCGAGATAGGCGCTCAGCGATCGGCGCTGCTCCGCGATATGGTCGGTCAGCGCCCGCTGGAACGCGCCGTCGCGCAGCACGGCGATGACGCGGGGGTCGTCCCACGGCATGTCGACGGCCTCGTCGAGGTCCAGCCCCTGCCGTCGGGCGCACCCCGCCGCGACCTCGGGGTCGATGTTGAGCGACCGGCAGAACGCGCGCACCGATTGCCGGGAATACTGGCTCCACAGCCGCATCAACTCCCGTGGCTCGGTCGAGCGCAGCGAGGCCGCAAAGGTCGAGACCCGGCTGACCTCCAGCAACTGCGCCTGCGGATACGTCTCCAGGTCGTAGGGGTCCAGGGCAACGACGTGCTCGAACAGCTCCTTGAAGAACTGGCCCTCCCGCGCGAAGAAAAAGATCCGGTCGACGTTCCGGTGAAGCGCGGTTTCCAGGACGTGCAGCACGAAGCTGACGGCGATCGGCGCGAGAAGGACCCCGTGTTCCTCCAGGTCGCCGCCACCGTCGGCACGCAGGGCGTGCGCCCGCTGGTGGAGCGCGGCCTCGAGGGCGGCCTCGATGGCGGCGTGGTGCCGCTCGGGGCGCCCCGTCAGGAGATCGTCGAGGGCGCGGCGCTGGACCTCCCGCCGCTCCTCCTCGGCGGGCTGCGTGTAGTGCGCACACCGCAGGCCGAGCGAGCGCGGCACGCCGACGTCGGCCGCGGGATCGTCGCCGACATGAAGGATCGCGTCGGGGCCGAGGGAGAAATCCGCCATGATCCGGCGGAACAGCGCGCCGGACCGCTTGCTCCTGAACTCGTCGCAGGAGCTGTACCCCCGAACGAACCGCCCGCCGAGGCCGTGCCGGTCCAGGAGGCGCATCACCACCGGGCTCTCGACATGGCCATCCGTGGCGAACACGGTCGGCGGCAGGGCGGGATCCATCAGGAACGCCCGGCACGGCTGATCCAGCCGTGTGCTGCGGCACTCCGCGCGGAACTCGTGGGCGAGGACCTCGTCCCTCAACCGGTCGACGGCGTCGGGCGGGACGCCGGGTTCAAGGATGTCCTCCAGCCAGCGGGATGCCGCGGCCGAGAGGCGGTACTCGGAATCGCGCAGGGGGGCCGCGCTCGCCTCGATCTGCTGCCGCCGGCGCAGGAGAACCGGGATGGACCGGTAGGCCGGGCGAATGCTCCGGAGGTGTCTGAGGTAGAGGTAGCGTGCCGAGCGCAGCTTGATTTCTTCCGGATCGCAGTCGCGCCGCAGCAGCGTGTCCCAGATGTCCAGCGACAGAAGGTGAACGCCCGCCACCATGTCCGGCGTGACCGGAAAGGGTGCGGGCGGCTGTTCGGTGGCCGGGGCCTCGGCGCGCCCCGGCGGCCGGGCCTCGCGCTGCGCCTTGGCGAGGCGGAGCCTGCCCGCGACGCGTTTCCAGTCCTCGTCCTGGTTTCGCGCCAGCCCGTCCGCCGCCCCGCGGGTGACGAAGTGCACCAGGGGATCCTCGCCGTCGGCGATCTCCGCGCCGTAGGTGCGGGCGTACCAGGTGGGATCGAAGTCCGGGTTGGGCCGGATGCCGGCCTTGCCGCCGTGTGCGAGGTAGTGGAGGAGCGGGTTGACCGGGCCGCGCGCCTCCGGGCATTGCTCGCGGTACCAGGTGACCGAGAACATGGGGTGGGGGTCGCGGCCCTCGGCATGCCCGTGGATGACGAAGTGCAGCAGCGGAGGGATGCCGGCGCTTTCGACGTCGGGGTTGCGCTCCAGATAGAAGGTTGTCGAGAACAGGGGGTGCGGGTCGGCGCCCTTGCGCCAGCCGGCGGTCAGGTAATCGGCCAACGCGGCGCCGTCGTCGGGGAACGAGCCCCCGGTGTTGCGCGTGTACCAGTCCACGCTGAACAGCGCCAGGAGGTCGGCGGTCGCGGTGTCCAATGGCTGATCCGACGGCGCGTCAAGCATGCAGGCCTTCCCCATGTCGATGGACAGTCCCGGCGGGCGACCGCCGGTACGGCAGCGGCATGGTAGCGGGTTGACCCGATCGTGTCCCGAGGCGTGGTTTCAGTGCCGTGGCGGGGCGGCGATGCGAGCCTGCAACCCGTGTCCTGGCTTTTCCGGTTCCGCGCCCAATCTGATGGTTCAGAACGCGCCGGCCCGGGCCGGAGAATCGAGGCGGGCGAGAACGTGCGGCAGGCCCAATTCAATTTGTTGGTCGGCGATGTTCCGCTTCGACCGGCCCGGTCCGGGCGGATCATGATCTAGTATCGCAATAGCACATGTGCCATACTCGTGAGCCGAATACAGGAGGATGACTATGGAGCCGGGGCCGCAGATCGACTACAGCTATTTTGACGAAGATTACTATCAAAATGGTCGTGAAAGTGGCAAGACCGCCTACAGCAAGTACCTCCAGAACGCCGGCCAGACCCCCTTCTTTCGGGAGGTCGCGGAGGTCGTGCAATCCGTGTTCCGGCCGAAACGAACCTTGGAACTCGGTTGCGCGACCGGAGCGGTGGTCAAGCATCTCAACGACATGGGTGTCGAGGCGTACGGCATCGATGTCTCTGAATTTGCCGTGGCCAACAAAGCGCATCCGAATGTCATCCTTTCCGGCGCCGAGAATATTCCGTTTCCAGACAACCACTTTGACGTCGTCCATTCCTGCGGTGCGATGGAGCACATCCCCCTGGCCTTGCGTGACAAGGCGATGCGAGAGATTGATCGCGTCTGCGGCGGCTATCAGTTCCACATGATCCCCATCGTCGGCGAGGGGCCCTACCGCGGCGACCGGGAACAGGTCTTGGAGGGGCTGCGAACCGACAAGACCCATTTCAGCCTGCTCGACCGGGGCGAATGGCTGACCCTCTTTTCGGACACCGGCTGGCAAGACACCCGGCTGCGCGTGACCTTCGCTCACGACAGTTGGAGTTTCGAGAACTCCTGGTGCAACTTGTTGCTTTCGCGCGGTGCTGTTGAACCGGATGTGGCAATCCGCGTTGCCGATCACAATTCTACAGCCGCCGAGACACTGTTTTGGCGTGGAACTGAACTCACCCGGCACGTTCATCGCTTTACCGAAGATGAGCGTGCTGTGTTGAACGGCTTCGGGCGGCCTGTCGTATTTGACAACGCGTGGAACGACGCCATTGTGGACTTTTTGCCGCCTATCGATCTCGATGGTTGTGCGTTCCGGGCGATGGTTCATGTCGAGTCCACCGAGAAGATCCTGCTGCGATGGGCATTCCTGACCGGCGGCCATGAGCATATTATGGAACGATATCAAGAATTCGATCCTGGATTTACAATGGCTCTCTTCCGGCGTTCGGATTGTGGAGTGCAGGCGGGAACGCCGGATCTGAAGCACACGACCAGGGTCGTTTTCGGAGGCAATGTTCGAAGTGCTCGGGTGCGGTCAACGTTGGTGGCGATTCGTGGTGACACCGAGTTCCAGGTGATGCCTTCGCCGTAGATCTCCCGGGTCAGGGTTCCATTCGACGCTGAACGTGGACGCAACGCATTCGGAACGCGTTTGGTCTTCTCCCAGGAGTCGGTGCCGCCCACAGCAATGCCGGGTCTGACCTGCCGGCCACGGGGCGGCAAACGCCGCGGAGCCCGACAGTCGCCGTGGAACAGGAAGACTGCATCCGCCCGCCGACCGGCCCTTGCGGCCGGGGGCGGCGTGACCGTGCCCCTCGACGTGCGCGGCGATGGGTGGACGCGCGCCGCAGCGCACACATCGTTCCGACCGCGGCACCAACGCTGACTTCCCTCCGCGCGTGCAAGGGTCCTGACGTTGGCCACGCTGTGGACGAAAGATGGCCTCCGGGACAGCGGCCGCCAAGGAATCGGTCATCGTCATCAGGGAAGAACGTGGGCATTCCTGTGCTGACGCCGGCATTCGTCGCCCGTCGGGGGAGGTGCTCGAGGTCCGATGGTGTCATTGATGAGGCAGGAAAAAGGATGTTGTCCGCTGTCTGCGTTGCGATATATGTTCTTCTGCAAAAGAAAACTGCCTGCACGGCTATTCTATATCGAGAGATTTTTGTTTAATTTTACATATTGAGGGATGAACCATCGTGGATGATCGTCTGGCCGCGTTAGAGCGTATTACTCCATCTCGTGCGATTTGGCATAAGCTGAACGGGTTTTTGCCGCCAATACTGGCGATGCTTGACGATTCTGAATTCGCTGTGTTGATGGATTGGTACGCCGCATCCGACAAGGCGAATCTGGTTGGCGAGTGCGGCATTCCGGTGATGTCGATGCTTCAAGGCCTCGTCATGGGAAATGGCATCACCCGTGTTGTGCAGGCGGGGACGTACAGCGGGTACTCGTCCCTGCTTCTCGGCATGATGCTTCGCAAGATGAAAGGGAAGTGCGGCCTCATATCGTTCGATATCGACCAGCAATCGACGGCCTTCGCTCGCGAGTGGATTGAGCGCGCGGGTCTTACGGATTACGTGAAATTGGTGATCATGGATAGCGCCGACCCGGTCGCCGCGGACCTTGCGTTCTCTTATCATCAGGACGACCCCCAACTCGTCTTCATCGACAGCTCGCATCAGTATCGGCACACGCTGGAGGAATTGGATCTTTGGAGTTCACGCGTTGAACCGAAAGGATTCGTGTGCCTTCATGATGTATCGCATGCGGCCATGCTCTTCGATGCCACGGGGAAAGGCGGAACCCGTCGTGCGATCCTGGAATGGCGAGGTCGACGCGAGGCGGAGGTTGCGTTGATCTCAGGTCCAGAGGCCGATTCGCCCGCCGCATTCCTGGACCCATACGGATTCGGGATGGTGCAGATCTCCGCCAGACCGGCATCGCCCGAACGGCGTCCGGTCGAGGTGTCTGAACGTGACCGGCGTGTCGTGCGTGATCCGGGCTTCGCGCTGGCCGATGCGTGGATGACGCCATCGGACGAGTGGCAGGTCGAGGGTTTCGCCACCAAATCCAAGCCAGGCGTTGATGCGCTTTACACGTATTCGCCCCTCGTCGGGGGCGAGGAACATGAGGTCACCGTCGTCGTCGACGAACTGGAAAGTGGGTCTTTTCATATCGATCTCGGTGGCGGCGGCAAGAGCATCGAAATCCGGGAGCGGGGTACGCACACTGTCTCCGTCGCATGCCAGCACCACAACGCTCTGTTCGCGATCGTGCCGACGCCGGACTATCGGGGGCGCATTGCCCGCGTCGATGCCCGGATACTCCCGGCGTAGCGCGGAGATCAGGAGCCGTCGCCACCGGCTGGCGGGACGTTGCGGGGCTCTCCGGGCGATTGTGAATCGCTGGCGGCGCCCGGCGAGACGGTCGGCGTCCGCAATCCGCGGGCGAGTGGGGAAGGTGAAGGTTAAATTTCCTATTCAATGGGCCGCGCCGCCGGATCCGAAGCCCATAATAGGAAAAAATACTTGATTTCGAGCGGCAATGTGCGCATCCTGCACGAGCGCTTCGGCCATCGGTCGACGCGCTCGCATCGAAGGAGGCGTGTGGGACAGCCATGAAGACCATGATTCTGACGACGGACGCGATGGGGCGGCCGCTTGCGGCGCCGCCGGTTTCGGAGCACCGAATGGCGGTGGTGTTGGCGGCGGGCGACTCCCGCATGGTCGCGGTGCCGCCCGGGGCGCGCGTGGCCCTGGTGAACGCCACCGGCCCCGTCTGGGTTCAGTATGGCGGGGAAGCCGTGCCGCCCGCGGCGGACATCGTCGATGGAACCGCCGCCGAACTCAACCCCGCGGCGCGGGACGTCACCGGCGTGGCGGTGCTCGGTGTGGCGGCGACGGACGCCTGCGCCGTCTCCCTGGCGTTCTACGGGTGAACCCGATGGATGGCCCCTTCCACTTCCGGCCCGCGGGTCCGCGCCCGGCGGCGGCCGACCGCCCGGTCCTGACCGGCACCGTCGACGTCGTCGACGGCCCCGTGCGCATCGGCGGCGTCCCGGTCATCGGGCCGGACCGCAGCGCGTCCTTCACCGGCCTCGCGCTGGACGACCGTCCCGTCGCCCCGGGCCCCCTGGTTCCCGGCCCCTTCGCCGACGACGAGGCCGCCGCCGCCGCCGGCGTCGTGGTGGGCCAGTGCTACGCGCAGTCGGTGACGGGAGTCCTGCGGACACGGTTGGTGTGAAGGGAGGCGCGCGATCATGGGACATCAACTCCAGGTGGGTCCGACACCCATCGGCCTGTGGGACTTCCGCCTCGCCATGCCGGGTGGCGTGGCCTTCTCCCGCCCCGGCCTAGGCGCGCCCGCGACGTGGTTCGACCGCACCGGGGTGATGCGCACGGCCGGGGCCGACGAGCCACGCCTCGATCACGACCCGGCGAGCCGGGCTCCGCTGGGCCTGCTGATCGAACCCGCGCGGACCAACCTGCTGGCGCACGCGCAGGATTTCACCCACCCCGCCTGGGCCGTGGTCGGCGCCGCCGGCGTGGCCGCGGACCAGGCGCCCGGCCCGGACGGAACCGTGACGGCCGAGCGCCTGACCGGCGTGGCCGGCTACGAGAACCGCGTCGGTAGCGCGGGAACCGTCTCCCTGGTCAGCGGCCAGACCTACGTGTTCTCGCTGTTCGCACGGGCCGAGTCCGGGGGCGAGATCGTGATGCTGATCAACACGGCGTCGGGACCGACGCAGATCCCCTCCGCCACGCACGCCCTCGGGACGGACTGGCGGCGGTTCGCCGTCTCGCTGACCGCCCACGTCGGCAACGCCGACGCCTACCTGATCTTCCATGGCGGCGGCGGCACCGCGGCCTTCGACGTCTGGGGGCTGATGCTGGAGTCGGGCGAGGGCGCGACCTCCTACGTTCCCACCGCCGCCACCGCGGCCACCCGCGGTGCCGACAGCGCCACGGTCACGCTCGCCCAGGCGTCGGACCTGCTGGTGCAGGACGCCGCCGGGGCCGAATGGCGCAACGGCGTGGCCGCGGGGCCGGTCGCGGTCGTGCCGCGGGCCGGCCAGCGGCACGTCGGCCGGGTCATGGCGTTCCCCGCCGGAACGCTGGCGCCGGTCCGGAAGGACGCCCTGCGGGTTCCCCTCGGCTGATCCTCGCGGCGCGGCGCCGGCCGGAGCGGGGGGCAACGCCCCCCGGCGGCGGGGCCCCTCGCCCTCTCCCCGGTCCGTCCCTCCCCAGTCCGTCCCTCCCCAGTCCGACTCTGCCCGGCCGCCGCGGCCGGGGAGGGGCGGCGCCCGTGATCACCTTGCGCGACAAGGGGATTGGCCTTGACAGCCGTCTGATTACCATGCCATCCAAGATGATATATTCCACATTTTATGATACATTGTGTCCGAGGATTGGCGGAAGCTCCCAGTCGCGCGGCATGCTGGAATTCGGTGATTTCTGAAAGTCGATCTCGCCAACGATCAAAGACTGGTCACACTGAAGCGCTCTGCTGGTTCAGATAAGGCCCATCTCGACTTTGTCCGGAAGAGGAAGCACTGGTGAACGCAGCGCACCATAATGACCGCTCCCTTCGCCGAACGGCCGGTGGACCGCGCTTTCGGGGCGGACGGTGTTCCATCATCCGCGGCAGCGCCGGCCCCAGGGGGCGTTGGCGCGTGCGGGCCTGGGTGTCCACCATCCTGGCGTGTCGTCATGCCGGCTGACGGCGCGTTCGGGCAGAGCCCCGTCTTCGGCTACGCGCGCAGCCAGGTCGACGGCATCGTCGGCTGGGTGTTCGACGGCCGCCGCCCTGGGGCGCCGGTTCCGCTCGAGGTCTGGGACGGTGCCCAGGTGGTTGCGACCTTCGCCGCGGACAGGGACTGCCTGCAGCGCACGCCCGGCACCAAGCGGTTTGCGCTGCCCTGGCGCGACCTTCCCCCCGGTCTGGAGGGCGCGCCGCTGTCCATCCGCGTCCAAGGCGCCGGCGTGGTTCTGGGTGGCGCGGTCGAGGGCGCCTTCGTCATGCGGGCGCCGGCCGCCGTCATCGGCTGCTGGGCCCAGGCGGTCAACGGCTACGCGTGGGACCCCGGCCGTCCGGAGCGCGTGCTTACGGTGGAGCTGCGTTGCGGGGACCGGGTGATCGCCGAAGCCCGCGCCGACCGCTTTCTCGACCCCCTGCGGCAGATCGGCATCGGCGATGGCCGCCATGCCTTCGTCCTCAAACCACCCCAGTGGCTGCGGGTCGCCGCCAACCTTCCCGTGCGCATCACGGTGGCCGATGGACCGGACGTCGCCGGCGGCCCGAGGTCGGTGGCCGATCTCCTCGCCGCCGTCGGCGAAAAGCCCATGGGCGACATCAATCTGAGGCAGAGTCTCACCGTGTATCATGGCGGGATCGTTCTGATTTGAGGGTATCATGCTCGCTTGCCGGCGCCCGCTGACGTCGACGTCCGCCTGCGCGGACACCCTGTCCGCCGTGATCTCCTCGCTCGACATCGCGGTGGTGTCCGTTGACGTGTTCGACACCCTGGTCTGGCGGCCGTTCTACGCTCCCACCGACGTCTTTCGCGTGCTGCAGGGCCGGCTCGCCGAGGCCGGGCTGGTCACCGCACGCCAGGCCGCCGATTTCCCGGCGGTGCGGGTCGAAGCCGAGGCCGTGGCGCGCCGCCGCAAGGCCCGGGATGGCTTCTTCCCCGAGGTGACGATCGACGAGATCTACGCCGAGATCCCGCCCACGCTCATCGTCCCCGACCACCGCGACCGTGCCATCGGGCTGGAGGTCGAGGTCGAAGGGGAGCATCTGATCGCCGACGTCACCCTGTGCACCGCCCTGGCCACCGCCAGGGCCGCGGGATGCACCATCGTCCTGACGTCGGACTTCTACATGCCGGCGGCACGGCTCGCGGCGATGCTGCACGCCGCCGGCGTTCCCGATGGCCTGGTCGACCGCATCTACGTGTCCGGCGAGCGCGGGTGCGACAAGCCGAACGGCCTGTTCGCGGTGATGCTCGACGACCTGGGCGCCGAGCCGCACCGGGTGCTGCATCTCGGCGACACCTCCCACACCGACATCGAGCCGGCGAAGGACGTCGGCATCCACACCCTGCACCTGCTGCGGCTGTCGGAGTCGCACAGGGCGGTGTTCGCCACCGAGACGCGGCTGCGCGGGCTGGCCGAACAACGGCGCTTCCTCGACGACGACGGCGGCCTTCACGGCCTGCGGCAGAGGATCCTGTGGGCGGCGCGGACCACCAGCGGCGTCGCCGGCTCCCATCCCTTCTTCGACCTGGGGATCCTGGTGTACGGCCCCGTTCTGGCGGGATTCGCCGAGTGGGTGCCGGCGGCGATGGCCGAGCGCGGCATCGGCGTCGCCCTGTGCGTCACCCGCGAAGGCCTCTACCTCTCGGGGCTGCTGGGCCGCGCCGCGGCGAGCCGCGGCCAGGACGGCGTCTTCGTTCCGCTGCTGACCTCCCGCAAGACGCTGTACGCGGCGTCCTTCCGCGACGGTTCGCTGGAGGAGCTCGAGAGGTTCGTGTTCTCGTCCCGCACCCCGATGACGCTTCGCCAGGTGGTGCAGATCCTGGAGATCCCGCGCACCCATCTGGACATCGCCCACCCCGGCCTGATGAACCTTCCCCTGCGCAAGGACAGCGACGACGCGCGCGCCGTGGTCGGCCTCCTGGCCGCCGACCCGCGCATCGCCGAACACCTTCGCACCGTCAGCCGCGGCTGGCGGGAGCGCCTCATCGCCCATTTCCGCCGCCAGATGGCGGCCGCCGGCGTCGCGACGCTGCCGAGCCTGGACGCGCCCCCCCTGCGGGTCGCCTTCGTGGACGTCGGGTGGAGCGGCACGTCGCAGCACCAGTTCCAGACGCTGTTGACGTCGGCCGGGATCAACGTCCGGCTCGAGGGCCTCTACTGCGCCACCGACGCCGCCGCCACCGGCGCCATCCAGCGCGGCGCGGTGATGACGGGTTGGCTTGTGTCGAGCGGCCGGGAGGGCCTGCTGGGACACCTCATCGTCAACTGCAAGGAGATCGTCGAGGAGCCGTGCACCCTAGAGGTCGGCGCCATCATCGACTACGACGAGAGCGGCGCGCCCCGCCATGAGCCCACCAAGCCGATGGCCATCGTTCAGCGCGTCCAGCTCGCGGCCTTGCAGAGCGCCGTGGACGTCTTCTTTGACGAGTATTTCGGGCGCTGGCGCCACACCCCCTACTTCCGGCGCCATCCCCTGTCGCAGGCGACCCACGCGATCCGCACGGTGTTGGCGCGCCTGGTCGCCTATCCCACCGCCGCGGAGTCCCACGGTCTGGCCCACTGGCTGCACGAGGAGGGCGGGCATTTCAGCAGGACCGACGAACTCGTCAACCGCCGGTGGGACAGCGTCCTGCGCTACTGCACCTTGCGCCAGGCAACCGAGAACATGCCGTACTACTGGCTGTTCTCCGCCCTGCGCGACGTCCGTCCCGCCCTGCTCGACAAGCTGATCCACCGGCAGACCGGCTACCTGGAGGAGGAGGACGGGCACGTCGGCGCCATCGACGGCGCGATGACGATCGTCGACAAGAGCGTCATGTACCATGACCGCAGCCAGACGGTCGGCGTGAAGGCGTTCATCGAATGCGACGGCCGGGGGCTGTTCTACCGCACGCTGTTCGCCACCGGACCGATCGAATGGCGCTGCGAGGCGGCCCCCTCCGCTCCCCTCTTCATCGATCATGTGGAGCTGCATTGCCGCTTTGTCGACCAGGCCGACTGCGAGGTCGTCGTCGCGCGCATGGACCCGGCCACCGCCTTCGGCTCCGCCATCGCCATGACGCCGGCCGGGGCCCTCTATGGCGGCGGCCCTCTGACGCTGGCCGCACCGTTCCTCCACGACAGCCGACCGCGGGAGATCGCCGCCTATGTCTGCATCCGGACCTGACGCGGGCGCCGGGGCGCCGCCCGCGGACCCGAACGCCCCGCCGCGCGTGGCGGCACCCGGGGGGGCGGCTGCGCCGGGGGGGCAGGCATCGCCACCGCCATCTGCAGGAGGACGGGACAGTGACAGGGACGGGGGTTGGGAGATGACGGCGAACGTCGCCTTCTATGTCGCGGCGGCACCGGATTCCCGGCGCATCGCCGTCGAGGGGGTGCGCAAGGCGGCGCATCTCGCCCGGCAGGGTGCCCGTGTGGTCGTTCACATCGTGGACAGGGACACGGCGACACCCGAGCACCTGGCGGCGATCATCGGCCCGAACGCCACCGGAGACGTCCGCGTCGTCGGCGGATGCGTGCCGCGGCAGGCGTACGACATCGGGCTGTTCTTCGGCGCCCGTGCGGCGGCGTTCGCCGACGCGGTTTCCCTTCCGCGCAAGGCGCTCGTCGTCGACGACATCGAGGCGTGGACCCATCCCATGGGCGACGCCTACATCGCCGGCGAGAACGCGCTGTTGAGCGGCCTGGACGCCATCGCGCTCGGGCGCTGGGTCGGGCGCACCCTGCGCAGCGAATTCGGCGTCCGCGCGTTCATCTGCGACGTCGGTGTCGACCCTCCGCCCGCCGGCGCGGCCCCGCAGCGCCGGGCCGCGGTGTGCGCCGCGTGGGACAAGACCGATTCCACCATGTGCCGGCGGTATGTGGTCGAGGTGCTCGGGATGCTCAACGCGGCGCGTCCCGACGTCGAACTCTTCCTCGTCGGAACCGGGCCGGCGCCGGATCCGCTCTGGTTTCCGGTCCAGGTGCTGCTCGACCTGCCGGCCGCGGCGCAGGCCCAGCTCTACCGGTCGTGCTCGGCCGGGCTCTGCCTGACCGCCAGCCCGCGGGTCCGCGAGGTGCTGGCCATGACCGCCTGCGGCCTCCCGGTGGTGAACGTCTACCGCCAGGTCAATCTCTACGACTTTCCCGCCGGCGCCTGCGTTCTCGCCCAGCAGACACCGGAATCGGCGGTCCGCGCCGTGCAGACCGTGCTCGACACCGCCTCCTGGTTCGATCACGAGCACCTCGCCGCGGCGGTGGCCGACCGGACCCATGACGCCGAGAACGCCGCCTTCGCCGGCTGCGTGCAGCGCCTGCTCCGCGGCGCGGTCCCTCCGGACGAGAGCGCCGAGCCGACACTCCCCACCTACCAGGCCGATCCGGTGGTGTCGCCGTTCCACCTTCATCCGAACGTCGCCTACCAGCTCTGGCGCATCGGCGGTGCTCCGCCGCGCCTGTCGGTGAACGAGACCATCACGACGCTGTAACGGCCGCGCACGGTCGTCACACGACGCGCCGGTCGCTTCGACACGCAAGACAAGGGGAGCGATCCATGGACTCAGCAATTCGCCCTAAGGTCGCTTGGTACATTCCTCCGCTGCTCCATGGATCGGGCGGCATCTCGAACATGTTCCAGAAGGCGGATGCTCTGGCGCGCGCGGGATTCGAATGCCACATGTACATCGAGCCGTTCGACGGCGCCGACCAGACAAACATCGCGCAGTGGGTCGAACGATATTACGGCACGTTCAATCTCACGTACTTTTACGGATTTACGTTCACCGAAAAGTACGACATGATCATCGGCACGATGTTTTATTCCACATATATTGCTAGAGATAGTGGGCAGTCTTGTAGGAAGTTGCTGTTCAACCAGGATTACGAGGCGTTCTTCAACCCGATGGGTGATCCCTTTTTCGACGGTGAGAACGCTTACCTGCAAGGGCATATTCCCATCACGGTCGGCCGCTGGCTCTCCCACGTCCTCGGCGCCGATTTCGGCATTCCCGCCTACCACGTGGATTTCCAGGCCGACACGGCCACCTACCGGCTGCTGCCGGATGTCGCGCGGGAGAAGGCGATCTGCTTCATCTACCAGCCGAAGAAGCATCGGCGCTGCCCGGCCCTGGGAATCGGCGCCCTGGAGATCGTGAAGCGGGCACGCCCCGACACGACGATTTATTTCTTCGGGTCGGCCGAGGATCTCCGCGTCGACTTCGAGCACGTCAACCTCGGCATGCTGCCGGGACCCAAGGACATCAACGAGGTCTACAACCGCTGCCGCGTCGGGCTGTGCATCAGCTCGACGAACCCGTCGCGCGTCCCCTTCGAGATGATGGCGGCCGGGCTGCCGCTGGTCGACGTGTACCGCTACAACAACCTGATGGACATACCGGACGGGCCGATCACGCTCGCCCATCAGACCAGCGAGAGCATCGCCCAGGCGATCATCGACCTGCTCGACGACGACGGGCTGTGGCGCCACCGGTCCGAGGCCAGCGTCCGCTTCATGCGGCAGCGCAGCCTGGAAAAGGAGCACGCCTGCTTCGCCAGCCTGGTGTCGCGGGCCTATCTCGGCAAGCCGCCGCCCTTCTCGGCGGTGACGATGACCTACCGCAGCGATCCGGTGATGGCGTCGCAGGACGCCGCCCGCCCGTCGGTCCGCCACTTCTGCCAGCGCCAGAAGGACCTCGCGCTGCGCGGCATGCCCGAATCCCCCGCGGCCGCGGCGGGCCGTGCGCCGCAGTCCAGCGAGGAGCGACTGCTCGATGCCCTGGCGCGGAGCGCCGGGGTGCGCGCCGATTCTCCGACGGCCGCCCTGGGTCCGGGGATCACGGGGTGGGACGACGTGATCGCCCTGGGATACCACCGGCTCGCCGAGCTCGACCTCGGCGGCTACGTCGAGGCGCCCTACCGCAGGCGGTTCACCGTGCGCAGCGGCGCCGTCGAGGAGGTCGCGCACGGCGCGGTGGTCCCCGCCGACAGTCTGGACGACCCCGACGCGACGGACCTGCCGTTCGCCCTGATGGCGGGCGCCCGGCTGCACGCCATTCCCACCAAGTGGTCGGGGGTCGACGCCGAGCACCGGCGGCTCGTGCTCCACCCCAACGGCACCGCGCCGTCGGTGGCCCTGCTGGAGCTGGCCGTTCCGGCGCAGACGACGGCGGTGCTGGCCACCATCCGCCTGGCCCATCCCGATTCGCCGCCCGTGGAGTTCGCCATGGGCGTGGTCGCCTCCGCGCCGGGCGAGGCCGTACGCGACCTGGCCGATCGCACGCCCCAGCCCCCCTTCGTCCTTCTGTCCGGCCAAGACGTGGCGGAGCTGCGGGTGCACCTGCCCGAGCCGACGGATGGGCCGCGGTCCCTGCTTCTGATGACGCGCCATCCCATCGCCGGCACCCGGGTCGAACACAGTTGGGCCCAGTGGTCCGACATCCGGTTCGTCGGCGGCGGTGGCGGCGAGGGCGGCGGACGGCCGAGCCGGGCGGCGGCGCTCGGCCGCCGCGAACCGGCCGCGGCCGCGTGATGCGAGGCCACGGGGCGCCCGCCGCGGTGGCGGTCGCGAGCATTCGCACGCCCGCGCCGCCGGTCTTCGTCGGCCGCAGAAATGCATTTACAAAGAATTGCTGCTTCCGGCATCATGCCGCCAATCCTAAGGGGTATTCATAATGGGCTAGATGAATATGGCTTCTGCATGAGCGCAAGAAGCACGGAATCCCCTGATTTAGCACTCGCGCAGGAGTAGGCCCGGATGGACTGTTTCGATCCCACCGCGATGACCATCAAGTTGTTTGCCGATGGCGCCGACCTTGCCGGGGTGAGGGCGCTGGCGGCCAATCCCCTGATCAAGGGATTCACGACCAACCCGACGTTGATGCGGCAGGCGGGGATCGATGACTATGTCACCTTCGCCAGGGCGATGATGACCGAGGTGGGCGACCGCCCCGTCTCCTTCGAGGTCTTCGCCGACGATCTGCCGACCATGGCGCGTCAGGCGGAGGTCATCGCGTCGTGGGGACCCAACGTCTACGTCAAGATCCCGGTGACCAACACCGCGGGCGAATTCTGCGGCCCGATCATTTCGGCGCTGTCCGCCAAGGGCGTGCAGCTCAACGTCACCGCCGTGATGACGCTGGGCCAGACGGAGCGCATCGCGTCCGCCCTCGACCCGGCGACCCCGGCGGTGATCTCCATCTTCGCCGGCCGGATCGCCGACACCGGCCGCGACCCGGTGACCGTCATGTCGGCCGCGGCCGACACGCTGCGCGACCGCTTGCCGAAGGTCGAGCTGCTGTGGGCCAGCCCGCGCGAACTGCTCAACATCCTCCATGCCGAGCAGTCGGGCTGCCACATCATCACCGTGTCCCACGACCTCCTCCGGAAGCTGTCGCTGGTTGGAAAGGACCTGGATGCCTACTCCCTGGAAACCGTCGCCATGTTCCGCCGCGACGCCGTCGCCGCGGGCTACGACATTCCCGTCGGCCTCCCCGCCGCCGTGGGCTGAGGGGATCGGGGGGTGACGATGCGCTACTTCGTGACCGGCGGCGCCGGCTTCCTGGGCTCCAACCTGGTCGCGGCCATACTGGATCGCGGTCTCGGCTCGGTGACCGTGTACGACAACTTCTCCACCGGCCGGCGCGAGCACTTCGCCGGCCGGATGGAGGATGCGCGGCTCGCCATCGTCGAAGGCGACGCCGCGGACCCGGACGCCACGGCGGCCGCCATCGCGGGCCATGACGTGGTGTTCCACCTGGCCTCCAACTCCGACATCGCCCGCGCCGCCGTCGACCCCGCGGTCGACTTCGACAACGGCACCCGGCTGACCCATGTGGTGCTCGAGGCGATGCGCGCCACGGGTGTCCGGCGCATCCTGTTCACCTCCGGCAGCGGCGTCTACGGCGAGGTTCCCCCCGAACCGATCCCGGAAGCCTACCCGCACATGGTGCCGATCTCGACCTACGGCGCGCAGAAGCTGGCGTCGGAGGCGTTGATCAGCGCGTACAGCCACATGTTCGACATGGTCGGCACGGTGTTCCGGTTCGCCAACGTCGTGGGGCCGAACATGACGCACGGCGTCAGCCACGACTTCGTCCGCCGCCTGACCGACGACCCCACGCGGCTGCGCATCCTGGGCGACGGCAATCAGAGCAAGCCGTACATCCACGCCGACGACGTGGCGGCGGCGATGCTGCTGATCCAGGCCCGCCAGACGTCCTGGTTCGACTGCTTCAATGTCGGCTCCGAGGACCATCTGCTGGTGCGCGAGATCGCCGAGATCGTCGCCGCCGAGATGAACCTGCCGTCGGTCGCCTTCGAGTACACCGGCGGGGCCCGCGGCTGGCGTGCCGACGTTCCGGTGTACCGCCTGGACACCGCGAAGATCCGGGGCACCGGCTGGGCCAACCGCCGCAACTCCCGCGAAGCGGTGACCGCCGCCGTCCGCTCGCTCCTCTCTGAAATCGCCACCGGCCGCTGACAACAGGAGTGCCGCAGCGTGGACCTTCCTCCCCATCTCAAGCGCATCCTCCTGACCGGCGGAGCGGGGTTCATCGGCAGCCATGTCGTCGACCTCTTCGCCGGGTCGGGGGTCGAGATCGTCGTCTTCGACAACCTGTCGAACGGGCGGATGGAGTACCTCGCCGATCATCTGGACCGGCCGAACGTCACCTTCGTCAAGGCCGACACCCGCGATCTGGAGCGGCTGGTGGAGGCCGCCGCCGGCTGCGACCTCGTCTGGCATCTGGCGGCCAACACCGACATCATCGGCAGCCACGCCGATCCGGCCCGCGACCTCAACGACGGCACGGTCGGCACCTTCAACGTCCTCGAGGCGATGCGGCGGACCGGGGTGCGCGACATCCTGTTCGCCTCCAGCGGGGCGGTCTACGGGAACGTCTGCTCGGAGCGGTCGGTGTCGGAGGACGTCGGGCCGCTGATGCCGGTGTCGACCTACGGCGCCGCCAAGCTCGCCGCCGAGGCGTTCATCTCCTCGTTCTGCAGCGTCTACGGGCTGCGGGGATGGATGTACCGCTTCGGCAACGTGCTCGGCGCACGCATGACCCACGGCGTCATCTTCGACTTCATCAACCGGCTGCGGGACGACCCCTCCCACCTCCTCGTGCGCGGCGACGGCCGGCAGGAGAAGAACTACTTCCTGGTCGAGGAGTGCATCCACGGGATGCTCCATGGCTACGCCAACGTCGCGCTCGACGACGACACGCCCTGCGCGATTCTCAACCTGGGGACCCCGACGGTCACCCGGGTGACGGACATCGCGTCCATCGTGGTGGCCGAGATGGGGCTGGAGCATGCGCGGATCGACATCGAGGGGACCCGCAAGGCGTGGCCCGGCGACCAGCCGCGCGTCCACTTCGAGGTGGACGTGATGGCGGGCCATGGCTGGACCTCCACGCTGAACTCCGACCAGTCCGTGGCGATCGCGGTGCGGCGGATGCTCGGCAAACCGGGAAGCATGGAGTTCGTGCGGTGAGGATTGCGGTCTGCGGCCTGTGGCACCAAGGCGTCGTCGGCGCGGCCTGCCTCGCCGGGATGGGGCATGACGTCGTCGCTGCGGACGTCGATCCGGCGGTCACGGCCGCTCTCTCCGGCGGCCGGGCCCCGCTGTTCGAGCCGGGACTGGACGACCTTCTCGCCCAGGGCCTGGAGGCCGGCCACCTGCGCGTCACGACGTCCTACGCCGACGCGGTGCGCGACGCCGAGGTCGTGCTGATCATGTTCGACACCCCCGTCAACGAGCGGGACGAGAGCGACCTGAGCGGGGTGTTCGCGTGCGTCGACGCGATCGGCCCGGGCCTGGCGGCCGGCGCGGTGGTGCTGGTCACGGCCCAGGTGCCGGTCGGAACCTGCGACGCCATCATCGCCGCCTTGACGGCGGCGGCGCCGGATTGGGGTGGGGCGCTCGCCTACATGCCGGAGAATCTCCGCCTCGGCCAGGCGATCGAGCGCTTCATGCGACCGCCGCTTCCGGTGCTGGGAACCGACCACCCGACCGCCCACCAGCGCCTGATGGCCCTCCTGGGACCATTGGCGGACGACTGGAAGTCGGTCACCCTCCGCACCGGCGAGATGGTCAAGCACGCCCTGAACGGCTTTCTGGGGATCAGCGTCTGCTTCGCCAACGAACTCGGCAACCTCTGCGACGAGGTCGGGGCCGACGGCAAGCGCGTCGCCGAGGTCCTCCGCCTGGACCCGCGGGTCGGGGCCAAGGCGATGTTGCTGCCCGGCCTCGGCTTCGCCGGCGGGACGCTGGCGCGCGACATGCAGACCCTGCGCCGCCTCGGCCGCGAGCACGGGATCCCCACCCTGCTGCTCGACGGGGCGTGGGACTCCAACACCCAGCAGAACCGGCTGGTGCTCCGCAAGCTGCAGCGGCTGTTCGGCTCCCTCGCGGGCCGCCGGATCGCCATCCTCGGCCTGACCTACAAGCCCGACACCAGCACCTTGCGCCGCTCGGCGGCGATCGAGGTCATCGGCGATCTGGTGGCCGCCGGTGCGGCGGTCGCCGCGCACGACCCGCGCGCCGACCGGAACGACGTGACGGCGGCGACCGGCTTCACCTTCCATGACGCCGCGCTCGACGCGGTGGACGGGGCGGAGGCGCTCGTGCTGATGACCCCATGGTCGGACTACCGGGCCCTCGACTTCGCCGAGGTGCGCCGCCGCATGGCCGGGACCTACGTGCTCGACACCGCCGGTCTGTGGGACGCCGCCGCCCTGACCATGGCGGGGCTGCGGTACGACGACATCGGGCGTGGTCGCCGCGCCGGGGGCTGATCGCCGGCGTGCTTGGACTGTCCAGTCAGGAGAAACCAGGGTCATGAGAGTGGCATTCGTCGGCGCCGGGCTGCAGACCCGTCGGAGAGCCCCGGTGGTGGCCCGGTCCCGAACCGACGTCCTGGTCGAGATCGTCGGCACGGAGCCGACGCCCGCGCCACTGTGCGCCGACCTGGGATGCGCGTGGGGAACCGATTGGCGGCGGACGGTCGAGCGCGACGACGTCGACATCGTCGTGATCACCACGCCGCCGCACCTGCATGCGGACATCGCCCTCGCCGCGTTCGCCGCGGGCAAGCACGTGCTGTGCGAAAAGCCGCTGTCGCGCACCCTCGAGGAGGCCGAGGCGATGGTGCGCGCCGCGGCTGAGGCGCGCCGCGTCCTCAAATGCGGGTTCAACCACCGTCATCACCCCGCCATCCTGGAGGCGCGCCGCCGTTTCGACGCCGGGGCGTTCGGGCGGCCCATCGCCGCGCGGTGCCGCTACGGCATCTGCGGCCGGCCCGGCTACGAGAACGAATGGCGGGCGGATCCGGAGAAGGCGGCGGGCGGGCAATACGCCGAGCAGGGCGTCCACGCCATCGACCTGTTCCGCTGGTTCCTGGGGGACCTGGCCGAGGTGTCCTGCATGACCACGATCGGCTATTTCCATCAGCAGACCATGGACGACAACGGCATGGCGCTGTTCCGCGCGGCCAGCGGCGCGACGGCGATGCTTCACTCCAGCCTGACCCATTGGAAGAACCTGTTCTCGTTCGAGGTGATCGGCGAGGACGGCTACTTCGTGGTGGACGGGCTGGGGGCGAGCTACGGCACGGAGAAGCTGTTCGTCGGGCGGCGCGATTTCTCCGCACCGTTCCAGGATCTGGTGATCGAGTACCGGGGAGGGGACAGCTCGTGGGAGGCGGAGTGGGCCGAGTTCAAGGCCGCCATCGCCGAGGAGCGGGAGCCGCTGGGAAGCGGGCGTGACGGGCTCGAGGCGGTCCGCGCGACCCTCGCCTCCTACGCGGCGGAGGCGAGCCGCTCCGTCATCGACCTCCGGGGCTTTGGCGGCAAGGACCGCCGCTGACCATGCGCATCGTCGTCACCGGTGCCGGGGGGTTCATCGGCCGCCACCTGACCGGCGTCCTCGCCGGCCAGGGGCACGTCGTGCACGCCTGGACCCGTGGCCCCGGCTGCGCCCCGGCGGAGCGGGTGACGGTCGCCCCGGTCGATGTGGTCGACCGCCCGGCGGTCGAGGCCGCCATCGCCGGGTTCCGTCCCGACGCGATCGTCCACCTGGCGGCGCAGAGCCTGCCGAACCGGTCCTGGGAGCAGCCCGCGGAAACCTACGCGGTCAACGTGGTCGGCACCGTCCACCTGCTCGACGCGGCGTGCCGCCAGCCGCGCCCTCCCCGTGTTCTCCTGGCCGGCTCCAGCGCCGAGTACGCCGAGCCGGAGGACGGACGGCTCATCGACGAGGATGCGCCGCGCCGGCCCAACAGTCCGTACGCCGGCACCAAGGCCGCCGTCAGCGACCTCGGCCGGATGTACGCCGACCGGCACGGGCTGGCGGTCGTCGGGTTCCGCCCCTTCGCCGTCTACGGCCCCGGCAAGGTGGGCGACGTTTGCGCGGATTTCGCCCGACGGATCGTTGCCATCGAGCGCGGCGCGGCGCGGCCGTTGCGGGTGGGCGACCTCTCGATCGTGCGCGACATGATGGACATCCGCGACGGCGTGGCCGGGATCGCCTGCCTGCTGGCGCACGGGCGCCCCGGCGAGATCTACAATCTTTGCAGCGGGCGCGGGACGACGATCGGCGAGATCCTCGACATCTACCGGCAGCTGGGCACCGTTCCCATCGCCGTCGAGCGGGATCCCGCGCTGATCCGCCCGCTGGAGCATCGGGTCAAGATCGGCAACCCGGCCAAGCTCCAGGCGCTCGGCTGGGGCGTCACCCACGATCTCCGGTCCACCTTGGCGTCCATTCTCGACCATTGGCGCCGTCAACCCGCAGCCGAGGGGGATGAACCATGCTGATCACCCGAACGCCCTTCCGCGTCTCCATCGGCGGCGGCGGGACGGACCTGCCGTCGTATTATCAGCGCTTCGGCGGCTTTCTGATCACCGCGGCCATCGACCGCCACGTCTACATCAGCATCAACCGCACCTTCCACAAACACTATTTTCTGAAGTACTCGCAGCTGGAGGTGCGGCAGCGGATCGAGGACATTGCCCATCCGATCATCCGCGAAGTGCTGCGGGCGCACCCCATTCCCCCGGGGATCGAGATCACCAGCACCGCCGACGTTCCGGCCGGCACCGGGCTCGGCTCGTCCGGCAGCTTCACCGTCGGCCTGATCAACGCGGTGTTCAACCACCTGCGGGAGCACCAATCCGGCAAGGACCTCGCCGAAGAGGCCTGCCGGATCGAGATCGACGTCCTGAAGCAACCCGTCGGCAAGCAGGACCAATACGCCGCCACCTTTGGCGGCGTCATCTGCTGCGACATCGACACCTCCGGCCAGGTCGCCGTCTCCAGACTGCAATTGGCCGACGACGTGCTGTTCGACCTTCAGGACAACACGCTGCTGTTCTTCACCGGATTCTCCCGCAGCGCGTCGGAGGAGCTGAAGAAGCAGGAGGAGGGGACGAAGAAGGAGGATCCGGCGATGGTCGAGAATCTCCACTTCGTCAAGGAGCTGGGCTATCGCATCCGGACCGCGCTGCTCGACGGCAACTGCAACGCGTTCGGCCACCTGATGCACGAGCACTGGCTGCACAAGCAGCGCCGGACCAGCACCATCTCCAACCCGCAGATCAATCGGTGGTACGACATCGGCCGGGACAACGGCGCCGTCGGCGGCAAGCTGGTGGGGGCCGGCGGCGGCGGCTATCTGATGTTCTACACCGAGGACAAGGCCCGGCTCCGCCGCGCGATGCGGGAGGAGGGCCTGGTGGAAGAACGTTTTGCCTTCGACATGGCCGGAAGCACGACCATCGTCCGGGAGTGACCCGACATGCAGTGCCTCATTCTCGCCGGCGGGCTCGGGACACGGCTGCGGCCCATCACCGACACCCTGCCCAAGCATCTGGCCCCGGTCGCCGGGCGGCCGTTCGCGGACCACCTGCTGGCCCTGCTCGCCGCCAGGGGGGTGCGCCGCGTCGTCTACTCCATCGGCCATCGGGGGGCGCAGATCGCCGAGCATGTCGGCGACGGCAGCCGCTGGGGCCTAGCGGTGTCCTACGCCGACGAGGGAACCCGCCCGCTCGGCACCGGCGGGGGGGTCGCCGCCGCGGTCCGTGCGGGGCTGATGGACGAGCGGTTCCTGGTCACCTACGGCGACAGCTATCTGCCGATAGACTACGCGGCGGTGTGGCGCGCGTTCGAGAGCTGCGGGTGCGACGCGCTGATGACTGTCCTGCGCAACGAAGGCCGGTGGGATGGCAGCAACGCCGCGTTCGCCGACGGCCGGGTGACGGTGTACGCGAAGAAGGGCCAACCCGGCCACGGCGCGGCGCTGCGCTACATCGATTTCGGTCTGTTGGCGCTGCGCCGGTCGTTCGTCGAGCGGGAGTTTCCCCCGGACGGGGTCTGCGACCTCGCCGATCCCTTGAACCGGCTCAGCCGGGCGAACGGGCTGGCGGGCTACGAGGTTCAGCAGAGGTTCTACGAGATCGGCTCGTTCGACGGCATCGCGGCGCTGGAAGCCCACCTGGCGGAGGGCGCCGCGGCGGAGGGATGAACGGTGCGCCCCGGCGGGACCGGGGCGGTGGTTCTTGAAGGGGGGCAGCATGACGCACAGCGCGGATTTTCTTCAGAAGGTGGTGGCGATCGCGCAGACCATCGATACCGGAATCCTGGAGCGGATGGTCGGCGAGCTCGCCGCCCTGCGCGCGAGGAACGGCCGGTTGTTCATCCTCGGTGTCGGCGGCAGCGCCGGCAACGCCAGCCACGCCGTCAACGATTTCCGCAAGCTGTGCGGGATCGAGACCTACGCGCCGACCGACAACGTGTCGGAGCTCACGGCCCGCACCAACGACGAGGGCTGGGACACCGTGTTCGCGGAATGGCTGGTGGTCAGCCGGCTGTGTGACAAGGACGCCATCCTGGTGTTCTCGGTCGGCGGCGGCAACGCCGAACGGAACGTCAGCCCCAACCTCGTCAAAGCGCTGGATCTTGCGACGTCCCGCAAGGCCCGCGTCCTCGGGATCGTCGGCCGGGACGGCGGGCACACGGCGAAGGTCGGCGACGTCGTCCTGATCGTGCCGACGGTCGATGCGGCCCTCATCACGCCCTTGTCCGAAGGCTTCCAGGGCGTGCTGTGGCATGCGCTCGTCAGCCATCCCGATCTGGTGGCCCGCGCCACCAAGTGGGAAAGCCTGACGCCCGTCCCCTGACCGGAGCGCGACCACGATGAGCCGCGCGGCGATCTTCCTTGACCGGGACGGTGTCCTCAACCGCGCCGTCGTGGTCGACGGCCGGCCCCATCCGCCGCAGACCGTCGCGGCGTTCGAGCTGATCGACGGCGTGCGCGAGGGGCTGGAGCGCCTGCGCGCCGCCGGCTACCTGCTGATCGTCGTCACCAACCAGCCGGACATCGCGCGCGGCACCCAGGGCGCCGACGTCGTCGCGGCGATGCATGACAAGCTCAGGTCGCTGGTCGATCTCGACGACATCCGCGTCTGCCCGCACGACAGCGGGGACGGCTGCCATTGCCGCAAGCCGAAGCCCGGGATGATCCTGAGCGCGGCGTCGGAGCACGGCGTGGACCTCGGCGCGAGCGTGCTGATCGGCGACCGGTGGCGGGATGTGGATTGCGCCGCCGCGGCCGGCATTCCCGCCGTCTTCATCGATTACGGGTATGACGAGCGCCTGAGGGCCGCGCCCTGGCGGAGCGTCGCGACCTTCACGCAAGCCGTCGCCGCCATCCTGGCACGGTGAGCGCCGGGCACCCGCGGGCTCATTCCGGCGCGAAGGCCGCGAAACCCGATCGGACCAGCGCGACGACGTCCGGGGGGGCGGCCACCGGCCCCTCCCCCACGGACCGCCGCAGCGCCTCGGCCAGCCGCTGGAAGGTGGCGACCTTGGGCCATGGTGCGTTCTCGTGGCGCCCGTGCCGCTCGTAGTGGACCAGCCCCATGGTGAAGTCGCCCCGCCCGACGGCGGCGTCGATGTCCGGCCGCGCGGCGCGGTACCCGAGATCGGCACGCTTCAGGGCGTCGGCGAAGCTGGCAAGGGCGTCGTCGACCCGGCCGCTCGACACGAGCGCCTCGGTCAGCAGCAGGCGCGGCTCCAGGGCCTCCGGGTCGAGGCGCACCCACTGCTGCAGGGCGTCGACCGCCAACGGCTGCCGGCGCGTCCAGGAGAAGCGCGCGGCGAAGGACACGAGGTCGCGATGGGGCCCCTCGCCGAACGAACGCGCCCGGTCGAGGATGTCGTCCAGCAGCATCATGTCGCCGGCCGTGGCGGCATCGATGACGGCGATGCGCAGACGCCGGAGGTCCGCGCCCGGCGCGTCCTCGGGCAGTTGGCTCAGGAGTTGCCGCGCCAGATCGACCGCGCCGCCGACCGCGATGAGGGCGGCGGCGGCATCGACCGATTGCCAGGAATCGGGGTCGCGCCGGGCAAGCTCCGGAGCGTCGCCGGTCTGTCCGGTCTCGTCCTGAAGCTCCGTCGGTCCGGGAGCATCGACCAGCCCGTGCGCCACCGTGAGCAGTTCCGCCATGTCGGGCCCGGCGTGGTTCAGGAACGGCCGCAGCGAGCGCGCCCGGTTGGCGGAATGGAGGGTGGCCGAGCCGACGGAGACGCTCTGCCGCCGGTACCAGTAGAGCACCTCCGGGACGACCAGGATCTCCTTGCCGCGGAGCACCGCGGTCAGGAAGAATTCGAAGTCCTCGTGGCCCACGCCATAATCCTCGGTGAAGCCGCCGAGTTCGACGAACAGGGCGCGTTTCAGCAGGGCGCTGGTGTCGCTGATGGCGTTGCCGGCCAGGGCATAGCCGATGGCGCCGCCGACCGGCATGTAGGTGTCGACGACCGGGGTGTCGGGGCCTGGTTCATCCGTGCCCTCGAAGGTCGCCGCCAGCCCGGTGACGGCGTCGGCTCCGGAGCGCTCGGCCGCCGACACCAGGGTCTCGACCATCGCCGGTCGGGCGACATTGTCGTCGTCGAGGAACAGAAGATACTCGCCCCTGGCCTCGGCCGCGGCAATGTTGCGGGCACGCCCGGGGAACCCGTTGGTCACGCGCATGATGCGCCAGTCCCGGGTCGCGGGATGGCGTTCCAGCTCCGCCAGAACCGCGTCCGTGGCCGCGTCGTCGGAGCCGTCGTCGACGAGGATCACCTCGATGTTGCGGTAGGTCTGGGCGAGAACGCCCCGCACCGCCTGCTTCAGGAGCTGCGGCCGACGGTAATGGGTCAGGCAGACGCTGACCAGCGGCTGTGTCTGCGGCGCCCCGTCGGCGCGGGCGGGTGCCGCCCCGTCGACCGGAGCGGACACGCCGTCCACCCACGATTGGCACACCGCGTCGGGGTCGAAGGACAGCCGTGCCTTCGGCAGACGCCCGCCCAGGGCGGCCGAAATGCGATCGGCGAGGTCGTCGGGATTGTCGCCGAACAGGTGCGTCCCGCGGTGCTCGGGCGCGTAGAGTTCGGCGATGCCCCCGACGTCGCGCGCGATCACCGGGATGCCGGCCATCAGGCACTCGTACACGGTGTAGGGGGCGTTCTCGACCGTCGAGGGCACGACCGCCAGGCAGCGGCGTGCGGCAAGGGCCTGCAGCGCCTCCGGCTGGCTCAGCCGGCAGAGGACCTCGACCGGCATCGGCCAGTCCCGCGTCCGCCGCGCCAGGTAGACCGCCGCATGCTCGGTCCCGACGAATCCGAGCTTGCCCAGGAAGACGATGCGGCGCGGCGGCTGGCCCCGGCGGATCAGGCGGTCGATCGCCGCGCAGAACTGGGCAATGCCCTTGCGATACTCCAGCCGGCCGAAGAAGACGACTTCTTCGGGCGTCGCTTCCGGACGCGGAAAAACCGGCGCCTCCAGCAGGTTCGGCCGGACCAGCGTGACCCGTGGCAGGCGGAAGCCCCGGTCACGCATCCAGTCCAGCAGATAGCGGCTCGGGCTGACGACCACATCGGCCAGTTCGATGCTGCGCCGCTCGATGAAGTAGGTGATGGCGTCGAGCGTGTCGCGCCGGCGTGCGCCACTGGCGATGTCGCTCCACAGGGTGGGGCCGTGGCAGACGACGCCGAAGGCGCCGTGCTGCCCGTGCGCCACTCCGCCGCGGCGCGCCATCAGGGGATAGAATGCCGTCCCCTGCCAATCCATGAACAGGACCATGTCGAAGCGCTGGCCCTTGAGCCATTCGTGGGCGATCCGGCTGGTGCGCAGCAGCGGGTGCGGGGGGAAGATGGCGGCGTGGGCCGCGTCCTCCGCCCAGACGTCCGCGACGACCAGCCGGATGCCGAGGCGCCGATAATCCGCTTCGGCGCGCGGATCCGCCGCGGCACCGGCCTGGGTGAACAGGATCGTCACGGCGTGGCCGCCGGCGGCCAGCGCCTTGGCCAGCTCGGCGCAGGCGGTGCCGACACCGCCGTTGCGCACCATGCCGACCAGATCGGGCGTAACGATGCAGATGGCGCTCATCGGATCAGCAGACCTTCACGGTGCACCGGCCACCCCGCGGCGCTGCGGTCCGATGCATCCCCGGGATGCGGCAAGACGGGATTCTGCCAAGGCGTTTCACCATGTCTGATGATCGGGACGCGCAGAATCCCGTCATAGTCGCAGCGCGCGGTGAGAGCAAGGAGCTCGGCCCGGTCCGACCCCGTCCGGCTGACCGCCGGTCGCGGGGTCACCTGGACCAGGCGAAACGGCAGTGGCTGTCGCCGTCGAGGGCGAGATTGGGGCTGTAGAAGGGGTCGGGTGTCCGGTCCGTCCGCCATTTGCGGGTGAGATGGCGCGCCTCCCGCTCCTCCCGCTCGCGCGCCTCGCGGGAGTGGTCGCTGCCCCGCGTCGCGGATTCGTGGTGGCGGAGCAGGGCGTGCGGGGTCCACAGCACCCGCAGGCCGCGGTCGCGGACGGTCAGGCAGAAGTCGACGTCGTTGAACGCCACGGCCAGATTCACGGCGTCGAGCCCGCCCGCGGCGCGGTAGACCGCGGTTCGGCACACCAGACAGGCGGCGGTCACCGCGGACGCGTTCTGCACGACCGTCGCCGACTGGAAATAGCCGGGGTCGCCCTGGACGAACGCCCGCTGGGCGTTGTCGGCGACGCCGAAGAAGCCGACCACCACGCCGCCGTGCTGAACGCGCCCGTCGGCATGGAGCAGTTTCGCGCCCACCGCCCCGACCTCCGGCCGCACCGCCAGGGACACCATCTCCTCCAGCCAGCCCGGCGTGACCACCTCGATGTCGTTGTTGACCAGCGCCACCAGTGGCGTCTCGACCAGGTCGACAGCCTCGTTGTTGATGGCGGAGAAGTTGAAGGGGCCGGGGCGGCGGTGGACGCGGATGCGGGGGTCGCCGGCCAGCCCGGCGAGCCAGGCCAGCGTCTCCGGCTCGCGGCTGTCGTTGTCGACGATCAGGATCGACCACGCGGGGTAGGTGGTCCGGTTGCGAACGCTGTCGACGCAGGCGCGCAGCAACGGCAGCCGGTCGCGGGTCGGGATGATCAGGGTCACCGGTGGCGCCGGCGTGGGGACCGGCCAGCGGACGCGCACGGTGCCGTCGTCCTCGGCGGCGGCCACCGCCGGCGCCCCGGCGGCGCGCAGATGCGCGGCCACCAGGCGGGCCCGCCCCGCGGCCGCGGGAACGGGGGCGGCGGTGTGATGGAACAGCACCCGCGGCACGTGGCCGACGCGGTCCGCCGGCAGGTCCAGGAGTGCGCGTTCGGTGAGGGCGCCCGCGCCGACCGGCAGGCCGTCGGCCTCCAGCCGCTCCAGCGCGGCCAGCGCGGCGTCCCGGCGGAGCAGCGCGACGCCGGCGTAGCCGGTCGCCATCGCCCGCTCCGGGTCCCAGTCGGGCTTGAACCGGGGGGTGTGGCGGGTGCCGTCCGCCGCCAGCCGGTCGGCGTCGGCATAGGCCGCGTCCACCCCACCGCCGGCCAGGGCCGCCGACAGCCACGCCAGGGCGGAGGGGTGGGGCAGCACGTCGTCCGGCAGCAGGATGGCCAGCGCGCCGCGGGCGGCCCGCAGGGCGGTGGCCTCATGGCTGCCAGGGCCCTCCGGCAGCGTCCGCACCGCCGGGGCGCCGGCCATGGCGCCGGCATCGGCGCCAGCGGGCAGCAGCAGTTCCCACACCCCGACGCCGCCGCCGAGCCGGCCGACCAGCGCGGCCAGGTCGGCGCGGGCGCCGGCGATCACCGACACCTGCGGCCGGCCGGCGCCGGCCGGGGGGGGCGGCGACGGCGGAGGAGGGGGAGGGGTGTCCTCGTGGTGCGCCAACCAGCGCTGGTAGGCCGCGACGTCGTCGATCTCGCGGATGGCGTGGCGCATGCGCTCCCATGCCACGCGGCGCCGTTCGCTCGCCAGGTGGCGGTCCTGCCGCTCCAACGCGGTCAGCCGCGGCGTCACCGCGCCGGGCGCGACGGTGACCGTGACCGGGCACTCCTTCAAGACCTGATCGCTGTTGCTGACCCGGAGGACGACGGCGTGGTCACGGCCGTCGCACAACGCGCCGGGCAGCAGAAAGCGGAACCGGTGTCGCCGGCCGGCGGCCGGCCGGCCGCCGGCGGGGGAGTCGCACTCGATCCGTTCGCAGAGCGTGCCGTCGACGAGAACGTCGAGCACCGGGGGAACGTCGTCGTCGTGGTCCGCGACCCAGCCTTCGATGACCTGTCCGTCGGCGAGGTCGACGGCGCCGTGGAAGCGCGGACGGGTGAACATGCGGGGGCTGGACACAAGCGGCAGGCGCGCGTCGGCGATCAGCATGTGCAGCAGGTGGGGGCGTCCGTCCAGGACCTCCTCGGGCAGCGCCACCTCGAAGGCGTGGCGGCCGTCGCCCAGGCCGGCCGCCTGCAGGTCGGGGCGCATGCGGTCGGCGTCGACGCAGGCCAGCCGGCCGTGTTCCCACCACAGTTCCAGGGCCACGGCCTCGGTGGGACGGTCGGGGCGGAACGCCCAGCCCTTGGCGAACCAGCCGACGCCTTCGTAGTGATCGATCGCTTCGAAGACGCCCTGGATCACCATTGGCCACACACCCCGCGCTTGCTCCAGCGCTCTCTTTGCCATGCCCGGCCGGTGCAGGGAAGGCGTGTGTGTGGCGCCGTCCCGCGCCGCGGCGACAGACCGGCGGAGGGACCAGCTCAGAGCACGAAGCCGGCATGGGCGCTGCGCGACACCCGCCAACCCACGATCCGGCGGGCGAAGGTGTCGATGACGAAGGCCACGTAGACGAAGCCCTGCCACGTGGCCACGCACGTGAAATCCGCCACCCATAAGGCATTCGGGCGCGACGCCCGGAACTGGCGGTTCACCCGATCGGCTGGGCACGGCGCCGCCCGATCGCTGATCGTCGTGCGCACCGCCCTGCCGCGCGTCGCCCCCCTCAGGCCCATTTGCCGCATCAGCCGGGCCACCGTGCCGCGTGCCACGTCGAGGCCCTCGCGCCGCAACGGCGCCGGCCTGCCCCTGGCCGTGCTCAATGCGCGTCAGATCCGCGATTTCGCCCGCGCCGCCGGACGGCTTGCCAGAACCGACGCGCTCAGAAAATGGGGCCTCGGGGAAAGCCGGCGCGGTTCACTTTCACACCAAGCCTCCATTGGCGGAGTGCTACGGATGGCCTAGGTCATCGTTGGCGCGCGCCCCCAAGTTGGTTATCCACACCAAAATCAAGGTGCCGCCTTACGGCAGGATACAACGTGGCAAGAAGCCGTTAGAATTGGCGCGCGCTCAGCGCGTCCTCCAATCCTTGGGATTGGCTCCTTCGTTCCTATATCGTTCTTACCATGACCGCCGCACGCCACATCATTGCCCTGCTCAAGAGCCACATCTCCGGGGATGAACAGCAGTTCCTCTCGGTGGCGATGCAGGTTGCCGCGCTTGAAGCGCGCCAGGGACACGGCAAGCTGGCCCAGGAACTGCGTGACCTGATCGACGCAGCCAAGGTCCGGCCGAGCGCGGTCGAGCGGCGGCCCGGCGGCCCCGTACCGCTGGTTCAGCCGAAGGGCGAGCTGGCGAACCTGTTGTCTGTCCGATACTCGGACGTGCGGCTCAACAGCATGGTTCTGACTGACGGCGTCGAGCGGCGCCTGCGGCGTACGCTTCTGGAACAGACGCAGCAGGAACGGCTTCGCGCACATGGCCTCGTGCCGCGCCGCAAGCTCCTGCTCGTCGGACCGCCCGGGGCGGGCAAGACGATGACGGCGGCGGCGCTGGCCGGTGAACTGCGGCTGCCACTGTTCACCGTCGTGCTCGACGGTCTCATCTCCAAGTTCATGGGTGACACGGCGGGCAAGCTGCGGCTCGTGTTCGAGGCGATGGCAACGACACGGGGCGTGTACTTCTTCGACGAGTTCGACGCGCTTGGCGCCCGCCGCACGGCCGAGAACGATGTCGGTGAAATCCGGCGCGTTCTCAACTCCTTCCTGCAATTCCTGGAGCAGGACGACAGTCAGAGCCTGATCGTCGCGGCGACGAATCATGCGGATTTGCTTGATCGGGCCTTGTTCCGCCGGTTCGACGACGTCCTGGAGTACACGCTGCCCGACGCCACCTTGATCGGGCGGTTGCTCAAGGCGCGTCTCGCAGCATTCACAGTGGACCGGATCAACTGGAAAGCCATCGCGGGGGCTGCTGTCGGCCTGAGCCATGCCGAATCGACCCGCGCCGCAGATGAAGCCGCCAAAGCCGCCGTGCTCGACGGCGGCATCACGATCACCACCGAGGCGTTGCTCGCGGCCATCGCGGAGCGGCGCGCCACCACGGACTAGCCGCAGACCGTGCCGATGCCCGGCACTCCGCGCGACCGACCGCACCTCCACGTCGAAGGCGGCGGCACCTCCGAGCCCTACAGCCGCCCACCGCAGAAGATCACGCCCCGTCCACTGCCGTTGCGCGACCGTGAGGGCCACGCACAGGCACTCGAACGGGCCATCGGCGAAGCGCTCGCGGGCGGACGCCGCGAGATGGCGGCGCGGGTGCCTGGCATCGCCGAAGGCAGGCCGGGCTTCTATCTGGAGGTCGAGATCGCCGCTGCCGAACGGGCCGCCATCGACCCGCTCGGCGACCGCCGCAAGGCGGTGGAGGTCGTCGCCGTCCGCGATCCCGGCGATCCGGCCGGGCCGGTTGCCGCCACGGTGTTCATCCCGGCCGGCGCCGAGTCGTTCTACCTGGACAAGGTGGAAGCCTACCGGACCGAACAGACGGCCAAGGGCCACCCGAAGAACCAAGCCCTGGTCACCCGCCTGGAAACGGTGCGCGTGGCCACCGTGCGCTCACTGTTCACTGATGCGGACGCGCTGTATCCGCCCCCCGGTCAGACAATCTGGTGGGAGGTGTGGCTGCGTCGCGACACACGCCCCCTGTTCGAGCGAGTCGCCGGGCGGTTGAACGTGCCTGTGAAACCGCACGCCGTCCGCTTTCCCGAACGGGACGTGGTGCTCGCCCTGGCCGATGAGGCCACGATGACCCGGCTGCTGCGCAACAGCGACGCGGTGGCTGAATTGCGGGCGGCCAAGGACACGCCGGCCATGTTCCTCGCCATGGATGGGGCCGCTCAGCGGGAGTGGACGGATGAGCTTCTCGGTCGCCTGACCCCGCCGGATGGCGCTGCCAGCGCTGTTTGCCTGCTCGACAGCGGCGCTACGGCGGGACACCCGCTGTTGCGTCTGGCTCTCGCCGATGCGGACCTGCACACGGTCAATCCGGATTGGGGCGTGGCCGACACCGCTGGCCGATGGTTGGGACACGGCACGGCCATGGCGGGGGCCGCGCTCTATGGCGACCTGCACGCGATCCTGGAGACGGCCGATCCGGTCACTCTGTCCCATCGGCTGGAAAGCGTGAAGATCCTGCCGCCCGACGGCGTCCCGGACAACGAACCGGAGCTGTACGGCGCACTCACCGGTGAAGCCATCGCCCGCGCCGAGGTGCAGGCGCCGTTCCGCAGCCGCGTCGTCTGTATGGCGGTGACCAGCCCGAGCCCGTCACGCGGGAGGCCGTCGTCGTGGTCGTCCGCCATCGATCAGCTTTGCTTCGATGAGACCGGGCGCCGCCTCGTGGTCGTTTCGGCCGGCAACATCCGGGATGACCTCGATCCGGCCGCCTACCTCGACCGGAACGATCTGGAGCTGGTCGAAGACCCCGCCCAGGCGTGGAACGCACTGACGGTCGGCGCCTGCACGGACAAGATCACCATCACCGATCCGACCTACGACGGCTGGGTGCCTGTGGCTCCCGCGGGAGACCTTTCACCGCGCAGCCGGACGTCGGTGTTGTGGGACCTCCAGTGGCCGATCAAGCCCGAGGTGACGTTCGAAGGCGGCAATCTCGCTGGGGGTGGCCGCTTTCCGCCGGAAGCCATCGACGACCTGCAACTGCTGACGACCCATTACCGGCCCGCGCGACGCCTGTTCGACACGCTGGGCGACACCAGCGGCGCCACGGCCCTGGCGGCCAACATGGCCACCCGGATCATGGCGGCCCGGCCCCGGCTGTGGCCGGAGACGGTGCGCGGGCTGATCGTCCACGCCGCGGAATGGACGCCGGCGATGCGGGCGCGGTTCGACGCGTGCGGCGGCAAGCGGGAGATGCAGGCGCTGCTGCGCCGCTACGGCTACGGCGTGCCGGATCTCGGGCGGGCTCTGCTGAGCGCCAGCAACGACCTCACCCTCATGGTCGAGGACGAGGTGCAGCCGTTTCAGCGCGACGGCAGCACGGCGACGATGAAGAACATGAACCTGCACCGGCTGCCGTGGCCGCGCGACGAGCTGGAGGCGCTTGGCGAACTGCCCGTGGAACTGCGCCTTACGCTGTCGTACTTCGTTGAGCCCAATCCCGGTGAGCGCGGCTGGACGCGGCGGCACCGCTACGCGTCGCACGCCCTGCGCTTCGCCGTCAAACGCGCGACCGAGCCGCTGGACGACTTCCGACGCCGTATCAACAAGGCGGCCCGCGAGGAGGAAGAAGGGGGCGCGCCCACGGCGGCTGGTGGCGACGACTGGCTGCTCGGCACCCTGCGCGACCGCGGCTCGATCCATTCGGACTGGTGGCGGGGAACCGCGGCCGAGTTGGCGTCGCGCGACGCCATCGGTGTCTTTCCGGTCGGCGGGTGGTGGAAGGAGAAGCCCTTCCTGGACCGCTGGAACACACCGGCCCGCTACGCCCTGGTTGTGTCGATTCGCGCGCCCGGCGCACCGGTGGACATCTACACGCCGGTCGCCACGCGCTTGGCGATCCCGACCGTGATCGGACTCCGCCGTTAGTTCGCCGGCCGCGTGCTTACTGGGTGCTTACTGGCACCCCCGAAGACCGCGTCGGCCAGAAAGCAAAAAGCCAGTCAACCCGTTGGATTGACTGGCTTTTTGATTTGGTAGCAGCGGAGGGATTTGAACCCCCGACCAAGGGATTATGATTCCCCTGCTCTACCACTGAGCTACGCTGCCATAGGGTCCGGCCGCTGCCGGCCGGGAGCGGTTTGATAAGCGAAGCGGGAGGGCCGTGTCAAGCGCTTGTGTGCCCGCCCGCACCGGCGCTGGCGCCGGTCGTCCGGGGCTACCCGGCGGCCGCGATCCAGCCCCCGCCGAGCACCCGGTCGCCGTCGTACATGACGCAGGCCTGGCCCGGCGCGATGCCGAACTGCGGCTCGGCCAGCTCCACCTCGGCCGTGCCATCCCCGCCCAGGCGCAGCGTCGCGGCGGCGGCGGGCTGGGCCGAGCGCAGCTTGACCATGGCGGGGAGCGGGACGCCGGGGGCCGCGGCGGGGCCGAGCCAGTTGAGCTCGCGCACCCGCACCCGCTCCCGCGCCAGGGTGCGCCTGGGCCCCACCACGACGCGCCGGGTCGGCGCCTCGACGCGGATCACGTAGAGCGGCTCCTCCGCGCCCTTCAGGCCGCCGATGCCCAGCCCTTTGCGCTGGCCGACGGTGTAGTGGACGATGCCGCGGTGGCGGCCCAGCACGCGGCCGTCGACGTGGACGATGTCGCCGGGCTCCACCGCGCCCGGCCGGCGCGCCGCCACAACGTCGGCGTAGGAGCCGTCGGGGACGAAGCAGATGTCCTGGCTGTCGGGCTTGCCCGCCACCGCCAGCCCGTGGCGGTCGGCCAGCGCCCGGGTCTCCGGCTTGGTGAGGCCGCCCAGCGGGAAGCGCAGGAAGTCGAGCTGCTCGCGGGTGGTGGCGAACAGGAAGTAGCTCTGGTCGCGGCCGGGGTCGACGGCGCGGTGCAGCTCGGCCCCCGACGGCCCGGCCATCCGGCGCACGTAGTGCCCGGTCGCCAGCGCCTCGGCGCCGAGGTCGCGGGCGGTGTTCAGAAGATCGCGGAACTTGACCCGCTGGTTGCAGCGCACGCAGGGGATCGGCGTCTCGCCGCGCAGGTAGCTGTCGGCGAAGTCGTCGATGACGTCCTCGCCGAAACGGCTCTCGTAGTCCAGCACGTAGTGCGGGATGCCGATGCGGTCGGCGACCTGGCGGGCGTCGTAGATGTCCTGGCCGGCGCAGCACGCCCCCGCCTTCTTCAGGGCCAGGCCGTGGTCGTAGAGCTGCAGCGTGATGCCGACGACGTCGTAGCCCTCCTCGCGCAGCAGCGCCGCGGTCACGGAGGAATCGACGCCGCCCGACATGGCCACCACCACGCGGGTGTCCTGCGGTCGCTTGGCAAGGCCGAGAGTGTTCATGGTGCCCCATATGGCCCGGCCGCCCGGCGGCGCAAGCGCGGCCGGGCGCCGGTCGTGCGCCGGACGTGCGCGCTGGCTCAGCCCATGGCGTTGCGCGAGCCCGTGGGCAGGCGCACGGTGAGGCCGTCCAGTTCCTCGGTCATGATGATCTGGCAGCCCAGCCGCGAGGTCTTGGTCAGGCCGAAGGCGAGGTCGAGCATGTCCTCCTCCTCCTCCGTCGCCTCGGACAGCACGTCGTACCACTGCGGCTCGACGATGATGTGGCAGGTCGAGCAGGCGAGGGACCCCTCGCAGGCCCCTTCGAGGTCGAGCCCGTGCTTGTGGGCAATCTCCAGCACGGACAGGCCCAACGGGGCGTCGACGTCGCGGTGGGTGCCGTCGGGCTCGATGAAGGTCATCTTCGGCATGGGTCTTCGGAACTCCCTGGTGAGCGGATGCGCGGTGCGCGGATGGATGGGGCGGGGCGGCGTTACGAGTGCGGCGTCACGAGTGCGGCGTCACGAGGGTGGGGCGCGCCGGGGGCGCCGGGCGCGGGCCTCGGCGGCAATCGCCTCCAGCGTCTCGAGCCGGGCCAGCACCCGGGCCGCCGTCCCGGTGAGGCCGGCGCGGAAGGCCTGCGACAGCTCGCGGATGCAGGCGGCGCTGCGCTCGCCGACCTCGTGCGCCACCCGGTCGATGGCGGCGGCCCTGGCGTCCGCGTCCGCCTCCGCGCCGGGGCCCGGGCCGGTCGCGGCCTCCAGCCGGGCCCGCCACGCGGCCTCGTCGGGCGCGATGCCGGGGTCGTTCTCGACGCGGTCGCCACCCAGCAGGGCCAGCAGGCAGCGGGCGCGGCGCACCGGATCGCGCACGGTGGCGTAGGCCTCGGCCAGGGCGTCGGCCTGGCCGGCGGCGTTGGACTGCTGGCGGACGCCGCGGGCGACGAAGCGCTCCGGCGTCAGGGCGCGGGACAGCCCGGCGTGCTGCCGGGCGAGATGCTCGGGGTCGAGGTCGAAGCGGCGCTCCACCCCGAGGCGGGCGAAGGGGTCGAGGGCACGGGGCGGCTGCACCGCACCGCAGCCATGGCAGAACAGGGCGCGGACGGCAACCGCCCGGCCGCACAGCCAGCAACTGTGCAGGTCGCCGTCGATGGATCCCGCGATGCGCGGGCCGCCCGGGCCCTTCCCCGATTCGCTCATGGTTCGATTCACCTGGACGCGTTCATGCCCGTTCGGCTGCGTCGCCCGCCCGGCGGCGCCACCCGGCGCCCGTTCCGGCGGGTCATACCGGCATCGGGCGCGCGACGCAACGACAACGATCCGGCCTGCGCCCTCACGCCGCCCCCGGCGGGCCGAGGCGGCGCGCCATGGCGACCCAGGCGTCGAGAAACCGTTCGACGTCGTCCGCCGTCGTGGTCCAGCCCAGGCTGACGCGCACCGCCGCCGCCGCCGCGTCGGCCCCGGCCCCCATGGCCGTCAACACGTGGGACGGCCTGACCGTGCCGCTGGAACAGGCCGAGCCGGAGCCCACGGAGACGCCCGCCAGGTCGAGCGCCATGAGCTGGGTCTGGGCCGGGACGCCGGGCAGGGCCAGGCAGCAGGTGGTGGCCACCCGCCGCGCCGCCGCGCCGAACACCCGGGCCCGCGGCACCGCCGCCAGGGCGCGGACCTCCAGCGCGTCGCGCAGCGCGCCGAGCAGGCTGGTGCGGGCGTGGTCGCCGGCGGCGTCGCGCGCGTCCGCCGCCGCCGCGCCGAAGCCGGCCAGGCCGACCAGGTTCTCGGTGCCGGCGCGCCGCCGCCGTTCCTGGCCGCCGCCGTGCACCAGCGGCCGCGGCTCCACCCCCGCGGCCAGCACCAGGGCGCCGGCCCCGGCGGGGCCGCCGATCTTGTGCGCCGACAGGGTCATGAGGTCGGCGCCGAGATCCGCCATCGACAGGGGGAGGCGCCCCGCCGCCTGCACCGCGTCGGTGTGCAGGAGTCCGCCACGGGCGTGGACCGCCGCGGCGACCTCCGCCACCGGCTGCACCACCCCCGTCTCGTTGTTCACCAGCATCAGCGAAACCAGGGCCGGCGCCGCCTCGGCGTCGAGGCGCCGGATCAGCGCCTCCAGGTCCACCACCCCGTTGCGGTCGACCGGCAGCGCCGCCCCGGCGGGGGCGGCCGCCAGGACGGACTCGTGCTCCACCGCCGACACCAGCAGGCGGTGCCCGGGGAAACCGCGCAGGGCCAGGTTGTTGGCCTCGCTGCCGCTGCCGGTGAACACCACCCGGTCCGGCGCGGCGCCGGCGAGGGCGGCCACCGCGGCGCGGGCGTCCTCGACGGCGCGCCGCGCCGCCCGGCCATGGGCGTGCACCGAGGACGGGTTGCCGACCAGATCCATGGCCGCGGCCATCGCCCGCCGGGCGGCGGGCCGCAGGGGCGCCGTGGCGTTGTGGTCGAGATAGACGGGGGGCGGCATCGCGCGCGGGCCGCCGTCCCTCACTCGGCCGCGACGGCGGCGCTGTCGCTGTCGGCCGGGTCCGACGCCTTGGCGGTGAAGGCGCTGGTGCCGATCACCCGGCGCGCCACCACGTCGGCCACGGTGACCGAGCTGAGATACATGTGGATCTGGTTGCCCAGCTCCTCCCACAGGTCGTGGGTCAGGCAGCGCGAGCGGTTGGTGCGGCAGCCCTGGGGGGTGATGTTGGCGCAGCGCGTGGTGCGGATCGGCTCGTCGACCGCCAGGATGATGTCCGACACCCGGGTGGTGTCGGCGGTGTGGGCCAGCAGATAGCCGCCGCCCGGACCGCGCACGCTCTTCACCAGACCGCCTTTGCGCAGCTTCGCGAACAGCTGCTCCAGATACGAGAGAGAGATCTCCTGGCGCTCGGCGATGTCGGCCAGGGCGACCGGGTGGCCGTTGCTGTTGGCCGCCAGATCCACCATCGCCATGACCGCGTAGCGTCCCTTGGTGCTCAGTCTCATGTCTGTCTCTCCCTCTTTGGGGCCGGCACCCGGAACCCTACGGTCCCGGATTGGGCGAGCCCGGGCCGCTTCGTGTCAACAGGGGCCCGCCGGGGCCGGCCGCCGCTCGCGCGCCGCGCCGTCCCCGTCGACCGCCTCGCCGTCGTGCGCGCCGCCGTCCGGCGCACGCTCCTGCTCCAGTTCCTCGACCCGCTGGCGCAGGCTCTGCACCTGGTCCAGCAGGCCGGACAGGGCGCGCGCCACCGGGTCGGGGATGTCGCCGCAGGGGGTGCCGTAGGGCAGGAACTTCGCCGCGTCGGACTTGTCGCGGGGGACGACGACACGGCCGGGGATGCCGACCACGGTGACGCCTGCGGGCACCGCGGCGACCACCACCGCGTTGGCGCCGACCCGGGCGCCGGCCCCCACCGTGATGCCGCCCAGGATCTTGGCCCCGGCGCCGACGATGACGCCGTCCTCCAGCGTCGGGTGGCGCTTGCCCTGGTGCAGCGACGTGCCGCCCAGGGTCACCCCGTGGTAGAGCATGACGTCGTCGCCGATCTCCGCCGTCTCGCCGATCACGACGCCCATGCCGTGGTCGATGAAGAAACGCCGGCCGATGGTCGCCCCGGGATGGATCTCGATCCCGGTCAGCGCCCGCGCCGTCTGCGAAACGACGCGCGCGGCCAGACTCCAGCCGCGCTGCCAGAAATAATGGGCGATGCGATGGGCCAGCAGCGCGTGCAGCCCGGGGTAGCAAAGCGCCACCTCCAGCCGCGATGTCGCGGCCGGGTCCCGGGCCATGATTCCGTCGATTTCTTCGCGAAGATGCTTGAACACCGACTCACTCGCCGTGGTATAGTCCGCGCTCTCTCTCAGGAACGGTTCGAACCCCAGCCCTTCCGGTTGCGCGGGTTGCCCCGGACGACATACCGACGCATATATGATGACCAACCAAAACGGTCAAGAATTGGATTCACAAAAAACGTGGCCCGAACCGCGCAACCACATTAGCGTGTCGCACCGTCCGGGTGCCTCGCGCCCGGTGGTTCGTGTTCGTTCCGGTTCGCGTCAGGATCGTCGCCCCCATGCCTGAAGTGATGATTAACGGCCCTGCCGGTCGCCTCGAGGGACGGTATGTCCACGGCAAGGCGCCCAACGCACCGGTCGCCCTGATGCTGCACCCCCATCCGCAGCACGGTGGGACGATGAGCAACAAGGTGGTCTACACCCTGTTCCAGTCGTTCCTGAAGCGCGGCCATTCGGTGCTGCGCTTCAATTTCCGCGGTGTCGGGCGCAGCCAGGGCACCTTCGACAAGGGCGAGGGGGAACTGGCCGACGCCGCCGCGGCGCTCGACTGGCTGCAGACCTACAACCCGAACGCGGCGCTGTGCTGGATCGCCGGGGTGTCCTTCGGGTCATGGGTCGGCATGCAGCTGCTGATGCGGCGGCCGGAGATCGACGGCTTCGTCTCCATCTCGCCGCCGGTCAACCGGTTCGATTTCTCGTTCCTCGCGCCGTGCCCGTCGTCGGGCCTGATCGTCAACGGTGACCGCGACGAGGTGGTGCCCCAGCCGGCGGTGCAGAAGCTGGTGACCAAACTGTCGGCGCAGAGGGACATCCGGATCGACCACCGAACGGTGGTCGGCGCCAACCATTACTTCGTCAACCGGACCGACGACTTGTCCCGCGAGGTCGACGACTACCTCGACCGGGCGCTCGGCAACCCCCTGGCCGCTGTCGCGGAATAGCGGCGGAAGCCGGGGCTCAGTCCGTCGTGAAGCACGCGGCGCGGTCCTCGCAGTGGTCGCAGTTGGGGGACTTGCACAGCAAGAACCCCTCCCGCGAGCAGAGCTGGCGGTAGAAGAACTTCTTCCACCTCATGTCGCCGGCGTTGAGCGCCGCCAGCGCCGGGAAGTGCCGGCGGAACATCGTGCTCAGCTCGCCGCGGCTGGCGAACCCCATGTCCTGCCACAGGTGTCGCGCCGCCAGCGTGCGACGGGCGACGATGGCGGCCAGCCACTCCTCCTCCTCCGCCGCCCCGGCGCGATGCTCCAGGATGAAGGCGCGCAGGTCGGCCTCCTCCAGCTCGTCGTCGCCGGGACCGGCGCCGTCCGGCAGGGCGGCGACATGGGGCGTCGCCGCCGGCGCGTGGCGCGCCGCCAGCGCGGCCAGGGCGTCGCGGGCGAGGCCAAGCGCCTCGGTGAGCGGCCGGTCGGACTCGGCGAGGGCGTGCGACAGGATGCGGCTGAACAGCACGGCGTCGGGCGGCCCGTCGGGGGCGCCGGCATCGGCGGGTGGGGGCATGGCGGCGTCCCTTCGCGGTGCAGCATGAGCCCTATTTCGCCCAGGTCCGGCGCCACTTTTCAAGCCTGGCGTGGCGCCGCGCGCCCAGTCCGACGCCGCCCCGTCAGCCGTCCCCGGCGGGGTCCTCGCCGGTGTCCGTGCCGGTGTCCGTGCCGGTGTCCGTGCCGGCCTCCGGGCCGGCCGCGGGCGGTGGGCGGGTGAGGGAATCGAGGCGGTCCATGTGCGGCTGCGCCGCATCCAGGGCGGCGCGCTCCATCGCGCGGTAGCGTGCGATCAACTCCTCTCCCAGGGGAGTCAGTTCGGCACCGCCGCCGCTGCGGCCGCCGGCGGTGGCCTTCACCACCGGCTCGCGGAAAAGGCGGTGCATGGTGTCGATGAGCTGCCAGGCCCGGCGGAACGGCATGTTCACGTCGCGCGCCGCGGCGGAGATCGACCCGTGGCGGCGCACCCCTTCGAGCAGGCGGACCTTGCCCGGCCCGACCGAGCCGCCCGCGTAGAGGATGCGCAGGCGCAACCGGCCGCGGCTGTGTTCGTCGTCGTCCGGTCCGCCCATGCGTCTGTGCCCATGCCTCCCCGCCGCCCTGGTCGCGGGCCGCCGTCAGGGGTCCATGGTTGGCCGAGACGGTGCCGCAGCACAAGCCCCGCCTGGGCCGCCGCCGCCCGGTTCGCCGATGCCGGCGGCCCGGCTGCCCGCCGACCCGCTGGGCGGTGACGGCGCGGCCGCCGGGCTGGCGCGTTCTCCCGCCCGCGGCGCGGCCTGTGGCGTGGCTGAGCGTGCCCGCGGCCGTGCCGTCAGCGCGGCGGTGGCGCGGCGGGCGGGGGGCCGTGCTCCATCGTCCATTCCCGTGCCGCCACGGCCTCGCTGAAGCGGGCGAAGAAGCGGTCGGCGTGGCCGGTGGCGCTGGAGCGCACCAGACGGCCGGCCAGGGCGGCGAGCCGGCCACCGACGTCGGCACGCGCCGTGAAGGTGAGGATCGTGTGCCCGCCGGCGGCCTCCTCCAGGGTGACGGTGGCGGTCGCCGCGATGATCCCGGCGAGGCCGCCGCGCCCTTCCCCGGCCAGCCTGTAGAACCGTGGCGGGTCGACGGGATCGACGGTGAGGCGGCTGTCGAAGCCGACCGTCAGCGGACCAACCCGGGCGCTCAGCCGGGCCGCGTACTCGGTCGTGGACAGGCGCGTCACGTGTTCGCAGGCGGGCACGCAGAAGGCCAGCACGTCGGGGTCGCACAGGGCGGCGAAGACCCGCGCGCGGGCGGCCGGAATGCGGTAGCGGCCGGTCAGCTCCATGCCGTCGTCCCCCTGGGAATCCGGCAATTCGACGCAAAATGATGCTTGAGCTCGCGTGCCTCTCGCGATAGGCCCCAAGGGGCGGATGGGATGGGTCCGGACAAGAGGTGGCGACCCCCATGGCGATGATCGTGATCGAGAATCTGGTGAAGCGCTTCGGCCGCGTCACCGCGGTCGACGGCATCAGCGTCGCGGTCGAGCGCGGCACGGTGCTGGGCGTGCTCGGACCGAACGGCGCGGGCAAGTCGACGACCATGAAGATGGTGACGGGATTCCTGGCGCCCAGTGCCGGACGGGTGCGGGTCTGCGGCTTCGACGTGGCGGAGCGGCCCCTGGAGGCGCGCCGGCGCATCGGCTACCTGCCGGAAGGGGCGCCGACCTATCCCGACATGACGCCCCACGGGTTCCTCGGCTTCGTCGCCGCCGCCCGCGGCCTGGCCGGTGCGGCGGCCCGGGCGCGGGTCGACTGGACGGTCGAGCTGCTCGACCTGGGCGCCGTCCTCCACCGGCCCATCGAGACGCTGTCCAAGGGGTTCCGCCGCCGGGTGGCGCTCGCCCAGGCCATCCTTCACGACCCCGACGTGCTGATCCTGGACGAGCCCACCGATGGCCTGGACCCCAACCAGAAGCACCAGGTGCGCGGCCTGATCCGCGCCATGGCCGCGGAAAAGGCGATCGTGGTGTCGACCCACATCCTGGAGGAGGTGGAGGCGGTGTGCAGCCGGGCCATTGTCATCGGCGGCGGCCGCGTGCTGGCCGAGGGCGAACCCACCGACCAGGGGTGGCGGATCGGCCCCTACGTGGCGGCGCCGGGCGGCCTCGACGCGGTGTTCCGCCGCATCACCCTGGGCACCGGCGCCGCGGGCGCCGCGGGCGTCCTGGGCACCGGAGCGGCGGTGGCACGATGCTGACCGGCGCCGGCGCGGTGTTCCGCCGCGAGTTCGCCGGCTATTTCGCAACGCCGGTGGCGAGCGTGGTCATCGTCGGCTTTCTGCTGCTGGCCGGCATCCTCACCTTCCAGGTGGGCGCGCTGTTCGAACGCGGACAGGCCGATCTGAAGCCGTTCTTCGCCTTCCATCCCTGGCTGTACGTGGTGCTGATGCCGGCCGTGACGATGCGGCTGTGGGCCGAGGAGCGGCGGTCGGGCACCATGGAGCTGCTGCTGACCCTGCCGGTCGAGGTGGCCGGCGTGGTGGTCGGCAAGTTCTTCGCCGCCTGGGCCTTCGCCGCCCTGGTCCTGGCCCTGACGGCGCCGCTGTGGATCACAGTGAACGTGCTGGGCGACCCCGACAACGGGGTCGTGCTGGCGGGCTATCTCGGCAGCCTGCTGATGGCCGGCGGCTACCTGGCGATCGGCGCCTGCCTGTCGGCGCTGACCCGCAGCCAGGTCGTCGCCTTCGTGGTCGGCGTCGTGGTCTGCCTGCTGTTCACGGTGGCGGGAAGCCCGATCGTGCTCGACGCGGTGGTCGGCTGGGCGCCGCCGCTGCTGGTCGACACGGTCGCCTCGTTCAGCCTGCTCACCCGCTTCGCCGCGATCGTCGACGGCGTGCTCGACCTGCGCGACCTGGTGTTCTTCGCGTCGCTGATCGCGGTCTGGCTGTTCGCCAACGCGGTCGCCGTCGATCTGCGCAAGGGCGGCTGAGGAGGGAGCGATGAGCCGCACGACCGCCTCCCTGCTGGCCCTGGCCCTGGCCGCCGTGCTGTTCGTGGCGGTGAACGTGCTGGCCGGCGCCACCCTGCGCCACGCCCGCCTCGACCTCACCGCGCAAGGGCTCTACACCCTGTCGCCGGCCACCGTGCGGGTGCTCGCGGCGGTGGAGGAGCCGGTGACGCTGCGCCTGTACTTCTCCGAGCGCCTGGCCGGCGAGGTGCCGGCGTTGCGAACGTACGGCCAGCGCGTGCGCGAGTTGCTGGAGGAGTACGCCGCACGCTCCGGCGGGCGGGTGCGCCTCGACGTGATCGACCCCGAGCCATGGTCGCAGGAGGAGGAGCGGGCGGTGCAGGCGGGCATCGCCGGGGTGCCGCTCGACCGCGACACCGGCCGCCAGCTGTACTTCGGCCTGGAGGGCACCAACGCCGTCGACGGTCACGAGGTCATCCCGTTCTTCCAGCGGGAGCGGGAGGCGTTCCTCGAGCACGACCTGACCCGCATGGTCCACACTCTCGCGGCGGCCCGGCGCCCCGTCGTCGCCATCCTCACGGCGATGCCGCTGGAGCTCGGCCCCGGCGGGATGGCGGCGGCGCTGCGCGACGGCGCCCGTCCGTACGGAGTCCTGACGGCGTTGCGCGCCCTGTTCGACGTGCGCCTGCTGCCGCCCGACGCGGTCGCCGCCAAGGCCGCCATCGACGCCGGCATCGACGCCGACGTGGACGTGCTGGTGGTGGCGCGGCCGCGCGGCCTGGCGCCGCGCGCCCTCTACGCCATCGACCGGTTCGTGGTCGAGGGCGGGCGCACCCTCCTGTTCGTCGACCCCTGGGCGGAGAGCGCCGCCGGGCCGCCGCCGGGGGACCCGGCCTTGGCGGCGGACGCCACGGCGGCGCTGCCGGATCTGTTCGAGGCCTGGGGCATCGTCATGGACCCCGCGACCTTCGTGGCGGATTCCCGGCTGGCCATCCCGGTCAGCACGGGGCGGCGCACCGTGCCCTACCCGGCATGGCTGTCCCTGGGCGCGGGGGAGCGCGACCGCGGCGACGTGGTGACCGCCGACCTCGGCGCCGTCAACCTCGCCTCGGCCGGAAGCCTCTCGGCCCGGGAGGGGGCGGCGGTGGCGGTGACCCCCCTGCTGACCTCCTCTGCGGCCGGCCAGCGCGTTCCGACGGCGCGTCTCGCCGGGCCGCCCGACCCGGAGGGGCTGGCGGCGGCGCTGGGACCGGGAGACGGCCCCCACACGCTCGCCGCGCGCGTCGCCGGGACGCTGTCCTCCGCCTTTCCCGACGGGCCGCCCGCGCCGCGGTCCGGGGCGGATCCCACCGCGGCGGCCGCCCCCGCCGACGGGCTGGGCGCCGAGCGGCCGGAGGCGGGCGCCCCGGCGGCGCCCGGCGAGCGCCCGGCCAACCTCATCGTCGTCGCCGACAGCGACCTGCTGGAGGACCGCTTCTGGGTCGACCAGCAAACCGTGCTGGGGCAGCGCATGGCGGTGCCGTTCGCCGGCAACGGTGACTTCGTGGTCAACGCCGTGGAGAACCTCGCCGGGGCCGCCGACCTGATCGGCCTGCGCGGGCGGGCCGGCTCCGACCGGCCCTTCGTTCTGGTGCAGGCGATGCGGCGTGCCGCCAACCAGGCGATGCTGGCCCGCGAGCGGGAGCTGGAGGCCGACCTGCGCGAGACCGAGGCGCGCATCGCCGATCTCCAGGGCACGGCCGCGGCGCCGGCCGGGGCCCTCCTGAGCGCGGAGGAGCAGGCCGCCATCGAGCGGTTCCGGGGCGAGGTGCTGCGCATCCGCAAGGAGCTGCGCGCCGTCCAGCACACCCTGAACCGGGACATCGACACCCTGGCGGCGACGGTCAAGGCGGTGAACATCGTCGGCGTCCCGGCGCTGGTGACGGTGCTGGCGGTCGGGCTGGCGCTGTGGCGCCTCCGCCGCCGCGGCGCCGTGGGGTAGCGAGGGTGGCGGGGGGTAGGGCCGCGGGGGTCCGGCAGGGCGGAGCATGGCAGAGGAGGGGGCGATGCGCAGGCGATCCCTGGTGATCCTGGCGGTCACGACCGCCGCCACCGTGGCCGCGGCGGCGCTGGCCGTCCACCGCCGGCCGGGGACGGACGCGGCCCGGCCGCCCGCTCCCCTGTTCCCCGGTCTGGCGGCGCGGATCAACCAGGTCGCCCGCATCGAGGTGGTCTCCTCCGCCGCGGCGGTGACGTTGGCGCGGGCCGGCGACGGGCCATGGATGGTGGCGCAGAAGGACGGCTACGCCGCCGACGCCGACCGGGTGAAGGGGCTGGTGATCGCCATGGCCGGGTTGCAGGCGGTCGGGCCGCGCACCGCCCGGCCGGCGTTGTATCCGCGCATCGGGGTGGAGGACGTGGCGCCCGGCGCCGGCTCGGTGCGGATCGTCCTGGCTGGTGGCGACGGCAAGGCGATGGCCGACCTGCTGGTCGGCAACCGCGCCGCCGGCGCCGGCGGGGGCGACGGGGGCGGCGACGGGAGCGCCGTCTATGTGCGCAAGCCGGGGGACGCGCGGGCGTGGCTGGCACGCGGTTCCCTGAGCCCGCCCGTGGCGGAGCCGCTGCGCTGGATCGACCGGCGGCTGCCCCGGGTCCCGCCCGGGCGGGTGGCGTCGGTGGAGATCCGTCAGCCCGACGGGGCGGCGGTGGTCCTGTCGCGGCCCGACCCGGGGGAGCCGGAGTTCGCGGCGGCCGGCCTGCCGGACGGGGCGCTGCCCCGCCGGGCGGCCGTGGAGGGCACGGTCGCGGCCCTGGCGGCGCTGTCGTTCGAAGACGTGCGGCGGGCCGATCCCGCGCTCTTCGCCGATGCCCCCGCCGCCATCGTCCGCACCGTCGACGGGGTGGTGCTGACGGTGCGCACGGCGGTCCACGAGGACGCCAGCTGGATCGTCCTGGCCGCCTCCTACGATCCCGCCGTCACGGTGGACGGCGACGCCGGAAGCGCCGCCGCGGGCCGGCTCGGGCCGGCGCAGGCCCGGGCGCAGGCCGAGGCGTGGCAGCAGCGCTTCTCGGGCTGGGCCTACAGGGTGTTCGACGCCGACGCCGACCGTTTCCGCCGGCGGCCCGCGGGATTCGTCGCGGGGTAGCCGCCGCGACGCTCACCAATAGGCCATCGCATCGGCGTAGAGGGCGCGGAGATCGGCCTCCTCCACCGGGCAGGGGGCGATCGCCAGCAGGCGCTGCTGGGCCATGGCTCCGCGGGCCAGGGCCGGGATGTCGCCGTCACTGTAGCCCAGCGCCGACAGGCCGTTGGGCAGCCCGGTCGCGCGCATCAGGGCGATGAGGCGGTCGGCGAGCGCCGCCCCGGCATCGTCCGGCCGGTCCGCGGGATCGCCGCCCAACGCCTCGGCGGCGCGGCGGTGGGCGTCGGGCGCCGCCGGCCCGGTGAAGCGGAAGGCGGCGGGGGCGTTCAGCACCACCGACAGGCCGTGGGGCACCATGGGCGCCGCCGCCTCGTAGCCGGCGGCGCGGTAGCTGTGGTTCATCCCGGCGACGGCGTAGGACATGGCGTGGGGGATGTGCACCCCGGCGTTGCCGAAGGCCAGGCCGGCCAGGGTCGCGGCGAACATCAGGGCGTCGCGCGCCGCGCGGTCGTCCGGGTCGCGCACCGCCCGCTCCAGGTGCGCGCCGCCCAGACGGATCGCGTGCAGGCTGCCGATGTCCGACCACGGGTTGGCCCCCTGGTAGGGCGGCCGGGCGGCCGGCGCCTCCGGCCGCGGCCGGCTGCGGAAGGGACGCGCCGTGTGGGATTCGATGGCATGGGTCAGCACGTCGAAGCCGGTGGAGGCGACGACCCCGGCCGGCAGGCTGTAGGTGGTGGTGGGGTCGACCACCGCCAGGGTGGGGCGCAGGTGGCGCGACGAGATGCCCGTCTTCACCTGCCGCTCCCCATGGTCGAAGATCGCCACACCGGTGGTTTCGCTGCCGGTGCCGCAGGTGGTGGGGCAGGCGATGTGCGGCTTCACCGGGCCCGGGACCGGCTGGCCCTCGCCCAGCGGCCGGTTCACGTAGGTCAGGAAATGGGCGGGGTGGGTGGCGTAGAGGTTCGCCGCCTTGGCGGTGTCGATGACCGAGCCGCCGCCGATCGAGACGAAGCCGTCGAAACAGCCGTCGCGCGCGAAGGCCGCGGCCTCCAGGAAGGAGTCGCTGGTCGGCTCGACCCGGCAGCGGTGGAAGATGCCCACCTCCAGCCCCTCCTGGGTCAACCCGTCCAGGGCGGCCTGGAAGGGCGCGGTGTCCATCACGTTGGGTTCGGTGAACAGGGCGACCCGCCGCATGCCCAGCGCACGGGCGTCGGCCCCGATCTCGGCCAGCATGCCCGGGCCGAACTTCATCGACGCGGTTTCCACGGTGAATCCCCGCTCGCCGGAGGGGGGCAGGGGATGGGCATGGGCGCGTGGCATGGGGGTCCTCCCTGGCGGGTGCCGCGTGACGGGCATTGTTCGTGTTGCCAGCCATGGGAGCCCGGGAACCGGCGCCTGTCAATCGGTCCCGCGGCCGGGCCGGACGTGGCCCAGGGCACCGCGTGCGGTTCTTCTTGACGGGGGAAATTATCCCACGCACCCTTGAGGTGAGATGTGGGAAAAATACCCACGTACACCAACGCCGCCGCGCCCCACACAGAGGAGACCGCCGTCATGACCGTCCGCAGCGCCATCAAACGCCACGCGCCCCCGTCGTCCGCCGCCCTGCCGCTGGGACGCCGCGCCCTGCTCGGGGCGGTTCTCGGAACCGGCGGACTCGGCGTTGCTATTCCCGCCGCCGCCGCCATGGGCGATGCCGTCCGGGCCGCCGGCGGTCAGACCGGCCACACCGGCCACACCGGCCATGTGCCCGGCCGACCGGCCGGGGCCGGCCTGCTGTGTGCGGAGGACTGGGACGGCCAGGCGATCGACGCCCACGCCATGCTGACGGACTGGGACACCGGCGTGGTGTCGCGCGACCGGGAGGGCCGGCGGGTCCGCGAGTTCACCGTCACCGCCCTGGAGAAGGTGATCGAGATCGCTCCCGGCGTCCTGTTCCCGGCCTGGACCTACAACGGCCGGGTTCCCGGCCCGTCCATCCGGGTGACGGAGGGCGACCGGGTCCGCATCCATTTCACCAACCGCACCTGCATGCCGCACACCATGCATTTCCATGGCATCCACGGCTGGCGCATGGACGGCACGCCGGGCGTCGGCGAGCCGGCGCCCGGCGAGAGCGTGGTCTACGAGTTCGACGCCCACCCCTTCGGCTGCCACCTCTACCACTGCCATTCCGTGCCGCTGGCGCCGCACATCTTCCGCGGCCTCTACGGCGCCTTCGTCATCGATCCCGATCCGGAGCGCCATCCCGAGCACGCGGCGGTGGCCCGGTCGCGCCTGCTGGGCACCGAAGAGAACGCGCGGTGGCAGGAGATGATGATGATCATGAACGGCTTCGACACCAACGACGACGGCGAGAACGAGGTCTATGCGGTCAACACCGTCGCCGACGTCTACCACCGCCGCCCCATTCCGGTGGACGGCAAGCGCCCCATCCGCATCTACCTGGGCAACATGACGGAGTTCGACCTCATCAACTCCTTTCACACGCACGCCAACTTCTTCGACTACCACGACACGGGCACGACGTTGACGCCGACGCTGCGGACCGTCGACACCATCACCCAATGCCAGGGACAGCGCGGCATCGTGGAGATGAGCTACGCCCTGCACGAGCCCGGACCGTACATGTTCCATGCCCACCAGGCGGAGTTCGCCGAGAAGGGCTGGATGAGCCTGTTCGACGTGCAGGGCTGAGCCGCGATCGGCCATCCCGGCGACGGGGGTCAGCGGCCCCCGCCGCCCCCGCCGCCGCCTCCACCGCCGGGGCCGCCTCCTCCCCCCCTGCCGCCCCCGCCCCTGCCACCGGGGCCACCGCCACCGGGGCCGCCACGCCCCGCGGCACCGCCGCGGGGCCCGGCGGCGCCGCGGGACCGGCCGGCCTCCGGCCCGGCCCGCCGGCCGGGAGCCCGGCCGAAGCGGTCGGCCGGGGTCGGCGCCCCCGGGTCGGGAAGGCTGCGCCCGCCGAGCCCGGCGGCCCCGGACGCCCGCTCCACGTGGAACCGGCCGGCGGCGCTCCAGGTGCCGTCGACCACCACCCGGCTGCCCGGCGCGACGGCGGGCGGGAGGGTGGCGCCGTCCAGCGCGGCGACCAGATCCGGCGGCAGGCGCCCGGCAGCGTCGACGGCCGCTTCCACCGACAGGCGCTCCACCGCCGCGCCGAACGGGTTGAGCGGCGCGGGGGCGATCAGGGTCGGCGCCGGCCGGCCGTGGAACCAGATGCCCTCGACACGCCCTGGCCCCTCCGGCGGCGGCGGCATCCCCGGGGGCAACGCCAGGGCCAGGCCGGCCACCGAGACGCCGCCGGGCGCGGCCGCGAGCGGGCCGCGGAGCAGCCAGCCGCGCTCCTGGGGCCACGGGTCGAGGCGGCTGGCCGCCACGCTGCCGTCGGCGCGCCGCAGGCCGGAGACGGCGATGCTCGCGCCGACCGCCGGCGGGGCGGCGTCGGGCAGCGCGGTGAGGTCGATGCGCTGGCCGAGCAGCGTCAGCTCCGTGCCGTCCGCGGCAACGCCGTCAACCGTGCCGGCCGCCGCGTAGCGCACCTCCACCCTGGCTGCGAGGAGGGTGTCGGTCTGCCACCAGGCGGCGACCGCCACCTGGTGTCCCAGGCGCAGCACGGCGGTATCCTGCGGCCGCCCTTCGACGCTGACCGGCAGCCCCTCCGGGGTGGCGATCTCGACGCCGTTGACCCAGATGCTGCCGAACTGGGTGATGGTGCCGACGATGCCCGCCCCGCCGATCCCCGTCCCCCCGATTCCGCCGCCGTCGCCCGACCCCGACACGCCCGTCCCCCCGATGCCGCCGGGTGCGCCGCGGCCGGGAGCGGCCGGCAGCGCCAGTGCGCCGCCGGCCAGGCCGCGCAGGACGAGGCGGCGGGTCAGCATGGCGGGGGCCCCTCCAGGTCCTCGGCGTAGACGTAGAGGCCGGCGACGAACCGGTGGGTGGCGTCGGGTGCGCCACGGTCCGCCTCGCCCAGGCGGGTGGCCAGCTCGTTGAGACCGACCAGCGTCTCCATCCCGCGCGCCTTGGCCTCGGCGTTGAGCCGGTCCACCGACTCGCGCCGCAGCCCCTGGTGGAAGGCCGCACGTTCGAGAAACGGCGGCTCCGCACCCGACAGGTTGTGGGCGGCGGCGGCGATGTGGTCGGCCACGTTGCGGCCGAACCAGAACGCCATCGTGTCGTGGTCGCCCCGCGGCAGGTGGGCCGCCTCCACCAGTTCCAGGCTGCCGTCCGGCCGCTCGCACACCAGTCCGGCGCGCAGCAGCTCGTCGAGCAGGGCGCGCGGGCGGATGTCCTTGCTGATGGCCTCGACCAGCCCTTCGAAGCTGGGGCCGCCGCCACCGCCCGCACCGCCATCGCCACGCCCGCGCCCCAGGGGCGCCGGCCGGCCGTCCGCGCCGCGGTAGTCGGGATGGCCGATCCAGCGCCCCAGCACCTGTGCGCCCAGCGACGGCGACAGCGCCTCCTGGGGATCGGCGCCACCGCCGCGCAGGCGCGACACGTCCTTGCGGTGCACGCCGGTGAGCAGGGTGACCCGGCTGTCGGTGGTGGGCTTCCCCGGCAAGGAGAACCAGCGCTCCGCCTCTTCCACGTAGGCGGCCTTGAGCAGGCCGGAAAGGCTCGGATAGGTCACCCCGTGGCGGATCAGGATGCGCACCAGCGGGCGCAGCACACGGCGCAACGCCGCCACCAGCGCCGGCGAGGGCGTCGCCACCGCCGCCCGCCGATCCTCTCCCTCGTCCCCTGCCGCCACCCTGGTCCCCCCGGCCCCGCTGACCCCGCGCCGCTCCGGCGTGGGAAAAGAACCCACAACCTACCACGGCGCCCGCCGCCTGACTAGGCGCCACGGGTTCGCATTTCCAATTGACGTGGGAGATTATCCCACGCACCATGGCGGCGTTGCGGGAAAACTTCCCACGACGATACGGCAACGGGAACGGAGGATTCGATCATGGCGAACGGAGCGCATGGGGTGGGCCGCCTGGGCGGCGGGTTCGGCGCCCGGGGCGAGGGCGCCGGCGGCGGGCACGGGCCGCAGCGGCTGGAGGCCGAGGATCTCGAGGCCTGGGTCGACCAGGTGGTGGCGGACGGCGGCGTCACCCTGCCCGACGGCGCCACCACCCGCGTCGAGGCGATCGCCGACCGGCTGGAGGAGCAGGTGGCCGAAGGGGTCGAGGGTCTCGGTCCCTACGAGCGCCTGCTGAACGGCCTCGCCCATACCCTGGAGCGGGTCGCCGAGCACGGCGACCGCGAGGTCGGCGACCGCGACGGCGACGGGGTCGACGACACCGTCGTCTCGTTGGCCATCGACAAGATCGACGGCCTGTTGGACGAGGATGCCGACGACCTGTCCGCCGAGGTCGTCGCCAGCCTCCAGGCCGTTCAGGCGCAGCTCGACGCGGTGTACGCCGACGCGACCGTGGACGACGACGAGCTCGACGTCGTCGCCGCCGCCGCCGCCGCCGTTCAGGCGGTGATCGACGGGGATTTCGCCAAGCTGTCGGACACCGGACTCGCCGCGCTGACCGAGGCCGCGACCGACGCCCGCACCCTGGCCGACACCGGCTTCCTCGCCCTGGACGATGACGAACTGGCCGCCTTCGTCGCGGCCCAGGACGCGTTCGCCGCCCTGGACGACGACGCCACGGCGGCGGAGGTGCACGAGATCGTCGAGGACCTGGGCTCGGAGGTCGCCGGCTTCATCATCGGCCTTGCGGGCGCGGCCTCCGGCGGGGTGGCGCACGCCGCCGCGCCGTCGGCCGCGGACTACCTCCTGGTCTGACCCCGGCGCCGGCGCCGCGGCGACCGCTTTGGCCACCGCGGCGCGGCGCCGGCGTTGCGGCGACCGCTTTGGCCATTGAGCCGCGACGCCGGCGTTGCGGCGACCGCTTTGGCCATTGAGCCGCGACGCCGGCGTTGCGGCGACCGCTTTGGCCATT
>NZ_BAAKJB010000033.1:0-75547 GCF_059703765.1 Azospirillum sp. NS33 | reverse complement strand
GCCGGATACGCCGGCGTCGAAAACGAGCTGTTCTTCCGCCCCAACACCATGATGCTCTTCGGCGACGCCAAAAAGGTCACCGAGGAGGTCGTCAAGTCGATGGACGCGTAACCGGCGGAGCGCCACCCCTTCCCTGGACGCGCCGGGGAGGGGCGGCGCTCCCGGTCATGCGGCGCTGCCGCCCGGGGGGTCGAGCAACCGCGAACGCACGTCGTCCGGAGCCGCTTCCGCCCACACGAGGAGGGCGTCCAGGGCGGGGCACAAGGACTGCCCCCACGCGGTGAGCCGGTACTCCACCCGCGGCGGCACCTCGTGGTGGACGATGCGGGCCACGACGCCGTCCGCCTCCAACTGCCGCAACTGCTGGATCAGCATCTTCTGGGAGATGCCGGGAATCGATCGCTCGAGTTCCGAGAAGCGCAGCAGCTTTCCGCCGAAGAGCTGGAACAGGATGACCAGCTTCCACCGTCCTTCGAGGACGCGCAGGGCGTTCTGCACCCCCCGGGCGCCGGACGAGGCGGTGTAGGTCGGTCGCTTACTCATTGGTAAGTACCTTACTTTTTCGTGCGTTCTTGTCTCCTGGTGAGCATACCGGCATACCGTGGGCGGTCAACCCGTTCGACCCCAGACAGGGAGGGAGAGTCGCCATGACCGCCGGACTTCCGCCACCCATCCGCGCCTATTTCGATGCGAACGCCGTGTTCGACGTCGCCGCCATGCTCGCGCCGTTCGCGCGTGACGCCGTGGTTCGCGACGAGCGCCAGACGCATCAAGGCACGGATGCCCTGCGCGCCTGGATCGAGAGCGCGACCGTCGCCAGCCGGGCGATCGCCACGCCAACGGGGCACCGCCAGGATGGGAGCACGCACCACGTCGCCGCCGACGTCGCGGGCGCCTTTCCCGGCAGCCCGGTTTCGCTGACGTTCCGGTTCCGCCTGGACGCGGGTCGCATTGCCGCGTTGGGGATCGGATGATGGCCGGCGTCGATCCCGAAGAGTTCCTGGGCCGGCGGGTCGTCGTCACGGCGGGCACCAAGGGCGCCGGCGGCGCCACGGTCCGCCGCTTCGCCGCCGGAGGGGCGACGGTGATCACCGCCGCCCGCTCGGAGCGTCCCGATTTCGTTCCGGCCGCCGCCTTCGTGCGCGCCGACCTCAGCACGGCGGACGGGGTGGCCCGCTTCGCGGACGCCGTGGACACCCGCCTGGGCGGCGTCGACATCCTGGTGCACGTCCTGGGCGGCTCGACCGCGCCCGGGGGCGGATTCGCCGCGCTGGACGACGCGCGGTGGGCGGCCGAACTCGACCTCAACCTGATGAGCGCGGTGCGGCTCGACCGCGCGCTCCTGCCGGGCATGATCGGGCGTGGCGGCGGTGTCGTCGTTCACACGGCGTCGATCCAGCGTCGTTTGCCCCTGCCCGAGTCCACCACGGCCTACGCCGCCGCGAAGGCGGCGCTGGTGGCCTACAGCAAGGCGCTGTCCAAGGAGCTGGGTCCCAAGGGGGTGCGGGTCAACGTGGTGTCGCCGGGGTGGATCTACACCAGTGCTGCGGAGGCCATGGTCACGCGCATCGCCGCCAGCACCGGGACGAGCGAGGAGGCGGCGCGCCAAAGCGTTCTCGACGCGCTCGGCGGCATCCCCATCGGCCGACCGGCCATGCCGGAGGAGGTGGCGGAGTTGATCGCCTTCCTCGCGTCCAGCCGTGCCGCGGCGATCCACGGGACCGAGGTCACCATTGACGGAGGAACGGTGCCGACGGTCTGACCGCCGGTGGACGGCCGCGGGCCGTGAGGGGGGCGGTCAGTCCGTGCCGTCGATGGTCCGCACCAGCGCATCGCCGCGGTGGTGCAGCCACGCCACCGCCGGCGCCATGGCGGTGCCCAGACCGCAGCCGGCGGCGACGGTGGCCACCAGCACCGGAACCGCGACGGCGGTCTCCGTGGTGGTGGCGTTGGCCCCGGTGGCGATGATCGCGGCACCGCCGGCCAGCACGGTCACCGTCCCGGCCACCGTCCCGCCGACCATGCACAGGAAGCTGGAGAACTCGTCCTTGGACATGGTCGGGATCGGGGAATCGCCGACGGTCGGCCGCGGTCCGATCGACCAGTCGAAGAACGATTCGGCCCGCGCCGGCGATCCGCTGGGCAGGGCGACCATCAGGGCGGCCAGGACCGCGGTCAGGACGGCGGCCGTCGGGGTCGGAGCGACGAGGGAGCGGGCGGTGCGGCGGCGGGGCATCGGCGGAACCGGGGCAGTGGGCAGCGTCAACGCCGGCCAGGATACCAAAGATCGCCCCGCCCTGCGCCGTCCTTCTACTTCTTCACCCCGAAGCAGTGCTCCGGGCCGGGGAAGGTGCGGGCGCGCACCTCCGCGGCGAAGGCGGCGGCCGCCTCCGAGACGGTCTGGCCGAGCTGGGCGTATTTCTTGACGAATTTCGGCGTGAAGTCGCTGAACAGCCCGAGCAGGTCGTCGGTGACCAGGACCTGGCCGTCGCAGGCCGGCGAGCCGCCGATGCCGATGGTCGGCACCGCCACGTCCTCGGTGATGGCGCGGGCCAGGGGCTCCATGGTCCCCTCCACCACCATGGCGAAGGCGCCGGCCTCGGCGATCGCCCGGGCGTCGGCGCGCACCCGCTCCGCCACCGCCGGCTCGCGGCCCACCGCCTTGAAGCCGCCCAGCGTGTTCACCGACTGCGGCATCAGACCGACATGACCCAGCACCGGCACCCCCCGGCTGGTCAGGAAGGCCACCGTCTCGGCCATCTCGGCGCCGCCCTCGACCTTCACGGCCTGGGCGCCGGTCTCGGCCAGCACCCGGGCGCCCGCGCGGAACGCCTGCTGGGGCGATTCCTGGTAGCTGCCGAACGGCAGGTCGACGACCACGCAGGCGCGCCGCGAGCCGCGCACCACCGCGGCCCCGTGGGCGATCATCATGTCCAGCGTCACCGGGAGCGTCGAGTCGAACCCGTACACCACCATCCCCAGGGAATCGCCCACCAGCAGGACGTCCACATGGGGATCGAGGAGCTGCGCCATCGGCGCGGTGTAGGCGGTCAGCGAGACGATCGGGTCGCCGCCCTTGCGGGACCGCAGCTCGGGCACGCCGATGCGGCGCACGTCCTTGGTGATGCTCACCGTGAGGCACTCCCCGGAATCCACACCTTTGCGGTGTTTGTGTCGTTCCCAACGCAAAAACCGCCCGCACGCGACGCGCGGGGGCGGTTGATGACGTCTCAGTACGAGGTGCCGGCGCGGCGACCGCGCCCGACGACTAGTAGCCCTCGCGCTCCATGCGCTTGCGCAGCAGCTTGCGGGTGCGGCGGACCGCCTCCGCCTTCTCGCGCGCGCGCTTCTCCGAGGGCTTCTCGTAGTTCCGGCGCAGTTTCATTTCCCGGAAAATGCCCTCGCGCTGCATCTTCTTCTTCAGCGCGCGGAGGGCCTGATCGACGTTATTGTCACGGACCAGAACTTGCACGGTTGACCGTCATCCCTTCTCAGAGCCCTGAAGCGGGCCGCGTTTGGACATAAAGAGTGACAAGGCATGCGCAACCGGGCGCACCCCCTGGAGAGGAGGGGGGTATAGCACGGGCTCCCGCGCTTGTGAAGCCCGACCGTTGCCGACCGGGTGCTTTCTCCCAGATAATGGGGGATGGCCTTGCTCAAGATCGCCCGCATGGGGCACCCGGTGCTGCGCACCCCGGCCGAGCCGGTGCGCGACCCGACCGATCCCGAGGTGCGGCGGCTTGCCGCCGACATGATCGAGACGATGCACGACGCCCCCGGCGTCGGGCTCGCCGCGCCGCAGGTCCATGTCGGGCTGCGCATGGTGGTGCTCCGGGTGCCGGCCGACCGCTCCGGCGGCGAGGCGGTGGCCGACACGGTGCTGGTCAACCCGGTGATCGAACCGCTGGAGGACGAGGTCGTGCTGGGCTGGGAAGGGTGCCTGTCGATTCCCGGCCTGCGCGGCGTGGTGCCGCGCCACCGGACGGTCCGGGTGCGCGGCGTCGACCTCGACGGCAACCCGGTGGAGCGGGTGGCCGAGGGGTTCCACGCCCGGGTGCTGCAGCACGAGGTGGACCATCTCGACGGCATCCTCTACATCGACCGGATGCCCGACCTGCGCCTGCTGGCGTTCAACGAGGAATCGGAACACATCGCGGCCGCGCTGACGGCCTGATCGGGAGGGAGGACGCCATGGAGACCGCCGCCGAGATGGAGCGGGTGCGGGACGAGATCCTGGAGGCGACGCTGCCCAACGTCGTGTTCGACAGCTGGAGCACCCTGGCCCTGCGCGACGGCGCGCGGATGGCCGGGCACGACCCGGCCGCGGCACAACGGGCCTTCCCCGGCGGGGTGCGCGACCTGGTCGAGCATTTCGCGACCTGGACCGACCGCAGGATGCTCGACGCCATGCGCCGCCACCCGCTGGCCGAGATGCGCACGGGCGACAAGATCCGCCTGGCCGTGCGCTGCCATTTCGACGCGCTGGAGCCCCACAAGGAGGCCAAGCGGCGTCTGCTGGCCTGGCTGGCCATGCCGCAGAACATTGGGCTGGGGCTGACCCTGCTGCACCGCACGGTGGACGCCATGTGGTTCGCCGCCGGCGACGAGTCCACCGACATCAACCACTACACCAAGCGGGCGACGCTGGCCGCCGTGCTCAGCGCCACCACCTTCTACTGGCTGGACGATTCCACCGAGGGCCACCAGGACTCCTGGGAGTTCCTCGACCGCCGCCTGGCCGACGCCATGGGCGTGGGCCAGGCGGCGGCCCGCCTGCGCGGCGTCGGCGGCCTGCTGTGGCGCCTGCCCAACCCGGTGCGGTTCGCCCGCCAGATGCGCCAGCGCACCGCCTCGGCCCAGGCCGCCAACGCCACCGTCCACATGGCCGAGAACATCTGAGCGGCCGCGGCCGGCCGCAGGGCCGGTCGCTCACCAGCGGATCGGCGGCAGCGACGCGACCTTCAGCGGCCCGATGTAGACTGCCCCGTTCCCGATGGTGACCGGGGCGGCGACCACCGGCTCGCCGGTGTCGGCCGCCGGCCGCGACAGCATGCCGACGATGCCCTGGGCCAGGCGGGCCTGCGCCTCGCCGAGCCGGCCCTCCACCGCCGACAGCACCTGGCGGGCGCCGCGCACCTCGGCCGCCACGGTGCCCTTGGGCTGGAGCGCGTCGTCCAGGGCCAGGGTGCCGTTCGCCGCCACCTTGAGCGGGCCCCAGTGGAGCGCCAGCCGATCCAGTTCCACCGTGCCGCCGGCACGGCTCCAGGCCGCCACCCCGGCCGGCTGCGGGCGGGGCAGGGCGCCCTGCACGCGCAGCTCGGCCTCGGCGCGCTCGATCACCGGGCCCAGCGGGTGTGACGCCAGCGACGGCGCGCGCAGCCCCTCCACGGTGACGCTGGCGGCCAGCGCCGTGCCCCCGGCGGCGGCCGGGGGCACGGCGGGCTGGGCCAGAACGATGCCCAGCCCGCCGATGCTGGCGGCGTTGCGCGCGCCGTCGGTGGCGGCGGTCAGGTCGGCGAAGCGGAGCCGGACCTCGAGCGGCTGTCCGGCGGGGCCGAGGTGGAGGGTGCCGCCGCCGCCGCCGGGGGCGGTCACGGTCACCGCGGGGCCGCCCGGATCGACCACCCGCAGGCGCTGCGGGCCGGGCAGGGTCAGGGCGATGCGGGTGTGGTTCCAGGGCCGGGCCTCGGCCGCCAGGGCGCTGCCCTGCCATTCGAGACCGCCGCGGGTGATGCCGGGCGACTCGACGACCGCCCTCACCGCAAAGGGGAATCCGTTCACCGAGAGGCCGGCGTAGGTGACGGTGACGCCCTGGGCCGCCTGCTGGCGCGCCCAGGCGGCGACACCGTCGGCGACGCTGCGCGCCACCACCCACCACCAGACGGCGTAGGCGGCGGCGGCGAGGACGAGAAGCGCAAGCGCGCCAAAGCCGAGCGAGCGTCCGAGGCGCATGGGGCTGGTGTCCGGTGGTTCGTTGCCAGCCGGTTATAGCCCTCCGCGTGGCGGGCATGCTACGATTCGCCACGCCGGAGTCGCCGCCGCCCGTGCCGCCACATTGGGATCATGCTGCTCACCGACCGATCCGACCGACATCCGTTTCCCGTCGATGCGCCCGTGGGGCCGGCCCCGGCCTGGTCCGCCGACATCGCCGTGCCCCCCGGGCAGGATCTCTGGGTGTTCGGCTACGGCTCGCTGATGTGGAACCCCGGATTTCCGTTCGAGGAGCAGGCCCTGGCGGTGCTGCGCGGCTATCACCGGCGCTTCTGCATCGCCTCGCACCGCTACCGCGGCACCCCGGAACGCCCCGGCCTCGTGCTGGGCCTCGACCGCGGCGGCTGCTGCCGCGGCATGGCGTTCCGGGTCGCCGCCGCGTGCGTGCCGCCGGTGCTCGACTACCTCTGGGACCGCGAGATGTTCACCCGCGCCTACCAGCCCCGGCTGCTGCCGGTGCGGCTGGGCTGCGGCCGGCCCGCGACCGCCTGCGCCTTCGTCGTCGATCGCTCCCATCACCAGTACCGCGGCGGGCTGGGCGTCGACGCCGCCGCCTCGGTGATCGCCGGCTGCGCCGGCGAGCGCGGCGCCAACATCGACTACCTCGCCAACACGGTGGCCCACCTCGACCAGCTCGGCATCCGCGACGCCCGGCTGGCGGCGGTGCTGGCCGCGGCGCGCCGTCACGCCGGGTGAGGCGCGGCGCCGGCTGGCGGGCCGGCGGCGGCGCCCCATATGGGGGCCATGCGGCACCTTCTTCCGATCCTTCTGGCGGTCCTGCTCGCCGTGCCCGCGCGGGCGGCGGACCTGCATCATGAGCTGGAGGTCGACCTCGACCCCGCGGCCGGCCGGCTCACCGTCACCGACCGCCTGACGGCGCCGCCCGGCCGCCAGCTCTTCCTGCTCGCGCCCGACCTGCGCGTCGACTCCGCGCAGGCCGGCGGGGCGCCGGTCGCTTTCGAGCGCAGCGGGGAGGCCCTGGCGCTGGAGGTGCCGGGCGGCGGCGGGCCGGTCACCCTGCGCTACGGCGCCAGCCTGCCCGGCTTCGCCGCGGCGCAGGGCGGCGCCCTGCGCGCCGATGCCGACGGCGCCTTCCTGTCGGGCGGCTGGCTGCCCATGCTGCCCGGCCGCACGCCGAGCTGGCGGCTCACCGTCCGCGTGCCGGCCCCCCATGTGGCGGTGGCGACGGGGCGGCTGGTGGAGGAATCCCGCGACGCCGGCACCTACCGGGCGGTGTTCGCCGAGGACCGCCCGGTGGAGGAGCCCTCCCTGTTCGCGGGGCCGTGGACGGTGGAGGAGCGGCCGCACCGGGGCCTGCGCCTGCGCACCTACCTCCACCCCGAGCAGGCGGCGCTGTCGGAGGCGTTCCTGGAGCAGGCGGCGGCGACCATCGACCGCTACGCCGCGCGCATCGGCGCCTACCCCTTCGCCGGATTTGCGGTGCTGTCGGCGCCAATTCCGGTGGGCTACGGCTTCCCCGGCCTCACCTACATCGGGCGGCGGGTGCTGCCGCTTCCCTTCGTGCGGGGCCAGTCCCTCGACCACGAGATCCTGCACAACTGGTGGGGCAACGGGGTGCGGGTGGGCGGCGACGGCAACTGGGCGGAGGGTCTGACCACCTACATGGCCGACCACGCCGCGGCCGCGGCGCGCGGCGCCGACACCGCCCTGCGACTCGACTGGCTGCGTGACTACGCCGCCCTGCCGGCGGACCGCGACGCCCCGTTGACGGCGTTCCGCGCCAAGGTGCACGACGCCGCCCAGGTCGTCGGCTACGGCAAGGCGGCCTTTCTCTTCCACATGCTGCGCCGGGAGGTCGGCGAGGCGGCCTTCACCGCGGCGCTGCGCCGCTTCTGGCGGGAGCACCGATTCACCGCCGCCGGCTGGGCCGAGTTGCGCGCCGCCTTCGAGGCGGAGACCGGCGGCGACCTCGGCCGGTTCTTCGCCCAGTGGCTGGAGCGCACCGGCGCGCCGGAGCTCGGCCTCGCCGATGCCCGCGCCGGGGCCGGGGGCGTCACCGTCTCCCTTGCCCAGTCGCCGCCGGCCTACGCCCTGTCGGTGCCGGTGGTCGTCGAGACCGACGCCGGGCCGGTGCGCCACACCGTGCGGCTGGAGGGTCGGGAGACCACCGCCACCCTGGCGGTGGCCGGCACGCCACGGGCCGTCGCCGTGGACCCCGGGGTCGACCTGTTCCGCCGGCTGGCCCCGGGCGAGGCGCCGCCGATCCTGCGCGACGTCACCCTGGACGCCGCCGCGGAGGTGGTGGTCGCCACCGGGGACGCCGGTGCGGACGCCGGCGCGGCGGAGGCCGCGGCGGCGGCGCGCGCCCTGGCGGAGCGGTTGATCGACGGGCCGGGCGACGCCGTCCCCGCCGATCAGCGCCAGGGCCTGCGCCCCCTGGCGCTGATCGGCACCACCGGGGCGGTGGCGGCGGTGCTCGCCGCCGAGGGGTTGGGGGGTGTTCCCGACGCGGTGGCCGGCCGGGGCACCGCGCGGGTGTGGACGGTGCGCACCCCGGAGGGCCGCGACGCGCTGGTGGTGGCCGCCGCCGACGCCGCGGCCCTCCAGGCCTTGCTGCGGCCGCTGCCCCACTACGGGCGGATGAGCTGGCTGGTGTTCGACGGCGCCCGCGCGGTCGACCGCGGCGTCTGGCCCCCGGCCGCGAGCGCCCTGCGCGCCACCGTCGAGTGACGGCGTTCGGATTAGCCCCGAAGCGTCCGCCGCGGCGGCGTCCGATCATGCCCGTTCGTGCGTTCATCCTTCGAACACCCACCATTGGGAGAGGGATGATGTCACGAACGTCGAAGGCGGCGCTGGCGACCGCCATCGCCCTGTCGCTGCTCGCCGGCCCGGCGCTGGCCGCCCCCGGCGACGTCCACAGCGTCACGGCCGAGCGGGTGAACCTGCGCTCCGGCCCGTCGGACGACGCCTCCATCCGGTCCACCGTGGTGCGCGACGACCAGGTCATCGAGTTGCGCCAGGAGGGCAACTGGACCGGCGTGCGCGTCGTGGACACCGGGGAGGAGGGATGGATCTTCTCCGACCTGCTGCGCCAGCGCCAGGCCAGCACCCTGGGCGGCGCCTCCAGCGGGGCCAGCGGCGAGATCCCCGCCGCGACCCGCGCCGACGCCGGCTTCAACCGGCTGTCGCCCGGCTTCGACAGCATGGTCGCGCGGATCGGCGAGGAGTTTGGCTACCGCTTCGCCGAGACCGTGGAGCAGAGCGGCAATGGCGGGCTGCGCGTGGTGCCCACCGAGGCGTGGGTCTACAACTCGAGCCGCGAGGCCAAGCTCTACGCCGCGCTGGCCGTCTACGCCATGTGGAAGAACTACAACAACGGCCGCCCGGTGGACATCGCCGTCGGCCCGTCGGGGGCCGGCGCCATCACCATCCAGGACGAGGCCGACGGCCCGGTGCTGGGGCTGCCGCTGGTCGGCGCCTCCCAGTAGGCGGCCACCGCCGGCCGGGCGCAAACACGAAAAGGGCGCCCGTTGCCGGGCGCCCTTTTTCGCTCGGACCCGCCGTCCGGCGTTACTTCTTCAGGCCGAAGCTCGCGAAGCGCTTGTTGAACTTGGCGATCTGGCCGCCGGTGTCGAGCAGCTTCTGCACGCCGGTCCAGGCCGGGTGCGACTTCGGGTCGATGTCCAGGCGCAGCGTATCGCCGGCCTTGCCCATGGTCGACCGGGTCGTGAACGTGGTGCCGTCGGTCATGACGACATTGATATCGTGGTAGTCGGGGTGGATGTCTTTCTTCATGGCCGCGGTCCTCGAAAAGCGAGCGGGGTTTATAGCGAAGAGAGTTCGCGGGCGCAACCGCTTCCTTGGCATTTGCGGGATGCGCCTTGAGGCGGGGGCGCGGGGGCGCTATATGCGCGGTGTATTGCCTCATGCCTATGTCTTCGAGCCCCCGTCAAGGACGTCCGGTGCCCCGCGATCTCCCCGAAGCCGACCGAGCCGCCGCCGCACGGCGCAGCCTGACGCCGCTGCGCCGGCTGATCCCTTTCCTGACGCCCTACCGCTGGCAGATCGCCGGCGCGGCGCTGGCGCTGACCGTCGCGGCGGCGACGGTGCTCGGCCTCGGCCAGGGCATGCGCGTGCTGGTGGACCAGGGCTTCGCCGAGGGCGACGCCGGGCTGCTCGACCGCGCGCTGCTGGTGCTGCTGGGGGTGATCGTGCTGCTGGCGGGGTCCACCTACGGGCGCTTCTACCTGGTGTCGTGGATCGGCGAGCGGGTGGTGGCGGACCTGCGCCGCGCCGTCTACGACCACGTGCTGCGGCTGTCGCCGGGGTTCTTCGAGACCACGCGCACCGGCGAGATCCAGTCCCGCCTGACCACCGACACCTCGGTGCTCCAGGTGGTCGTGGGCTCCTCGGTCTCCATCGCCCTGCGCAACCTGCTGCTGTTCGTCGGCGGCACGGCCATGCTGCTGGTCACCTCGCCCAAGCTGACCGGGCTGGTGTTCCTGGTGGTTCCGCTGGTGGTGGCGCCCATCATCGTCATCGGCCGCCGGGTGCGCCGCCTGTCGCGCGACAGCCAGGACCGGGTGGCCGACATCGGCGCCCACATCGACGAGACCCTGGGCGGCGTGCGCACGGTGCAGGCCTACACCCACGAGGCGGTCGAGCGCGGCCGCTTCGCCGGCCGGGTCGAGGACGCCTTCGCCATCGCCGTGCAGCGCGTGCGCATGCGGGCGATCATGACGGTGATCGTCATCGTCCTGGTGTTCGGGGCCGTCGGCATCATCCTGTGGATCGGCGGGCACGACGTGCTGGCCGGGCGGATCACCGCGGGCCAGCTCTCGGCCTTCGTCATCTACGCCGTGGTGGTGGCCGGCTCGGTCGGCGCCATCAGCGAGGTGATCGGCGACCTGCAGCGGGCGGCCGGCGCCACCGAACGGCTGTTCGACCTGCTGGCGACCGAGCCCGACATCCGTCCGCCGGCGGCGCCGCAGCCGCTGCCAACCCCGCCGCTGGGCGCCGTCGCCTTCGAGGACGTGCGGTTCCATTACCCCTCGCGCCCCGACGACGCGGCGCTGGAGGGGTTCTCCCTCGGCGTGGCGCCGGGCGAGACGGTGGCGCTGGTCGGTCCCTCGGGGGCCGGCAAGTCCACGGTCTTCCAGCTCCTGCTGCGCTTCTACGATCCCCAGGCCGGCGTGGTGCGGGTCGACGGGGTCGACGTGCGGGCGGCCGACCCGCAGGACGTCCGCCGCCGCATCGGCCTGGTGTCCCAGGACCCGGTGATCTTCTCCGCCGACGCCTGGGAGAACATCCGCTACGGCCGGCCCGACGCCTCCGACGCCGAGGTGCGCGCCGCCGCCGACGCCGCCAACGCCCTGGAGTTCCTGGAGGCGCTGCCCGACGGGCTGGCGACCTTCCTGGGCGAGAAGGGGGTGCGGCTGTCGGGCGGCCAGCGCCAGCGCATCGCCATCGCCCGCGCCATCCTGCGCAACCCGCCGATCCTGTTGCTCGACGAGGCGACCTCGGCGCTCGACGCGGCCAGCGAGCGCATGGTGCAGGACGCGCTGGAGCGGTTGATGCGCCAGCGCACCACCCTGATCGTCGCCCACCGGCTGGCGACCGTTCTGAACGCCGACCGCATCGCGGTGATCGAGCGCGGCCGCATCGTCGCCAGCGGCCGCCACGCCGAGCTGATCCGCGAGGGCGGCCTCTACGCCCGCCTGGCCGCCCTGCAGTTCGACAGCGCGGCGGAGCGGTCGCGGACCGACTGACCGCCATGGGCCGGGCCGGCGCGGGGCCTGCGTGCCCCCTGGGCGGGTGTCATGGCGGTGGGGCCGCGGGGGCGACGCCGGTTCGCGGGTCCGCCGTCGCGATGCGCCCCGGCAGGACCCCCTCGACGCCGCGGCCTCACCCGGTCATCCTGGCGGCAGCGCGCGCCGCTGGCGGTGGGGAGGGCAGGGCATGACCATTCTGGTGACGGGCAGCGCCGGCCATCTCGGCGAGGGGATGATGCGGCGGCTGCGCGAGGGGGGAACGGCGGCCCTCGGCCTCGACGTCCGCCCGTCGCCCTTCACCGACCGGGTGGGCTCGATCACCGACCGCGCCGTCCTCCGGCGCTGCATGGACGGCGTCGAGGGCATCGTGCACGCGGCGACGCTGCACAAGCCCCATGTCGCGACCCACGGCCCCGCCGCCTTCGTCGACACCAACATCGCCGGGACCCTGGCGCTGCTGGAGGAGGCGGTGGCCGCCGGCGTGCCGCGGGTCGTCTTCACCAGCACCACCAGCGCCTTCGGCGCCGCCCTCACCCCCGCACCGGACGCGCCCGCCGCCTGGATCACCGAGGAGGTGGCGCCGGTGCCGAAGAACATCTACGGCGTGACCAAGGTCGCCGCCGAGGACCTGTGCGAGCTGTTCTTCCGCCGCCACGGGCTGGCGGTGATCGTCCTGCGCACCTCCCGCTTCTTCCCCGAGTCCGACGATGATCCCGCGGTGCGCGCCCGCTTCGACCCGGGGAACGCCCAGGCCAACGAGCTGCTGCACCGCCGGGTCGACCTCGCCGACGTGGTGGAGGCCCACCGGCTGGCCCTGGAGCGGGCACCGCGGATCGGCTTCGCCCGCTTCATCGTCTCGGCCACCACCCCCTTCACACGGGGCGACCTGGCGGCGCTGCGTGCCGACGCGCCGGCCGTGGTGGCCCGCCTGTACCCGGAGCAGCCCGCCCTGTACGCGTCCCGCGGATGGTGCATGGCGCCCACCATCGACCGGGTGTACGTCAACGAGCGCGCCCGCACGCTGCTGGGCTGGCGGCCGCGCCACGATTTCGCCCAGGCCCTGGCGGCGCTGCGCGAGGGGGCGGATCCGCGCAGCCCGCTGGCCCGCGCCGTCGGCAGCAAGGGCTATCACGACGTGGTCTTCGCGGATGGGCCGTACCCGGTGGATTGAGGGGGCCGGCGGGTCGGGCGGATCAGCGCCGTCCCGTGAGGTCGACGTACTTCGCGACCTCGCCGTCGCAGCTGCGGCTGACCCGCTCGTACTCGTCGACCGTGTCGATGCGCGCCTGCCGGCGTTCGCGTTCGCGGGCGAAGGCGTCGAGGACGCGCTTCAGCTCCTGCTCCACGGGGCGGCGCAGGGCGGACAGCACCTGGCTCTGGCTGCGGCCGCGCTTCGTGCCGACGCGGTCGACCACCGCCTGCAGGCGCCGGCGGACCGTGGGGCGGTATTCCTTCAGCAGGGCGGTGTCCACCGCCACGTGGCGCATCTCGTGCTGCAACACCTCGTTGTGGATGCAGCTCCCGGTCGGCAGCTCGCGCGCGACGTGGACCGTCCGTTCCTCGGCCCCGAAGGTCACCTCGACGCTGGACAGCGCCCCGCACACGCTGCCGTCGGGCTGGCGCTGATAGGCGATGGCGACTTCGGAGCGCTCGCGGAACGTGGCCTGGGCGAGGCCCAGCACATGGCCGCGGCCGGCCCCCCGCGGTCCCGGGGCGCGTCCCGGCAGGGAGGCGAGCTGGCGGACCGAGCGGCCGAAATCGCGGGTGATTGGGGCGTCATCGAACCGCACCGTCAGCTCCGGCGGGTCGAAGGCCGGGCACTGCCCGCGTTGGGCCGCCGCCGGGACGGCGCCGAGCAACGTGGCGCCGACACCGGCAAGGGCGAAGAGGAAGGCGGGGCGGCAGGGCACGGTCATGGCACCAATGTCGGGCCGGCCGCGCCCCGGACAAGCCTTGGCCGCGCCTCAGCCCGGACGGCCGGGGAACAGGAAGCGCGTCTTCAAGGTGCCGTCGATGGCCCGCAGGTCGTTCAGCACCTCCTGCTCGTCGGCGTTGCCGTCGACGTCGATGACCACGTAGCCCAGCTCGGGATCCGTCTGCAGGTACTGGGCGGCGATGTTGAGGTCGCGCGACGAGAACACGTCGGTGATCCGGCGCAGCACGCCGGGCACGTTGCGGTGGATGTGCAGGAAGCGGGTCGCCCCGTCGTGGGTCGGCAGGGTCACCGGCGGGAAGTTGACCGAGCCGACGGTTGAGCCGTTGTCGGAGTATTCGATCAGCTTCTGGGCCACCTCGGTGCCGATGTTCTCCTGCGCCTCCATGGTCGAGCCGCCGATGTGCGGCGTCAGGATCACGGTGTCGCGGCCGCGCAGCGGGCTCTCGAACGGCTCGCCCTCGCCCGACGGCTCCTTGGGGAAGACGTCGAGCGCCGCGCCGAGGATGCGGCCCTCGTCCAGCGCCCGGGCGAGCGCGTCGATGTCGACCACCTTGCCGCGGGCGAGGTTGATGAGGAAGCTGCCGGGCTTCATGGCGCGCATCTGCGCCGCGCCGAACATGTTGCGGGTGTGCGGGGTGTCCGGGACGTGCAGGGTGACCACGTCGGACATGGCCAGCAGTTCGTCCATGCTGTTGCAGGCCTGGGCGTTGCCCAGCGCCAGCTTGCGCGCGATGTCGAAGTAGCGGACCTGCATGCCCATCGCCTCGGCCAGGACCGAGACCTGGCTGCCGATGTGGCCGTAGCCGACGATGCCCAGGGTCTTGCCGCGGATCTCGAACGAGTTCTTGGCGCTCTTGGACCAGCCGCCGCGGTGCACCTCGTTGGACTTCGCGAAGATGCCGCGCATCAGCATGATGACCTCGCCGATCACCAGCTCCGCGACCGAGCGCGTGTTGGAGTAGGGGGCGTTGAACACCGGGACGCCGTGGGTGCGGGCGGCCTTGAGGTCGACCTGGTTGGTGCCGATGCAGAAGCAGCCGACGCACATCAGACGTTGGGCGGCGTCGAGCACGCGGGCCGTGAGCTGGGTGCGCGAGCGGATGCCGATCATGTGCACCGAGGCGATGCGCCGCACCAGTTCGTCCTCGTCCAGCGCGTGGGGCAGGCGCTCCACGGTCGCGTAGCCGCGCGCCGCCAGCTCGCTGATGGCGTTGTCGTGCACCCCCTCCAGCAGGAGGATGGAAATCTTGTCCTTGGAAAGCGAAAGCTTGGTCACGGCGGCAATCCTCGTGTCGCGGTCCCGCACCATCCAAACGGGCCGACGACCGGGGCAAATCGTCGCGCAGCCCCACGGGAGCGGCGGGACAGTAGCGGCAAGCATGCGCCTTTGTCACGGGCTTCGGCGCCGCTGCAAGGCCGCTTGGCGCCCGGCGCAGGGCGCGCTATCTCTGGCCGGACCGACAACACCGGGGGGAGCAGGCGGGAATGGCGAGGGACACATCCAGGACGGCGCGGGCGGCCGCGGCAGCGGCGGCAGCGGGGGGCGCGGCGGCGCTGGCGCTGCTGCTGCCGGCGGCCGCCGGCGCGGCGAGCTTCCGCTGTTCCGAGGCGACGCGCCCGGTCGAGGAGCTGATCTGTTCCCAGCCGGAGCTGTCGCGGGCCGACGAGGTCATGGGCGAGGCCTTCGCCGCGCTGTTGAAGGCCGCCGGCGAGCAGAACCTGGACAAGAGGCTGCTGGAGCGGCTGCGCGCCGGGCAGCGCGACTGGCTGCGCTGGCGCGACCGCACCTGCCCCGTCCCCGCCGGGGCGGTGACCCCGGGCGAGTTGACGGGGCTGGGCGACTGCCTCTTCGCGCTGACCAGCGCGCGCGCCGGCGACCTGCAACGCCTCGCCGACGGCCTGCCGCTGAGCGCCCTGGTGGACCCGCAGCCGATCCAGGAGAGCAACGCCGAGGCCCGCTACGAACTGGACGTCACCTATCCCGCGCTGGACCCGTCGGTGCGCGGCGCCGAGGGCTTCAACGCGCTGGTGGAAAAACGCATCCAGGAGCGGGTGGAGGCGTTCCGCGCGGAGGCCGCCGCGGCCGAGCCGATCGAGGATTTCCGGTCCGGCCTGACCATCGCCTATGACCTGTCCTTCATGTCGCCCCACCTCCTGTCCATCGCCTTCGAGGTCTCGGAATTTCCCGCCGGCGCCGCCCATGGCCTGACCATCCACGAAGGCTTCCACTACGACCTGGACGCGGGCCGGGAACTGAACGCCGCCGACCTGTTCCGTCCCGACAGTGGCTGGCAGGCGGCGGTGGCCGGCCACGCCATGGCCGAGTTGCGCCGCCAGGGGCGGGTCGAGGATTTCGAGCTGTTCGAGGGTGCCGAGGAGGTCGTGGCCCAGGCGGTCGCCGACCTGTCGGACTGGCGGCTGGAGGCGGAGATGGCGACGGTGGTGATCGACCCCGCGTCGGTCGCCGCCTACGTCATCGGCCCGCGCGAGGTCAGCATCGGCTACCCGCTGCTGGTCCCCTTCCTGCGGCCCGACGCGCCGCTCCCGCCCAAGCGCTGACGCCGGAGGCCCCCCGCATGTCCGACACCGTGACCATCTACCACAACCCGCGCTGCTCCAAGTCGCGCCAGACCCTGGAGCTGCTGCGCGCCCACGGCGTGGAGCCGGTGGTGGTGGAGTACCTGAAGACCCCGCCCGACGCGGCGGAGTTGACCCGCATCCTCGCCGCCCTGGGCAAGCGCCCGGGTGATCTGCTGCGGTCGAAGGAGGCCGCCGAGGCCGGCATCGACCGCACCCTGGATGATTCGGCCCTGGTTGCCGCCATGGTGGCCCACCCGGCGGTGATCGAGCGCCCCATCGTCGTCAAGGGCGACCAGGCCCGTGTCGGGCGTCCCCCGGAAAGCGTGCTGGAGATCGTGTGAACGGCGCGCCGGGCCTGTTCCCGGTATAGCCCGGATGGATCAGGGCTGGGGCGGGCATCCGCCCGCGGCCGTGGCCAGCCGGTCCACCGCCCAGCGGGCGGCGTCCCGCACCACCGGGTCGGGGTCGTCGAGCCGGGCGGCGGCGGCCCCGGTGAGCGCCGGGTCGCCGCTGTTGCCGATGGCGATCAGCACGTTGCGCACGAAGCGGTCGCGCCCCAGGCGCTTGATCGGGGACGCGGTGAAGAGGGCGCGGAAGCCGGCGTCGTCGAGAGCCGCCAGGTCCGCCAGCTTGGGTGCCGTCAGCGCCGCGCGCGGCAGGAAGGCCGGCTCCCGGCTGGCCTGGGCGAAGCGGTTCCACGGGCACACCGCCAGGCAGTCGTCGCAGCCGTAGATCCGGTTGCCGATGGCCTCCCGGAACTCCTCCGGGATCGGGCCGTGGTGCTCGTTGGTCAGGTAGGCGATGCAGCGCCGGGCGTCGAGGGTGTAGGGCCGGGGGAAGGCGTCGGTCGGGCAGATGTCCTGGCAGCGCCGGCAGGTGCCGCAGCGGTCGCGCTCCGGCGGGTCGGGCGGCAGGTCCAGGGTGGTGAAGATCTCGCCCAGGAACAGCCAGCTGCCGTGGCGGCGCGACACCAGGACCGTGTGCTTGCCCTGCCAGCCCACGCCGCTGCGCGCCGCCAGGGGTTTTTCCATCACCGGGGCGGTGTCGACGAACACCTTTACCCCGGCGCCGTGGCGCTGGTGCAGCCATTGGGCGATCTGCTTCAGCCGGCCCTTGATGAGGTCGTGGTAGTCGCGGTTGCGGGCGTAGACGGAGATCAGGCCGCGGTCCTTGTGCGCCAGCAGTTCCAGCGGGTCGCCGTCGGGGGCGTAGGAGAGGCCGAGCACGATGACGCTGCGCACGGCGTCCCACAGGGCGCGCGGGTCGCCGCGGCGCGCCGCGGTGTCGGCCATCCACGCCATGCCGCCGTGCCAGCCCTGGTCCAGCGCGTGGGCGAGGCGGGCGCGGTCGGCGTCCGACAGCTCGGCGGGGGCGAAGCCGACGGCGTCGAAGCCGAGCGACCGGGCGCGCGCCCGGATGGCCTCCTTCAGGTCCTGCGGGTCCGCCTCAGCCACGGCCGCGGTAGGGGGCGACGTCCTGGGCCGGCACCCAGACGCCGTCCGGCGGTGGCCCGGACTGGTAGAACACGTCGATGGGGATGCCGCCGCGCGGGTACCAGTAGCCGCCGATGCGCAGCCACAGCGGTGCCAGCTCCCGCTCCAGCCGTTTGGCGATGGAGACGGTGCAGGCCTCGTGGAACGAGCCGTGGTTGCGGAAGGAGCCGAGGTAGAGCTTCAGCGACTTGCTCTCGACCAGCCAGTCCGCCGGCACGTAGTCGATGACCAGGTGGGCGAAGTCGGGCTGGCCGGTGATCGGGCACAGGGACGTGAACTCCGGTGCCGCGAAGCGCACCAGGTAGCGCTCGCCGGGGTGCGGGTTGGGCACCCGCTCCAGCACCGCCGTCTCGGGCGAGTCCGGCAGCGCCGTCTTGGCGCCAAGCTGGGTCAGGTCGCGGTAGATGGTCTGGTCGCTCATGAACGGCCTCCCGAGCCGGTCCTGGGCAGGGACAGCGGGTCGGCGAGGGCGGGCAGGTCGCCCTCGTCCATCGCCGTCTCCCAGGCGCCGGCCGTTTCCTCGAAGGTGCCCGCGGCGATGGCGTCGCGCAAGGACGCCATCAGGTCCTGGTAGAAATGCAGGTTGTGCCAGGTCAACAGCATCGGGCCCAGCATCTCCCCGGCGCGGAACAGGTGGTGGAGGTAGCCGCGGGTGTAGCGGGCGCAGGCGGGGCAGCCGCAGCGCTCGTCCAGCGGCCGCTCGTCATGGGCGTGGCGGGCGTTGCGCAGGTTGAGCGTGCCGCGCCGCACGAAGGCCTGCCCGGTCCGCCCGGAGCGGGTCGGCATCACGCAGTCGAACATGTCGACGCCGCGCCGCACCGCGCCGATCAGATCGCCGGGGCGGCCGACGCCCATGAGGTAGCGCGGCCGGTCGGCGGGCAGGGCCGGGGCGGTGAAGTCCAGCACCCGGAACATCTCCTCCTGGCCCTCGCCGACGGCCAGGCCGCCGATGGCGAAGCCGTCGAAGCCGATGCCGGCCAGCGCCTCGACCGACTCCATCCGCAGGTCCTCGTAGACGCTGCCCTGGACGATGCCGAACAGCCCGTAGCCCGGACGCTCCACGAAGGCGGCCCGGCTGCGGCCGGCCCATCGCATGGACAGCCGCATCGACGACGCCGCGACCGCGTGCGTCGCCGGGAACGGCGTGCACTCGTCGAAACACATCGTGATGTTGGCGTCCAGCAGCCGCTGGATCTCCATCGAGCGTTCGGGCGTCAGGTGGTGGCGCGACCCGTCGAGGTGCGACTTGAAGGTCACCCCCTGCTCGTCGATGGTCCGCAGGTCGGCCAGCGACATCACCTGGAAGCCGCCACTGTCGGTGAGGATCGGCCCGGGCCAGTTCATGAATCGGTGCAGGCCGCCGAACTGGGCCACCCGCTCCGCCGTCGGCCGCAGCATGAGATGGTAGGTGTTGCCGAGAATGATTTGCGCGCCGGTCGCCGCGACCTGCTCGGGGTGCATGCCCTTGACGGTGGCGGCGGTGCCGACGGGCATGAAGGCGGGGGTCTCGACCGCGCCGTGGGCCGTGGCCAGCCGGCCGCGCCGGGCCAGCCCGTCGGTGGCGAGGAGGTCGAAGGTCAGGCCGGTCACGGAACCCTCCGCAGGAGCGTGGTGTCACCGTAGGAGTAGAAGCGGTACTCCGCGGCGATGGCGTGGGCGTAGGCCGCGCGCATGCGGTCCATGCCGGCGAAGGCGCAGACCAGCATGAACAGGGTCGACCGCGGAAGATGGAAGTTGGTCAGCAGCAGGTCGACGACGCGGAAGCGGTGGCCGGGATAGATGAAGATGTCGGTCTCGCCGGCGAAGGGGGCCAGGGTGCCGTCTGGCGCGGCGGCCGATTCCAGCACGCGCAGCGAGGTGGTGCCCACCGACAGCACGCGGCCGCCGGCCGCGCGGGCGGCGTTGATGGCGTCCGCGGTCCCCGCCGGGATGACGCCGTATTCCGCGTGCATCCGGTGCTCGCGGATGTCCTCGACCTTCACCGGCAAGAAGGTGCCGGCGCCGACGTGCAGGGTCACCGGCACGCGGCGCACGCCGCGCGCCTCCAGCCGGTCCAGCAGGTCGGGGGTGAAGTGCAGGCCGGCGGTGGGGGCGGCCACCGCCCCTTCCTCGCGCGCGAAGACGGTCTGGTAATCTTCGCGGTCGCCGGCCTCCGCGCCCTGGTCGCGGCGGATGTAGGGCGGCAGGGGCACCGCGCCGTGGGCGTGCAGGCGCTCGAACAGCGCGGCACCGCCGACGTTGAAGCGCAGCAGCACCTCGCCGCCGTCGCGCTTGGCCTCCACCACCGCCTGGAAGCCCTCGGCGAAGACGACGGTGTCGCCGACACGCAGGCGCTTGCCGGGCCGGGCGAAGGCGGCCCAGGCGTCGGCGCCCTCGCGCTTGTGCAGCAGCGCCTCCACCCGCACGGCACCGCGCTGGCCGTGGAGCCGGGCGGGGATGACGCGGGTGTCGTTGTAGACCATGACATCGCCCGGGCGGAGCCGGTCGGGCAGGTCGCGGACGATGCGGTCGTGCAGCGTCCCGCCCACCTCCAGCAGGCGCGCGGCGTCGCGCGGCCGCACCGGATGGTCGGCGATGCGTTCGGGCGGCAGATGGAAGTCGAAATCGGCGGTTTTCATGGAAGGCGCTGATATAGGGCATCGCCGCGGCGAAGGGAAGCGGTGCGCACCGCGCGGCGTGGCCCGGCGCTGCAGGCCGGTACACCGCGTCACGCAGCGGGTGGTGATCGGGACGGTCCCGACACCGTTACCCTGAAGGAATGGGCGCGCCGCGCTTAATGTCTTGTTAACCATCCACTTAAGAAACGCTTAACATCAAAAGGGGAGGGCGTTGCGTGACCGGCTGTACCGGCCTTCCCTCAGCCGCCCAGCGCCGCCCGCCAGGCCGCGGCGGGAACCGCCAGATTGGCGCCGTGCGGCTGCCCGGAGACCGCGACGGCCACGCCGACCACCCGCCACTCCCCATCCTCGTGGATCAGGAGGGGGCCGCCGCTGACTCCCCGCGCCCCCGAGCAGTCGTGGCGCAGCAGCGCCCCGGCCGGGGCGGTGATCCGGCAGCCCTGGTCCGCCATCAGCCGGTGGGAGCGGTCCTGGCTGAACCCGGCCAGGGCCAGCGGCGTGCCCGGCGCGGGGGGAGCGGCGACGACCGCGAGGGGGGCGGCGGGGGGCGGCGGGCCGGCGGCCAGGTGGAGCACCGCCCAGTCGGCCGCGCGCGACGCGTCCGGCCGCGTGCCGTCGTAGCCCGCCCCGACGGTGATCCGGCGCACCGTGCGGTGAACGCGGTAGGCGCCGCCATCGTAGCCGAACAGGATGTGCAGCGAGGCCGGCCCGAGCGGGCGCCGGGTGCGCGGGTGGTCGAGGCAATGGGCGGCCGTCACGACCCGGTCCTGCGCCACCAGGGCGCCGGTGCAGCGCCCGCCCAGGCTGGTCTGCACCCGGGCCACCGACGCCCAGGGCGCGACAGTGACGTCCACCGGCGCCCGCCGGTCGTCGCCGGCCACCCCGGGCAGCAGCGGGTCTGCGGTGCCGCCGGCCACGGCCAGGGGGAGCGTCGCCGCCAGCGCCGCCGCCGCCAGCGCCCTACGCCAGCGCGAACAGGTCGCCATCGCCGGGGGAGCGGTGGTCGGCGGCCGCGGGATCGCCGGGCGCCGTTTCCCAGCCCAGGCCGGGCAGGGCGATAATCCGGCCGCCGCCATGCTGGGTGCGCAGCACGATCACCCCGCGCTGTTCCAGGTAGTCGAGCAGGCGTCGGGCGCGGCCGGGAGAGCGGCTGCCGCACACCCGCGCCAGCGCCGCGTCGGAGGGGCAGGGCCCCCCGTCCTGGGCGGCGCGGGCCAGCAGCAGGTAGAGGCCGTGCAGGTCTTCCGGGAGATCGGCGGCCACCGCCAGCGCCTTGTCCCAATCCGGCGCCTGGGCCGATTCGCCGGCGACCCCGGCGCGGGCGGCGGCGAGGCGGCGGCGGAACGCCGGCAGGTCCGGCGGCTTACCGCCGACGGTGCGGATGCGGCAGCGCACGAGGAAATCCTGATAGAGCACGGCGACCGAGCGGTAGGCGGCGCCGGGTTCGGCCAGCACCTCGCCGAGGATGGCGTCCAGCGTCGCCTCGCGCGCCGCCAGCTCCTCCTCGGTCGGCTCCGCCTCGGGCGGCGCGGCCGCGGCGGGACGGGCCTGGGCGAGCTGGGCCAGGAGGTCGGCGGTGGAGGGCACCGGCGCCGGGGGCGCCCGGCGCACCGGCGGCGGGAACGGCGGCGGCGGTGCCTCGCCCGGCGCGAACAGCAGGTCGTGGGCGTCCTCGGGCGGCGTCTCGGGCAGCGGCATCAGCAGCGGGCTGCCGGTGCGCCCGGCGGTCTCCACCGTGCCGATGCGGATCGGCAGCGGGCGGCGCGACAGGGCCGGACCCAGGGCCACGAAATGGCCGCGCTCCAGGTCGCGGAACATCTCGGCCTGGCGGCGCTCCATGCCCAGCAGGTCGGCGGCCCGGGCCATGTCGATGTCGAGGAAGGTGCGGCCCATCAGGAAGTTCGAGGCCTCGGCGGCGACGTTCTTGGCCAGCTTGGCCAGGCGCTGGGTGGCGATGATGCCGGCCAGCCCGCGCTTGCGGCCGCGGCACATCAGGTTGGTCATGGCGCCCAGCGACAGCTTGCGGGCCTCGTCCGACACCTCGCCGGCGGCCGCCGGGGCGAACAACTGGGCCTCGTCGACCACCACCAGCATGGGATACCAGAGGTCGCGGTCGGCGTCGAACAGGCCGCCGAGGAAGGCGGCGGCGTGGCGCATCTGCGCCTCGGTGTCCAGCCCCTCCAGGTTCACCACCACCGACACCCGGTGCTGGCGCACCCGCGCCGCGACCCGCTGCAGGGCGGCCTCGCCGTGGTCGGCCGCCTCCACCACCACATGGCCGAAGCGCTCGGCCAGGGTGACGAAATCGCCCTCGGGGTCGAGGATGGCCTGCTGCACCCAGGGCGCGCTCTGCTCCACCAGGCGGCGCAGCAGGTGCGACTTGCCGGACCCGGAGTTGCCCTGCACCAGCAGGCGCGTCGCCAGCAGCTCCTCCAGGTCGAGGGCCGCCGCACCTCCGGCCCCCGTCGTCCCCATGTCGATGCCGACCTTCATCCAACGCTCCCGTTGCCCGCGCCAGCCCCCCTATAGCGCAGGACGGGCGGCGAGGGGGAGTCGGATGGGGCCGAGGCGCTGGCGTCGATCCGGAGGGCGCGGTAATGATCACAGCGGCAAGGGGACGGAGGACGCGCCGGTGATCGACGCTGCGGACCTGGAACGGCGATTCGTCGAAGACGAAGGGGATCGGCTGGAACGCAAGCGGGACGCCTCGGACCGCGACGGGCTGCGGGAGGCGATCTGCGCCCTGTCCAACGATCTCGCGGGCACCGGGCGGACGGGGCTTCTGATCGTCGGCCAGAACGATGACAAGAGCTGCGCCGGCTTGCCGATCACCGACAGGCTGGTCGAGCAGCTCACCGAACTGCGCGGCGGCGGCCCGATACAGCCGTTTCCCATCATGAGCGTCGATGTGGTGACCGTCGCCGGATGCGAGTTGGTGGTCCTATCGGTTGCGCCCCACAGCAACCCTCCGGTCCGTGTGAACGGACGCACCTTCGTGCGCGTCGGTCGCAGCACACGCGTCGCGACGGCGGACGAGGAGCGCCGGCTGGTCGAAAAGCGGCGCTGGAACACGCTGCCGTTCGATGCCCAGGGCGTTGCCGGTGCGACGACGGACGACCTCGACCTCGTGCGCTTTGCCATCGAATACCTGCCGTCGTCCGTGGCGCCGGAGGTGCTGGCGACCAACGGGCGGACGCAGGAGGAGCAGCTTCGCGCCCTGCGTCTGATCGATCTGCAGGGCCGCCCCACGGTCACCGCCATGCTGGTGCTGGGAAAGGCGCCGACGGCTTGGCTTCCCGGTGCCTATGTCCAGGCCCTGCGCATCGCCGGCACGGCCTTGACGGATCCGATCCGTGACCAGAGACAGGTCGACGGGACGGTCCCGGACCAGATCCGGCAGCTCGACGAGATCGCCCATCTGTGGATCGAGAATCCGACCATCGTCGGGGGCCCGGTGCGCAAGACCGCACCGACCTATCCGGAGCCGGCGCTGCGCCAGTTGCTGCGCAACGCGCTCCTGCACCGGACCTACGAAGGCTCCAACGCGCCGGTCCGGGTGACGTGGTACGATGACCGGGTGGAAATCCTCAGCCCCGGAGGGCCGTACGGCCAGGTAACCTTGGAGAACTTCGGCACGCCCGGCATCACCGACTACCGCAACCCGACCCTGGCCGAGGCCCTTCGGAACCTCGACTACGTCGAAAAGTTCGGGGTGGGCATCCCCATCGCCCGGCAAACCTTGGCCGCCAACGGCAATCCGCCGCCCGAGTTCCGCAGCGAGCCGACCTACACCCTCGTCACGGTCCGACCTCGGCCATGAAGACCATCGCCTTCTTCAACAACAAGGGTGGCGTCGGCAAAACCTCGCTGGTCTACCACCTCGCCTGGATGATGGCGGATCGTGGGCTTCGGGTGCTGGCCGCCGATCTGGACCCCCAGGCCAACCTGACGAACATCTGCCTGGGGGAGGAGCGCCTGGAGGCCCTGTGGGCCGAGACGCCGCGGCCGACCCTCTATTCGGCGGTCGAACCGCTGCTCGTGTCCGGGACCTCGGACATCGTCGATGTCCGACCCCAGGAACTGACTGGCCGTCTGGCCCTGCTTCCCGGCGATCTCGGGCTGTCCCGGGTCGAAGACGAGCTGTCCCAGCAATGGCCGCATTGCCTGGATCGCAAGGTGCGCGCGTTCCGCGTGATCACGGCGTTCGACCGCGTCGTCCGGTCCACCGGCGAGCGCTTCGGGGCCGATATCGCCCTGATCGACGTCGGCCCGAACCTCGGCGCCATCAACCGGTGCGCGCTGATCGCGTCCGACCATGTCGTCATTCCCCTGGCCCCCGATCTGTTCTCCATCCAGGGGCTGGAGAACGTCGGGCCGGCGCTGCGCGAGTGGCGCGAGGCGTGGGACGACCGCAAGACCAAGGCACCGAGGATGGACATCGCCCTGCCGGCGGGGCGGATGGAACCCATCGGCTATGTCGTGTCCCGCCACACCGTTTTCGCGGGTGGCGCGGTCCGCGCGTATCAGCGGTGGATGGACCGCGCGCCGGCGGTCTATGCGGAGCAGGTGGTCGAGGAGGCGGCGCCGGAGCCGGAGGGCGAGGACCGCAACCGCCTGGCGCGCCTCAAGGACTACCGCTCGCTGATGGCGATGGCCCAGGAGGCACGCAAGCCGATGTTCCTCCTGAAGCCCGGCGACGGCGCCATTGGTGGACACCAAGGCGCCGTCCGCGACTGCTACGTCGATTTCCTCGCACTCGCCACGCGCATCGCCGGGCGGGTCGGCGTCCCGCTGCCGACCCCGTGACGCGGATCGGGGGGCCGGCTCAGGCCGGCGCGCGCAACTCCTGGGCGCCCTTCAGCACCAGGTCGTGCAGGCCGTGGCCGCCGTCGTCGACGTGCTCCAGCAGATGGTGGCGCATGCGCGGCTCCCAGAAGTCGCGGATGTGGGCGACGATCTCGGCCACCGCGTGGTCCTCGGGGTAGGAGGTGAAGTAGCTGGCGATCTGGTTCGCCATCCGGACCAGGTCCTTCTTGTGCATGGACGTCTCTCCCTTTTGGTTGGCTGTCAGAACAGGATGACCCCGTCGCCGGGTGCCCGGGCGGCCAGCGTCATGCCGGCGTCGCGGGCGAGGTCGAGGGCGAGGGCGGTGGGGGCGGACAGGGTGGCCAGCAGCGGCACGCCCAGCGCCGCCGCCTTCTGCACCAGTTCGAAGCTGCAGCGGCTGGACATGACGACGAAGCCGTCGGCCGGGTCGAGGCCGGCCCGGGCCAGCGCCCCGCCCAGCTTGTCCAGTGCGTTGTGGCGGCCGACGTCCTCGCGGGCCAGCCGGATGGTGCCGTCGGGCGCGCACCAGGCGGCGGCGTGGACCGAATGGTTGGCCCGCGTCATCGGCTGGTGGTCGCGCAGCCCCGCGAAGGCCGCCGCCACCGCCGGGGCGGACGGCGTGAAGTGCGCCTCCACCCGGCGCGGCGTGCGCACGGCGTTGGCGAGGCTCTCCACCCCGCACAGGCCGCAGCCGCTGCGCCCCTCCATGGAGCGGGTGCGCAGGTTGCCGCGCAGCAGCCGCATGGTGTCGGCGCGGATGTCGAGGACGATGCCGCCGCGCGACGGCCGCACCGACACCCGCTCGATGTCCTCGGCCGCGGCGACGATGCCCTCGCACAGGGAGAACCCCAGGGCGAAGTCCTCCAGGTCGGCCGGAGTGGCCATCATCACCGCGTGCGAGCGCCCGTTGTACTCGAACGCCACCGGGGTCTCCTCGGCGATCATCCAGGTCACCGCGCCGGACAGGCCGGTGCCGGTGACCGCGACCGATCCGGTCGCCGAGGGGACGTCGGTGCACGGCATGACGGCCATCCCCTTATTCCGCGGCCACGCCGACCTTGACGATGGGCGCGTGGCGCTGCGCCCAGTCGGTCGGCTGGTTGCTGAGGCGGATCTGCACCGCGGTCACCTTGTACTCCGGGCAATTCGTCGCCCAGTCCGAGGCGTCGGTTGTCACCACGTTGGCCCCGGTCACCGGGTGGTGGAAGGTGGTGTAGACCACCCCCGGCGGCATGCGGTCGGAGATCTCGGCGCGCAGGGTGGTGGCGCCGACGCGGCTGCCCACCGACACCAGGTCACCGTCGCGGATGCCCCGCTGCTCGGCGTCGTGGGCGTTGATCTCCAGGATGTCCTCGGGGTGCCAGGCGACGTTGGCGGTGCGCCGGGTCTGGGCGCCCACGTTGTAGTGGCTGAGGATGCGCCCGGTGGTGAGGATCAGCGGGTAGTCGCGCGACGGCCGCTCCTCGGTCGCGATGTACTCGGTGATCATGAAGCGGCCCTTGCCGCGCACGAAGCCGCTGGCGTGCATGATCGGGGTGCCGCCGGGGGCGGCCTCGGTCACCGGCCATTGCAGGCTGCCGGCCTCGTCCAGCCGCTTGAAGCTGACCCCGGCGAAGGTCGGGGTCAGGCGGGCGATCTCGTCCATGATCTCCGCCGCCGTGGCGTAGTGCATGGGGTAGCCCAGCGCCGTGGCCAGCTCGGACACGATCGCCCATTCCGACTTGCCGGTCTTCTCCGGCATCACCGGCCGGACGCGGTTGATGCGGCGCTCGGCGTTGGTGAAGGTGCCGTCCTTCTCCAGGAAAGAGGTGCCGGGGAAGAAGACGTGGGCGAAGGCGGCCGTCTCGTTGAGGAACAGGTCCTGGACGATCAGGCAATCCAGCGCCCCCAGGGCGGCCGAGACGTGGTGGGTGTTGGGGTCGGACTGGGCGATGTCCTCGCCCTGCACGAACAGGCCTTTGAAGGTGCCGCCGATGGCCGCGTCGAACATGTTGGGGATGCGCAGGCCGGGCTCGGGGTCCAGCTTGGCGCCCCACGCCGCCTCGAACTCCGAGCGCACGACGCTGTCGGAGACGTGGCGGTAGCCCGGCAGCTCGTGCGGGAAGGAGCCCATGTCGCACGAGCCCTGCACGTTGTTCTGCCCGCGCAAGGGGTTCACGCCGACGCCGTCACGGCCGATGTTGCCGGTGGCCATCGCGAGGTTGGCCATGGCCATGACGGTGGTCGAGCCCTGGGTGTGCTCGGTCACGCCCAGGCCGTAGTAGATGGCCGCGTTGCCGCCGGTGGCGTAGAGGCGGGCGGCGGCGCGGATCTCGGCCGCCGGCACGCCGGTCGAGGCCTCGGCGATCTCCGGGCTGTTGCGCGGCTCGGCGATGAACGATTCCCACCGGGCGAACTCGTCCGCCTCGCACCGCTCGGCCACGAAGGCACGGTCGACCAGCCCCTCGGTCACCACCACATGGGCGATGGCGTTGAGCAGGGCGACGTTGCTGCCCGGGCGGAGCTGCAGGTGATGGGAGGCCTCGACGTGCGGCGTGCGCACCAGGTCGATGCGCCGCGGGTCGGCGACGATCAGCTTGGCGCCGGCGCGGATGCGCTTCTTCATGCGCGACCCGAACACCGGGTGGCCGTCGGTCGGGTTGGCGCCGATCACCAGGATGACATCGGTGTTGTCGATCGAGCGGAAGTCCTGGGTGCCGGCCGAGGTGCCGAAGGTCTGCTTCAGCCCGTAGCCGGTGGGCGAGTGGCACACCCGGGCGCACGTGTCGACGTTGTTGGTGCCGAAGGCGGCGCGGATCATCTTCTGGACGACGTACACCTCCTCGTTGGTGCACCGCGACGAGGTGATGCCGCCGATGGCGTGGCGGCCGTACTTCTCCTGGACCGCCTTGAGGCGCCGCGCCGCGGTGGCGATGGCCTCCTCCCACGACACCACCCGCCACGGGTCGCCGGTGGTCTCGCGCACCATCGGGTGCATGACGCGGTCCTTGTGGGTGGCGTAGCCCCACGCGAAGCGGCCCTTGACGCAGGAATGGCCCTCGTTGGCACCACCGTCCTTGTGGGGAGTCATGCGGACCACCGTGGTGCCCTGCATCTCCGCCTTGAAGGAGCAGCCCACGCCGCAATAGGCGCAGGTGGTGACCACGCTGTGCTCGGGCTGGCCGTGGTGGATGATGGACTTCTCCATCAAGGTCGCGGTCGGGCAGGCCTGGACGCAGGCGCCGCACGACACGCACTCGGACTCCATGAAGTCCTCCTTGGCGCCCGGCGACACCATGGAGGCGAAGCCGCGGCTGTCGATGGTCAGGGCGAAGGTGCCCTGGACCTCCGAGCAGGCGCGCACGCAGCGCGAGCAGACGATGCACTTCGACGGGTCGAAGGTGAAGTACGGGTTGCTCTCGTCCTTGGCCTGGCCCAGGTGGTTGGCGCCGTCGTAGCCGTAGCGCACCTCGCGCAGGCCGACCGCGCCGGCCATGTCCTGGAGCTCGCAGTCGCCGTTGGCGGCACAGGTCAGGCAATCCAGCGGGTGGTCGGAGATGTAGAGCTCCATCACCCCCTTGCGCAGGCGGGCCAGGCGGTCGTTCTGGGTGGCCACCTTCATGCCCGGCGCCACCGGCGTCGTGCACGACGCCGGCGTCCCGCGGCGGCCCTCGATCTCCACCATGCACAGGCGGCAGGACCCGAAGGCCTCGAGGTGGTCGGTGGCGCACAGCTTGGGCACGGTGACACCGGCTTCCGCGGCGGCGCGCATCACCGAGGTGCCTTCCGGCACGGTGACGCTGCGGCCGTCGATCTCCAGGGTCACCATCGTCTGGGACGTCCGGGCGGGGGTGCCGTAGTCGATCTCGTGGGTCATGGACATGATGGATCGGTCCTCTTCGGTCACTCGGCCGCCATGGCGGCGGGGCCGCGGGCGAAGTCCTCGGGGAAATGCTTGACCGCGCTGCGCACGGGGATCGGCGTCATGCCGCCCATGGCGCACAGCGAGCCGTCGGTCATGACCTCGCAGAGGTCGCCGAGGATGGCCAGGTTGCGCTCGACGTTGTCGCCGGCGATGATCTTGTCGAGGGTCTCCATGCCGCGCTGCGAGCCGATGCGGCAGGGCGTGCACTTGCCGCAGCTCTCGGCGACGCAGAACTCCATGGCGAAGCGGGCCTGCCTGGCCATGTCGACGGTGTCGTCGAAGACGACGATGCCGCCATGACCGACCATCGCCTCGACCGCCGCGAACGCCTCGTAGTCCTTGGGCAGGTCGAACTGGTGCTCGGGCAGGTAGGCGCCCAGCGGGCCGCCGGCCTGCACGGCGCGGATCGGCCGGCCGCTGATGGTGCCGCCGCCGAACTCCTCCAGCAGGGTGCGCAGCGACACGCCGAAGGCCTTCTCGACGATGCCGCCGCGCCTGATGTTGCCGGCCAGCTGGAAGGCCAGGGTGCCGCGCGAGCGGCCGACGCCGAAGTCGCGGTAGTAGGCGCCGCCCTTGGCCAGGATCACCGGCACCGAGCACAGCGACAGCACGTTGTTGACCACCGTCGGCTTGCCGAACAGCCCCTCCAGCGCCGGCAGCGGCGGCTTGGCGCGGACCAGGCCGCGCTTGCCCTCCAGGCTTTCCAGCATGGAGGTCTCCTCGCCGCAGATGTAGGCGCCGGCGCCGACCCGGGTCTCCAGGTGGAAGGTGCGGTCGCTGCCGTGGATGGCCTCGCCCAGCCAGCCCTGTTCGTAGGCGCGCTTGATCGCCTCGTTCATGGTGGCGACGGCGTGCGGGTATTCGGAGCGGATGTAGATCATGCCGTGGGTGGCCTCGACGGCCAGCGCGGCGATGGTCATGCCCTCGATCAGGATGAACGGGTCGCCTTCCATGATCATACGGTCGGCGAAGGTGCCGCTGTCGCCCTCGTCGGCGTTGCAGCAGACGTATTTCTGGTCGGCCTTGGCGCCCAGCACGGTGTTCCACTTGATGCCCGTGGGGAAACCGGCGCCGCCGCGGCCGCGCAGGCCGGAGTCGGTGACCTCCTTGACGATGTCGGCCGGGGCCATGGCCAGGGCCTTCTCCAGCCCCTCGAAGCCGCCATGGGCGCGGTAGTCCTCGACCGACACCGGGTCGATGACGCCGCAGCGCGCGAAGGTCAGGCGCTCCTGCTCCTTGAAGTAGGGGATCTCCTCGGTCAGGCCGTGGCCCAGCGGGTGGGCGCCGCCGCTCAGGAAACCGGCGTCGAACAGGGCGGGCACGTCGGCGGCGGCGACCGGGCCGTAGGCGATGCGGCCCTCGGGGCGCACCACCTCGACCAGCGGCTCCAGCCACAGCATGCCGCGCGAGCCGTTGCGGACGATGCGCAGGTCCTGGCCCCGGCGGTGCGCCTCGGCGGCGATGGCGGCGGCGACCTCCTCGGCCCCGACCGACAGGGCGGCGGCGTCGCGCGGGACGTAGACGGTGAGGGGGGCGGGCACGGTGCCGGCGCTCATGGCGTACACTCCTGGGCGGCAAGGGCGCCGGTCAGCGCGTCGAAGCGGCCGGCGTCGACCCGGCCGTAGAGGCGGTCGTCGATCATCAGGGCCGGCGAGAGGGCGCAGTTGCCGAGGCAGAACACCGGCTCCAGGGTGAAGGTGTCGTCGGCGGTGGTGCCGTGGAAGTCGACCTGGAGTGTCGACTTGATGTGGTCGATCAGGCCGTCGCAGCCCATGGACTGGCAGGCCTCGGCGCGGCACACCTTGATGACGTGGCGGCCCGGCCGGGTGCGGCGGAACTCGTGGTAGAAGGAGATGACGCCGTGCACGTCGGCGCGCGACAGGTTCAGCGCGTCGGCCAGCAGCGGCACAGCGTCCTCGTCGACGCAGCCGAACTCCTCCTGCAGGGCGTGCAGGATCGGCATCAGCGCGCCGCGCAGGCTCTTGTGCTCATCGACGATGGCGCGGGCGCGTCCCGCGTCCCAGGGTGCTCGACCAGTCACGTTCCCTCCCCCGGCCGCCGTACGGGGCGGCCGTTGTCCTTAAAGCGATGCCCGGTGTGTGCCGGGCAGTCATGGGCGATGACGGTCAGCGTGATGGATCGTTGGCCAGACGGCAAATTTCATTTTCGGATGGCGTGATAGGGAATCCCTATCGGGTCTGGTTCCAGGCCGCCATGGTCTCGGCCAGGGTGGCGCCCAGGCGCTGCGCCACCGTCTTCTCCGCCGCCACATTGGCCAGGGCCTTGGCCAGCGGCGCCGGCGGGTCTCGGTCGGCGAAGACCAGGCCGACGGCGTAGGTGAGGTCGGGCTCGCACAGCGGCACCGCCACCAGGGCGCGGTGCACCGGCATCTGGGTGAGGAGCTGGCTCGGCACCACGCTCGACCCGACGCCGGTCAGCGCCAGGGTGTAGAGGGTGCTGATGGAGTTGGTCTCGACCATCGGCTCGACGCTGGTGTCGGCCATCCGGAAGGCGGCGTCGGCGATGCGGCGGTTCTGCATGTCCGGGGTCAGCAGGCACAGGCGGCGCTGCGCCGCCTCGCCCCAGGTGATGGCGGCGGTGCCGGCGGCCACGTCCTCGCGCCGGGTCAGCAGCAGGTAGCGCTCGGAATAGAGTGGCACCGTGCGCACGTGCTTGAGCGGCTCGTTGTCGAGGTAGGTGACGGCGGCGTCGAGATCGAAGGCGTCGAGGTCGCGCTGGATGTCGCGCGAGCTGGTCGAGCGGATCGACGCGCGGATCGCCGGATAGCGTTCGGCGAAGCTGGCGAGGAGGTGGGGCACCGCGGGAAGGGCCGTGGGGATCGCGGCGATTCGCAGGTTTCCGGACACGCCCTCGGCCATGGCCTGCAATTCCTGGTGCAGGCCGTCGCGCTCGGCGAGGATGCGCCGGGCGTAGTCCAGAACCTTGCGGCCCTCGGGCGTGAAGCCGGCGAACTTCTGGCCGCGCTCGACGATCGGGACCTGCAAGTACTCCTCGAGCTGGCGGATCGCGTTGGACAGGGTGGGCTGGGAGACATGGCACGACTCCGCGGCCCGCCCGAAATGCCCCTCGCGTTCCAGCGCCAGCAGGTAAACGAACTTGCGGAACAACGGGTTGCCTCGCACCGGTGGTGACGACGGTCGGCCAGGATACGGAAATCCTGCAGGTTTGTGCAGGAAAACGACGGGCGCGTCACCGGCCTCCCCGAGACAGTGGACGGAGCCGACCCGCGGTGTCATAGTGCCGCCGCATTTTCCCGGGGCCCCGTGACGGGGCCGGAACCCCCCGAGTACGGCCGACGATGAGCGAAAAGATCTCCCTCATTTCCCGGATGGCCAACATCCACATCAATTTCGTAACCTGGCGCCGGGGAGTGCTGGTCGGCACCGACCGCTTCGGCAACAAGTACTATCGCGGCAAGAAGGCCGGCCCGACCGGGCGCGAGCGCCGTTGGGTCATCTACGAGGGCGAGCCGGAGGCCTCCAAGGTTCCGCCGGAATGGCACGCCTGGCTCCACCACACGGTGAAGGAGCCGCTGCCCGAGCGCGACAGCGCCTACCACAAGCCATGGCAGCAGGAGCACGAGCCGAACGCGTCGGGCTCGCTGCACGCCTACCGCCCGCCCGGTCACGTGCTGGAAGGCGGCGAGCGCAGCCCGGCCAGCGGCGACTACGAGCCCTGGACTCCGGCCTGAGGCCGGGCCCGCACAGGAGCGTACGATGCGCCGCAATGTGATCGAAACCGTGCTGGGCGGCGTCGTGCTGGTCGTCGCCGCCTTCTTCCTGGTGTTCGCCTACACCAGCGCCGACCTGCGCCGGGTCGACGGCTACGACGTGTCGGCCCACTTTTCCAGCATCACCGGCCTGCAGAGCGGGGCCGACGTGCGGATCAGCGGCGTCAAGGTCGGCACGGTGACCGGGCTGACCCTGGACCCCACCACCTATCAGGCGGTGGTCCACATGTCGGTCGACCCGGACATCGCGCTGCCCGCCGACACCGCCGCGGTGGTGGCCAGCGAGAGCCTGCTGGGCGGCAAGTTCATGTCGCTCGAGCCGGGTGGCGAAGAGGACAGGATCGCGCCCGGCGGGCGAATCCAGTACACCCAGAGCACGCCGGGCCTGGAACAGCTGCTGGGCCAGGTGATCTTCAGCCTGCAAAGCGGCGGCGGCAACAACCGGGACGGGGGCGGCGGGGCGCCTCCCATGTGAGCGCCTGCCATGGGAGCGTCTTCCGGGAGCGCCGATGACCGACCGCCGATGACCGACCGCCGGCAGACCTGGGACGCCGACGGCTACCGCCGTCACGCCGGCTTCGTCGCCGAACTCGGCCTGCCGGTGGTGGAGATGCTGGCGCCCCGGCCCGGCGAGCGGGTGCTGGACCTGGGGTGCGGCGACGGCCGCCTGACGGAACGCCTCGCCGGCCTCGGCTGCCACGTGGTGGGGGTCGACGCCGCCCCCGGGTTCGTGGCGGCGACCCGCGCCCGCGGCCTCGACGCCCGCCTGGCCGACGGCCAGGCCCTGGACTTCGACTCCGAGTTCGATGCGGTGTTCTCCAACGCCGCGCTGCACTGGATGCCGGACGCCGACGCCGTCCTCGCCGGCGTCCGCCGCGCCCTGAAGCCCGGCGGGCGGTTCGTCGCCGAGTTCGGCGGGGCCGGCAACGTGGCCGCCATCGTCGCCGGCCTGGAGGCGGCGCTGGCCCGGCGCGGTGTCGACGCCGCCGCCCTCAACCCCTGGTTCTTTCCCACCCCCGAGGACTACCGGGCGCGCCTGGCGTCGGCCGGCTTCGTGGTGACGGCGCTGGAGCATTTCGACCGGCCCACGCCGCTCCCCACGGACATGGCGGGTTGGCTCGCCACCTTCGCCCAGCCGTTCCTCGCCGCCGTGCCGGACGGCGAGCGCGGCGCCGTGAGGGACGAGGCGATGGCGGCGATGGCGCCGGCCCTGCGCGGCGCGGACGGGGGCTGGACCGCCGATTACGTCCGCCTGCGTGTCGCGGCCGTCACGCCCGGCTGACTCTCCTCGGCGGGGCGTCGCGGCCGCTCTCCGGCCCGTCCTCGTCCTCGGCCTTGAACAGGAAGTCGATGTCGTCGCCGGCCAGGGCGCCGGCCAGGCCGGCGCCCTCCACCATGGCCGCCGACAGGTTGCCCTTGCGCCGCTGCAGCTCGAGGATGCGCTCCTCCACCGTGCCCGCGGCGATCAGCTTGTAGACGAAGACCGGCTTGTCCTGGCCGATGCGGTAGGCGCGGTCGGTGGCCTGGTCCTCGGCCGCCGGGTTCCACCAGGGGTCGTAGTGGATCACCGTGTCCGCGGCCGTGAGGTTGAGGCCGCGCCCGCCGGCCTTGAGGCTGATCAGGAACACCGGCACCTCGCCGGCCTGGAAACGGGCCACGGGGGTGGCGCGATCGGCGGTCTGGCCGGTCAGCTCCACATAGGCGATCCCGGCCGCCTGGAGTTCGCCCTTGATGCGGTCGAGCATCGCGGTGAACTGGGAGAACACCAGGATGCGCCGGCCCTCCGGCACCATCTCCGCCAGCATGGCCGTCAGGCTTTCCAGCTTGGCGCTTTCCTGGACGCTGCGCGCCGCCGGGATCTTCACCAGCCGGGGATCGCAGCACACCTGGCGCAGCTTGAGCAGCGCGTCGATCACCGTGATGGCGCTGCGCGACAGGCCGCTGGCGGTGATGGCGGCCCGCACCTTCTCATGCACCGACAGGCGGATGGTCTCGTAGAGGTCGCGCTGCGCCCGGTCGAGCTCGATGCGCAGCACGATCTCGGTCTTCGGTGGCAGCTCCTTGGCCACCTCGGCCTTGGTCCGGCGCAGCAGGAACGGGCGGATGCGGCGCAGCAGCAGCTTGGCCCGGGTGCCGTCGCCACGCTTCTCGATGGGGGTGCGGAAGCGCTTCTGGAAGCCCTTGCGGTCCCCCAGCAGGCCGGGCATCAGAAAGGCGAACTGGCTCCACAGCTCGCCCAGGTTGTTCTCCACCGGGGTACCGGACAGGCACAGGCGGTGGCGGGCGCGCAGGGTGCTGACCGCACGGGTCGCCTTGGAGTCCGGATTCTTGATGGCCTGCGCCTCGTCGAGGACGACGAGATGCCAGGCGCGGCCCTGCATCACCTCGGTGTCGCGGGCCACCACGCCGTAGGTGGTGACGACGATGTGGGCGTCGTCGATCTCGCCGCGGCGTTCGTGGCGCTCCAGCCCGTGCAGCACCAGCACCCGCAGGTGCGGCGTGAAGCGGCGCGCCTCGTCGACCCAGTTGGGGACCAGGCTGGTCGGCACGACGATGAGGCAGGGGTCGGTGAGCCGGCCCTCGGCGTGCTCCAGCGCCACGTGGGCCAGGGTCTGGGCCGTCTTGCCCAGCCCCATGTCGTCGGCGAGGATGCCGGCCACGTTGCCGGCGCGCAGGCTTTGCAGCCAGGCCAGCCCGTCCCGCTGGTAGTCCCGCAGGGTGCCCTGGAAATCCGCGGGCACCGCCACCGGCGGCAGCGCCCCGGTGTCGTGGATGCGGCGGAGATAGGCGTCGATCTGGGGCGATTCGTCGGGCCGGCGGGCGATCAGGTCATCGATGTCGACCAGGGCGTCGGCTTCGGCGAGCGGCATGCGCAGGCCGCCGTCGGTGCGCCGTCCCGCCGCCAGCATCGCCTCCAGCACGCTCAGCAGCCGCTCGACCCGGTCCGCGGGCAGGGCCAGCACCGTCCCGTCGTCGAGCACGATGTGGGCCCGGCCATCGACGACGCGCGCCGCGTCCATGCCGCCGCGGTCCACCAGCAGCGCCAGGATCGGCAGCAGCGGCCGCCGCTCGCCGTCGACCTCGACCCCGACGTCGAGATCGAACCAGCCATCGCCGGCGTCGCGCACGGCGACGGCGACGGTGTCGCCGGCGTCGACCACCCGGGCCCCGAAGCCCTCGTCCGCCTCGACGCTCCAGCCGTCGGCGCGCAGGGCGGCGACGTGGACCGCCAGGAAGTCGCGCCAGCGCTCCGCCGCGTCCCGTCCGGTCATCCAGTGAACCCGCGTGCCGCGGGCGTTGAGGGCGCCGCGCGGCGGGTCGATCCGTCCCTGGGTGAAGCCCAGGGCGGCCAGCCGCGCCAGGGCGGCGCGCTCCGCCGCCATGTCGCGGCGCACGAACAGGACCTCGCCCTCGGCCTCGACACGGGCGAACTGGCGCTGGTCGTCGCCTTCCACCATGGCCGGCGCGCCGTCGGCGCCATAGTCGAAGGTCAGGCGCAGGGCGTCGATCAGCCCGTCGCTCGGCGAGACCACCCGGCCCAGGCGCACCATCATGGCGGGGGTGCGCTCGACGATGGTCGGCTCGCCGCCGGACGCCGGACGAGGCGCCGGCCGCGGCGCCGGCCGCGGCGCCGCCTTCGGCGGGTCGGCGCGCCGTGGCGGCTCCGCCGGCTTGGCCCGCGGGGGCTCCACCACCTGGAGGTCGACGGGGCAGAGCTGCCCCGCCTTGGGATCGACGCACCAGGTGGCGAAGCCGCGGATCAGGGCGCCGCCCTCGGGCAGGCCGGTGGCGCGCAGCTTGCGCGAGCCGGGGTCGCGGAAGGCCCGCAGCGTGCGCACCGGCCCCTCGGTGAGGGACACCCCGGTGCGCCAGCGCAGCCGCCCGGTCTCCAGCAGGCGGCGCAGGATGCGGTCGACCACCTCGCCCCGGGACTTGGCGACGGGGGTGCGCACCACGCCGCCGCTGCCCAGCAGCCGTGCCACGGCGCGGTCGGCGTCGCCGGCGGCGTCGCGCCCGGCGCGGGCGATGACGTCGCGCGGCGCCGCGGGCAGGGGCGGAGACTCCTCCTCGCCCTCGGCGAGCAGCCCGGCCGAAACGAACATGGCGATGTCGTCGCGCCCCGCCTCCAGGGTCCAGCGGGCCCGGTAGACCGGGGCGGGGCGGGGCGCCGGCGGCGGGGGCAGGCCGCCCGCCGCGGGGCGGGCCTGCGGAGCCGGCGGGGTGGCGGCGGCGGGCGCCGTGCGGACGGGTGCCGTGCGGGCGGGCGGGCCGTCCGGGACCGCCTCGCGACCGGGCGGGGCCATCAGGTCCAGCAGCGACGGCTCGCGCCACGCCGGCCGGGTGTCGAGCGCCTGCAGGGCGGCGGCGGCCATGTGGGCGCAGGCCGAGCGGCCACAGCCGCAGGCCCGCTCGAACCCGACCCGCCGGCCGCGGGCGACCGGGGTCAGGGTGACGGTCAGGGTGCGGCCGAGGTCCTCCACCGCCGCGACGATGCGACCCTCGGCGTCGCCGAGCCGCACCGCCCCGGCGAGGATCAGGGTGCGGCCGCGCTGGATGGCGCGGGCGTCGAACACGCGGGTCAGGTCGTCGTGGGTGAAGGTGACGCGGCCGGGCGCGGCGGGCTCCGGCTCCGCAGGGGATGAAGACAACTTGTGATTGGACCAGGACGGCATGCGGAACCCTGCCCCGTCAGGGGGCGGCTGGGTGCGGGGCGACGGGGGGCCGCTGTAGCGCACTCCGCCCCGTCGCGTCAAACGTTCTTGCTACGTTCACGGTTTCATGGTTAGGATGATCGGGCCGCTCGGACGGCACCACGGGGTGTGAGATGGCGACCCTCATCATCACTGAAAAGAGCAGCCAGGCCAAGGACGTGCGTGCGGCGCTGGGAAACCGCCATGGCGCCGTGCTGCCGGCGGAAGGGCATCTGCTGCGCCTGGCCGAGCCGGAGGAGGTCGACCCCGCCTGGAAGCGGTGGATGCCGGTCCTGCTGAAGCCGGACGGTCTCTATCCCACGCGTCCCGACGGCCATGGCGGCAAGACGGCCAAGCTGAAGGCCATCGCCGCCGCGCTGAAGGGCTGCGAGGAGGTGATCCTGGCCACCGACTGCGACCGCGAAGGCCAGCTCATCGGCCAGGAGATCCTGGAGCATCTCGGGTTCCGCGGCCGCGTGCGGCGCGCCCTGTTCACCGCCCAGGATGCCAAGACGATTCGGGACTCCTTCGCCCGGCTGAAGCCGAACGAGGAGATGCGGCCGCTCTACGAGGCGGCGGTGGCGCGCCAGCAGGCCGACCAGATATTCAATCTCACGTTGACGCGGACGGCGACCAAGACGCTGTTGGCGCCGGGTGCCCGCGGCGTGATCGGCATCGGCCGGGTGAAGACGCCAACGCTGGCGGTGGTCTGCCTGCGCGAGCTGGAAATCCGCGATTTCGTCCCGGAGGATTATTTCGAGGTGTTGGCGACCGCCACCGTCGCCGCCGGGGCCTTCCCGATGCGCCACGCCCCACCGCCCAAGGACCGCATCAAGGACCGCGCCCGTGCCGAGGCGGTGGCCGCCGCCGCCGCCGCCCACGCCGGCCCGCTGGCGGTCCGCGTGGAGGAGCGCCGCCAGGCGCCGCCCCGGCTGTTCGATCTGCCTGCGCTTCAGAAGACCTGCGGCCAGCGCTGGGGATGGACCGCCGAGCGCACCCTGGCGGTGGCGCAGGAGCTCTACGACGGCGCCGGCAAGAAGCTCATCACCTATCCCCGCGCCGAGGCCCGCCACCTCGCCGAGTCGCAGATCGCCGACGTGCCGGCCATCGTCGGCGCCCTGACCCGGCTGCGCGGCTTCGCCCATCTGGACATCGCCCGGCCGGTGATCCGCCGCGGCAAGTCCGGCCACTTCTGCGACCGCGCCCTGGCCGGCGTGTCGCACCACGCGGTGGTTCCCAACGTCAACGTGCTGGACGATCTGGAGCCGCGCCTGGCCCGCCTGTCGGAGGACGAGAAGCGGCTGTTCGCGCTGGTCTGCCGCTCTTACCTCGCCGCCGTGATGCCGGATTTCGAGTACCGCCAGACCACCGCGACGCTGGAGGTCCCGGTTCCCGGCGGCGCCCCGGCGCTCTTCCGGGCGAGCGGCCGCATCCCGCTGCGCCTGGGCTGGAAGGCGGTCTACACGGCGGCCGAGCAGCAGGACGGCCCGCCGGCCCCCGACGACGAGCAGGAGCTGCCGGCGCTCAGCGACGGGGAGGCGGCGGCGCTGAGCGATCCCCGGGTCGAGGCCAAGCGCACCCAGCCGCCGCCGCGTTACAACGAGGGCACCCTGATCGACGCCATGCAGAACGCCTGGCGCTTCGTCGAGGACCCGGCGCTGCGCGAGCGCCTGAAGGAGGCCAAGGGCATCGGCACCCCGGCGACCCGGGGCGAGGTCATCAAGGGGCTGAAGCGGCAGAGCCTGCTGGACTCCGAGGGCAAGTGGCTGATGCCGACGGCGGCCGGGCTGGCGCTGTTCGAGAGATTGCGCGCGGCGGCCCCGGCGCTGGTGGATCCCGGCACCACGGCGGTGTGGGAGATGCGCCTGGACGAGGTGGTGACCGGCCGCGCCGACTACCGTGCGGTGATCGACGCCATCGCCGCCGAGGCCGAGCGGCTGATCGGCACGCTGCAGGGCGGGGCGGGGCGCGCCATCGACCTGGGCGCGCCGGCGGTCCCGGGGCGCGGCCGGCGCCGCGGCCCCGGGACCGGCGTCGCGAGGGGCGCCGCCAAAGGAGCGGCCAAAGGCGCGACCAAGGGGGCCGCAAGGGGCACCGCCAAGGCCGCCGCCCGGAGCGGCGGCAAGGGCGGGCGGGGTGGCGGGGTGGCGGCGGCCGGTCCGCCGCGCCGCGCCGGACCGACCGACAAGATGCTGGCCTTCGCACGCACCCTGGCCGAGCGGTCGGGGGTGGCGCTGCCGGCGGACGCCGCGGCCGACTTCGAGGCCTGCCGCCGCTTTCTCGACGCCCACGCGAATGGCCGGCGCCCGCCGGCCTGACCTCCGGGGCCGGCGCCCGCCGGCCTGACCCCCGCGCCGGCGCCCGCCGGCCTGACCCCGGGCCGCCCACGGAGGGGCGCTTTCCCGCGGCGCGCGGCGCCCTAGGTTTCTGGCGACACACCGCAACCGGAGTTCCCGGATGATCGATCTCCACTACTGGCCGACACCCAACGGCCACAAGGTCACCATGTTCCTGGAGGAGGCGGGTCTCGACTACCGCATCCAGCCCGTCGACATCTCCGCCGGCGAGCAGTTCAAGCCGGCGTTCCTGGCGCTGTCGCCCAACAACCGCATGCCGGCCATCGTCGACCACGCCCCGGCCGACGGCGGCGAGCCGGTGTCGGTGTTCGAATCCGGCGCCATCCTGGTCTACCTCGCCGAGAAGACCGGGCGCTTCCTGCCCGGCGCGCTGCGGGCCCGCAAGACGGTGCTGGAGTGGCTGTTCTGGCAGGTCGGCGGCCTCGGGCCCATGGCCGGGCAGAACCACCACTTCGTCCAGTACGCGCCCGAGCGCATCCCCTATGCCATGGAGCGCTACGTCAAGGAGACCAACCGGCTCTACGGCGTGCTCGACGGCCGCTTGAAGGGCCGCGCCTTCATCGCCGGCGACGACTACTCCATCGCCGACATGGCCTGCTATCCCTGGATCGTCCCCTGGGAGCGCCAGCAGCAGGACCTGGAGTCGTTCCCCGACCTGAAGCGCTGGTTCGAGGCGGTGCGGGCCCGCCCGGGGACCGAGCGGGCCTACGCGGCGGGCGAGCCGTGGCGCAGCCGCACCACGGTCACCGAGGAGAGCAAGAAGATCCTGTTCGGCCAGACCGCCCAGGGCCCGGCGCGCTAGGGGGGTGGGCCCCCGCGCGGGGGCCCCACCCGTCAGGCCGAGATGATCGCGCCGCGGAACTGCACCACCCGCCCCGCCATGGCGTGACCCTGGGCCGCCGCGGCGTCCGGGTCCAGCCCGGCGAGGCGCCCGGCGAGGTAGGCGCCGTTGAAGGAATCGCCGGCCGCGGTGGTGTCCACCACCGTCGCGACCGGCGGCGGCGCCACCCAGGCCCGCGCGCCGGACGCCGAGACCAGCGCCGCCTCCGGCCCGCGCTTCACCACCACCTCCGCCACCCCCAGGGCGTGCAGGCGCTCGGCCGTCGCCGTGGCGTCGTCGTCGCCGAACAGCGCCCGCTCGTCGTCCAGGGTGGGCAGGGCGATGGTGGTCCGGCGCAGGGCGTCGGTCAGGGCCTGCTGGGCCTCGTCGCGTGACGCCCACAGGCGGGGCCGGTAATTGCCGTCGAAGGCGACCACCCCGCCGTTGCCGCGCACCCGGTCGAGCAGGTCCATCAGCCGCTGCCGTGCCGTGGCGTCGAGAATGGCCAGGGTGATGCCGGACAGATAGACCAGGTCGTAGCGTTCCAGCGGCGCCAGGCGCTGCAGCGCCGCCGGTCCGTCCAGCATGCGCCGCGCGGCGGCGGCGTTGCGCCAGTAGTGGAAGGTGCGTTCCCCCCGTTCGTCCAGCACGATGACATAGAGGCCGGGCGTCTCGCCGGGCAGCCGGGCGACCAGGGCGGTGTCGAGGCCCTGCTCGGCGAACCACCGGGCCATGTGGTCGCTGAAGGGATCGTCGCCCAGGGCGGTGACGTAGCCGACGCGGCCCGTCCCGACGGGCAGGGCGCGGTGCAGGTAGACGGCGGCGTTCAGCGTGTCGCCGCCGAAGGCCTGGCTGTAGAGCCCGCTGCCGGGCCCCGTCTCCTGCAGCTCCACCATGCATTCGCCGATGGCGGCGATTCGCTTCATGGCCTCGGCCTCAATGGGAATGGCGCGGCGGGCCCCGCCGCTCCAGCACCTGGAGGAACGCGGTCGCCGGCTCCAGGCAGGCCCCGGTGGAAAGCTGTCCGGTCATGCTGCGGTAGATCTCCTGCCATGGCGTGGAATGGGTGAGGGCGGGCAGAGTGAGGGCGTCGCGGCGCCGTTGCAACTCCGCATCCTCGACCAGTGCGTCGACGCGGTTGCGCGTCAGGTCGAGGCGCACCGTGTCGCCGGTGCGCAGCAACGCCAGCCCGCCGCCAACCACCGATTCCGGGGAGGCGTTGAGGATCGACGGGCTGGCCGACGTGCCGCTCTGGCGGCCGTCGCCCATGGTCGGCAGCTCGGTCACGCCGGCGCGGATCAGCGCGTCGGGAGGCTGCATGTTCACGACCTCGCCGGATCCCGGAAAGCCGATGACGCCGCAGCCGCGGATGACCAGGATGCAGTCGGCGTCGACGGCGAGGTCCGGGTCGTTGATCCGCGCCCGGTAGTCCTCGGGGCCGTCGAACACCACCGCGCGCAGCTCCGCCACCTCCTCCTGGCCGGGGCGGGCGAGGTAGCGGGCGCGGAACGCGTCGGAGATCACCGACACCTTCATCACCGCGGCGTCGAACAGGTTGCCGGACAGCACGACGAAGCCCGCCTTCTCGCGCAGCGGCCGGTCGAACGGCCGGACCACCCGGCGGTCGGGTTCGGGCCGGCCCGCCAGGATGTCGGCCACGGCGGCCCCCGACACGGAGCGGCAGGCGCCGTCGAGGCGCCCGGCCCCGAGCAGTTCGGCCATCACCGCGGGCACGCCGCCGGCGCGGTGGAACGCCTCCCCCAGATAGGCGCCGGCGGGCTGGCAGTCGACCAGCAGCGGCAGGTCGGCACCGACCCGTTGCCAGTCGTCCAGCGTCAGGTCGACGCCCATGTGCCGGGCGATGGCGATGAGGTGGGGCGGGCAGTTGCTGGAGGCGCCGATGGCCGAGGCGACGGCGATGGCGTTCTCGAACGCCGGCCGGGTCAGGATGGCCGAGGGGCGCAGGTCCTCGTGGACCATGGCGACGGCGCGCCGGCCGGTGGCGTAGGCCATCTGCGCCCGCTCGCGGTACGGTGCGGGGATCGCCGCGCAGCCCGGCAGGGACATGCCCAGCGCCTCGGCCAGGCAGTTCATGGACAGCGCGGTGCCCATGGTGTTGCAGTGGCCCACCGACGGCGCGGACTCCGCGGCGATGTCCATGAACTCGGCGTAGTCGATCTCGCCGGCGGCGTGGCGCCGCCGGCCGTCCCAGATCGCCGCCCCGGCGCCGACCAGCCGGCCCTTGTGGTGGCCGTCCAGCATCGGCCCGCCCGACAGCACGATGGCCGGGATGTCGACCGTGGCCGCGGCCATCAGGCAGGCCGGCGTGGTCTTGTCGCAGCCGGTGGTCAGCACCACGCCGTCCAGCGGGTAGCCGTAGAGCGTCTCCACCAGCCCGAGATAGGCGAGGTTGCGGTCGAGCGCCGCGGTCGGGCGCCGCCCCGTCTCCTGGATCGGGTGGACCGGGAACTCCAGCGGGATGCCGCCGGCGTCGCGGATGCCGTCCTTGACCCGCTGCGCCAGGTCCAGGTGATGGCGGTTGCAGGGGGTGAGGTCGCTGCCGGTCTGGGCGATGCCGATGATCGGCCGGCCCGACTGCAGTTCGCCCCGGGTCAAGCCGAAGTTCAGATAGCGCTCCAGATAGAGCGCCGTCATGTCGGGGTCGTGGGTGTCGTCGAACCACTGCTGGCTGCGCAGGCGCCGCGTCGTGCCGTTCGTTGCCATTGTCCCATCGCCGTTGCGTGTGTCGTCCCTCGCGGGGCTTCGCAAGAGATATTGGTGCGGATCGCCGCGGTGTCCCGTCACGCCCCGCCAAAGGGGGTGTGACGGCGCGTCAGATGCCGAACAGGAACAGCACCGCCACGCCGCCGGCGAAGGCGGCGACGCCGGCCACGGGATGGCGGGCGCCGCCGATGGTGGCGTAGCTGACCAGCGTCGTGCCGGCCAGCACCTTGGCCCCCGCCGCCAGCGCCGCGACCGGTGCCGTGCCCAGCAGCAGCAGCGACGGGTTGGCGACCATGGCGAGCGGCACGATGTAGAGGCCGATGCCGATGCGCATGGCCTGGACGGCCACCGACAGCCACGGCGCTCCGGCGATGCCCGCGGCGACGAAGACGGTGCCGCACACCGGCGGGGTGATGGTGCACAGCAGCGCGTACCAGAACACGAACATGTGCCCGTGCAGCTCCGGCAGGCCCAGCTCCACCAGCGCCGGCCCGGCCACCGCGATGCAGATCAGGTAGGCGGCGGTGGTCGGCAGCTCCATCCCCAGCACCATGCAGGCCGCCGCGGTCAGCAGCAGCGCCACCCACAGCCGGTCGCCCGACAGGCTGACGATCAGCGAGGTGACCTTGACCCCCAGGCCGGTCGCGTTGAACACGCCGACGATCACCCCGGCGCAGATCAGGATGGCGGCGATGAAGGCGATCTGCCGGGCGGCGTCGACCACCGCCGTTTCGGTGCGCGCCCACCACCGCCGCGCGCTGAAGCGCAGGCGGTCGTCGAAGCCGAGGAACACCGTCGTGACCGCTGCCGCCCCCATGGCCGCGTAGGCCGGGGAGTAGTCCAGCACCATCATCATGGTGACGAGGATGACCAGGGGCAGCAGGAAGAACGGGGCGGCCACGCCAACCCGCGCCCAGCCCGGCAGCTCGTCGCGCGGGACGCCGGACAGGCGGTAGCGGATGGCGAAGAAATGGATGCCGATCCACGAGGCGGCGAAGAACAGCACCGCCGGCAGGACGGCGGCGACCGCCACCTCGGTGTAGCGGATGCGCAGCAGTTCGGCCATGATGAAGGCGCCGGCCCCCATCACCGGCGGCATGATCTGCCCGCCGGTGGAGGCCACCGCCTCGGTCGCCGCGGCGAAGGCCGGGGGATAGCCCATGCGCTTCATCGCCGGGATGGTGATGGTGCCGACCGAGGCGACGTTGGCCGAGGCCGAGCCCGAGATGGTGCCGTAGAGCGCCGAGCCGAGCACCGCCACCTTGGCCGCACCCGCCTTGAAACGCCCGGCGAGCTGGGTGGCCAGCGCCATGAATCCGGTTCCCGCCTCGCCGGCCGAGACCATGGCGCCGAGGATCAGGAAGGGCACGATCAGGTCGATGGAGGTGCCGGTCATCAACCCCCACAGGCCGCCCTCGGCGACCACGAGGTTGCCGAGGAAATAGTCCAGCGGGATGCCGCCGTGGCCCAGGGTGCCCGGCAGCAGCTCGCCGAACAGGCCGTAGGCCAGCACCACCAGCGCCACCGCCGGCAGCACCGGCTGCACGGCGCGCCGGGCCATCTCCAGCACCACCAGGATCAGCACCACCGCCAGCGCGTACTGGAACAGGCTGCCGTCGAGCGAGCCGTACTGCTCGACGATGGTCTCGCGGCTGGCGATGATGTAGAGGCAGCCGGCGACGCCGAGGGCGCAGGCCACGTAGCCCGTCGCCCGGGAGATCCGGCCCCGCGCCGCGGCGAAGACGAAGATCCAGGGCAGCGACACCATGAGGTGCAGCGGCCGGGCGATCAGGTTGGGCACCAGGCCCGAGAAGATCAGCCAGACGTGGACGCCCACGGTGGCGGCCGCGGCGCCGACCAGCAGCAGGCGTTCCAGGGAGGTGCCGTGCGGCGCGGCGGCGGCCGCGGCGGTGGTATCGGTCATGATCGGTGCTTTTTCGTCGAAGGAGCCAGCCGCGGCCGCCGGGACAGGGTTACTGGAGCGCCGCGTCGATGGCGACGCCGGCTTCCTTGTAGTAGCGCAGGGCGCCGGGGTGGATGGGGGTGCCGAGCTGGTTCACCTGCTCCGGCGCGATCGCCTTCCACCACGGGTTCTTCTCGGCCATCGCGTCGCGCTTGGACCAGAAGGTCTTGGTGATGGTGTAGGCGGTGTCGTCGGTCATGGCGGTGGTGGTGAAGCCGCCGACCGGCACGCCGACGGTCTGGACGTCGCCCTCCAGGCCCTTGTACGTGTCCTGGGCGATGGTCACCGGACCGGACGCGGAGTCCAGCTCCAGCACGGTGGCGAGCTGCTGCGGCGTCAGCGACAGCACCCGGATCGGCGTGTTGGTCGCCAGCTCGGTCACGCCGGGCGTGGGATGGGACGAGCAGGTGGTGTAGCCCACGACCTTGCGGTTGCGCACGGCGTTGTCGGCCGAGGCCAGCTCGACGTCGACGATGTTGACCTTGCCGTCCAGCCCCAGGGCCTTGAGGATGGCGGTGGTGCGTCCCTCGCAGAAGGTGCCCTTGCCGCCGCCGATGTAGTCCTGGCCCGCGAGGCCGGTGATGTCGGTGATGCCGGAATCGGCGCGCACCACGAAGTGCACCGTGACCGGCGGCATGACGAAGAGGGTGCGGATGCGGTCGTAGCCGCTCTCCCCCTCGAACGGCTTCTTGCCGGCGCGGGCGTTGGCCAGCAGGTTGGGCGGCGAGGTGAAGACGAAGTTGCCGGGGCGCTTGCCCGCCTCCTTGACGTTCTGGACGGAGCCCTGGCTCTCCTCCACCGTCGGCTGGATGGCGCCGTCGGTGGCGACCTTCAGGGCCTCGCCGATCTGCACGACCATGACGTAGTAGGACGAGGACGAGGTCGCCGATTTCAGGGTCACGCGCTCCTGCGCCGCCGCCGGGACGGCCGCCGTCAGCGACAGCGCGGCCAGCGCGGCCGCGAACAGGTGTGTCTTCATGGGGGTCTCCATCCTCCCTGGCCGGGTCGGCCGGGGTGTTTTGCTTGGTTGTCCCGGACGATAGGGGGGGCGCGGCGGCGCTGTCAATTCACAGGCGGACTGCGCTCAGGCGACGCGCCGCTCGGTCAGCAGAAGGCGTACGGCGAACCCCAGGAACAGCACCCCGCACACCCCGTCGAGCGCGCCTTGCAGGCGCCGGCTGGTCAGCACGGCGCGGGCGGCCCCGGCCCCCGAGGCGGCGACCGCCAGCAGGAACAGGCAGCCCCCCAGGCCGAGAATCAGGCCCAGCAGGAAGATCTGAAGCGCCACCGCGCCGCGTTCGGGCGCCACGAACTGGGGCACGAAGGCGAGATAGAAGAGGATCACCTTCGGGTTGAGCAGGTTGGTCAGCAGCGCGGTGACGAACACCCGGCGGGGTGACGCGGCGGCGACGGCGGGCAGGGTGGCGCGGTCGGCGCCGCGCGCCGTCACCGCGGCCCACAGCGCGCGGCCGCCGATCCACGCGAGATAGGCGCCGCCGCCCCAGCGCAGCAGGTCGAACAGCAGGGGCGAGGCGGCGACCAGCGCGGACACCCCGGCCGCCGCCAGCACCGCCTGGATCACGTTGCCGGCGGTGATGCCGGCGGTGGCGACGAAGCCGGCCGCACGCCCCTCAGTCAGGCTGCGCGACAGCACCAGCAGCAGGTCCGGCCCCGGGGCCACGATCAGCAGCGCCGCGGCGACCAGGTAGAGCTGCAGGAGATGGGGGTCGAGGGGCATGGACCGGGACTCCGGCGGGCAGGTGGACGGACGATGGGCGCAGCCTACCGTTGGCGGCATCGCCTGACCCGTGCAGCCTGCGCAGGGGTGTCCCCAGGGTCAGTCCGGCCAGCGGCGGTGCAGCCACAGCCACTGTTCCGGCCGTTCGCGGATCCACGTCTCCAGCAGGGCGTTGAGCTGGACCATGACCGTGCAGGTGTCGGCGGTGCGGTCGCCGCTGGCCGGCAGGTCGAGCGCGGGCAGGACGGTGATGCGGAAACGGGCGCCACCCAGGCGCTCGACGCGCACGGGGTGAAGGGGCAGGCCGAAGCGCAGCGCCAGTTGGGCGGCCGCCGGCGCGGTCATGGCGTCGCGGCCGAAGAAGGGGACGGGAATGCCGTCGTTCATCTTCTGGTCGATCAGCAGCCCCGCATGCCCGCCCCGGGACAGCACGCGGACGAGGCCGCGGGCGCCCTCCGCGCCCTTGCGCAGCAGGGTGTTGGCGGCGGGGCCGCGCAGCCGGACCAGCAGGCGGTCGACGATGGGGTTGTTGGGTGCGCGGTAGATCACCGCCAGTTCCAGTCCCAGGGCGTGGGACACCGCCGGCAGCACCTCCCAGTTGGCGAGGTGGCCGGACACCAGCAGGCCGGCGCGCCCGTCGTCGCGCAGGGCGACCGCGTGCTCCCCGCCCACCAGCTCGGTGCGCCCACCCGGCCCGGTGTCGGCCAGGGCGGCGAGGTGCGGGTATTCCGCCATGGTGCGGCCGAGGTTGTCCCACATGCCGCGGACGATCGCCTCGATCTCCGCCGGTCCCTTCTCCGGGAAGGCGCGGGCGAGGTTGCGGCGGGCGCGGGCGCTGCCCGGCAGGCGGGCCCCGACGGTGCGGCCGATCCAGCCGCCCAGGGCCGACGCCGCGTCGAGCGGCAGCGCGCCGAACACGGCGCAGGCGGCGTAGGCCAGGGCGGCCTCCACCGGGTGGGCGACGCGCCGCGTCAGCCAGCGCGCCAGCGCGCCGCGGGGCCGGGCCATCAGCCCCGCCCCCGCGGTGCCAGGCGGTCGAGGACGGCGTCGACGGCGTCGGGGCGGTCCCACACCACGCGCACCGGGACGACCCGCACCCGGGCGCGGGCGGTCTCCGGCAGGCGCACGGCATCCTTGGCGGTGGTGACGGCAACGGCGCCGCGGGCGGCGGCGCGCTCCAGCAGCCGGCCGATCTCGCCCGCCGCGTAGGGATGGTGGTCCGGGAAGGGCACGGCCTCGACGAGATCGGCGCCGAGGTCGCGCAGGGTGGTGAAGAACTTCTCGGGCCGCCCGATGCCGGCGAAGGCGAGGACCGGCCGGCCGGCGAGGTCCGCGGCCTCCCGGTCGGGCGCGAGGCGGGCGTGGAGGACCGGCAGCGCGCCGGCGAGCCCGGCCAGCCCCGCCCGGTCCTCGCCAACCACGACCAGGGCGTCGGCCCGGGCGAGCCCGCGGGCCACCGGCTCGCGCAGGGGGCCGGCGGGCACCAGGCGGCCGTTGCCGAAGCCGACGGAGCCGTCGGCGACCACCAGCGCCAGGTCCTTGTGGAGGTGGGGATTCTGGAAACCGTCGTCCATGACCAGCGCGGCGGCCCCCGCGGCGGCGGCGGCGCGCGCCCCGGCGACGCGGTCGCGGGCCACCCAGGTCGGCGCGTGGGCGGCCAGCAGGAGGGCCTCGTCGCCGACATCCGCGGCGCCGTGGCGGGCGGGGTCGCCCGCCAGCGGTCCCGCCTCGCGGCCGCCGTGGCCGCGGGTCAGCATGTGCGGCATCAGCCCCCGCGCCGCCAGCGCGCCGGCCACGGCGATGGCGACCGGCGTCTTGCCGGCCCCGCCGGCCACCAGGTTGCCGACGCAGAGCACCGGAACCGGCGCCGTCCAAGGGGTCGCGGCGGCGGCGCGCAGCCGCCCGGCCAGGCCGTAGAGGGCGCCGGCCGGCGCCAGCAGGCGGGCGGCGAGACCGGCCGGCCGGTACCAGAACGCCGGGGTTCTCATGGTGCCGCGGTGGCGCCGCCGAGCGGCACCAGCAGGGGGGCCAGCACCGCCAGCGCGCGGTCGACGATGCGGGCGTTCTCTGTGGTCACCCGGGTCGCCCCCGCCACCAGGGCGGCGCGGGCCGCCGGGTCGGTCAGCAGGGCGGCCACCGCGCCGGGCAGCGCGTCGGCGTCGGCGACGGCGCGGGCGCCGCCGGCGTGCTCGAGCCGGTCGGTGATCTCGGCGAAGTTCCACATGTGCGGCCCGTACAGCACGGCGCAGCCGAGCTGGGCCGGCTCGACCGGGTTCTGGCCACCGTGCGGCACGAAGGACCCCCCCATGCACACGGCCGGGGCGACGCGGTAGAGCACGCCCAGCTCGCCCAGCGTGTCGGCGACGTACACCGCGTCGCCGGGGCCGGGCAGGGCGCCGGCGGCGCGGCGGGCCACGGCGAGGCCGCGCGCCGTCACCGCCTCCGCCACGGCGCCGCCGCGGTGGGGGTGGCGCGGCGCGATCACCGTCAGCAGGCCGGGCAGGCGCGCCGCCAGCGCGGTGTGGACGGCGGCGGCGATGTCCTCCTCGCCCTGGTGGGTGCTGGCCATCAGCCACACCGGCCGGCCGGTGACGGCGCTGTTCAGCGCCGCCAGGGCGGTCGGGTCGGCGGGGGGCGGAGCAGCGGAGAATTTCAGGTTGCCGACGCAGGACACCGCCGGCGCGCCCAGCGCCCGCAACCGTCCGGCGTCGGTCTCCGTCTGCGCCAGCGTGATGCGGAACGTCGCCAACAGGCCGGCGGCGAAGCCGGGCAGGCGCTGCCAGCGGGCGAAGGAACGGGCCGACAGGCGGGCGTTGACCAGGGCCGCGGGAATGGCGCGGCGGCGGATGCCGCCCAGCAGGTTCGGCCAGATCTCGGATTCGACCCACAGCACCAGGTCGGGCCGCCAATGGTCGAGGAAGCGGTCGACGGCGCCCGGCAGGTCGACCGGGACGTACTGGTGCAGGGCCCGGGAAGGCAGGCGGTCGGCCATCAGCCGGGCCGAGGAGACGGTGCCCGTGGTCATCAGCACATGGAGGCCGGGCTGCTCGGCCAGCAGCCGCTCGATCAGCACGAGCACCGAATTGGCCTCGCCGACGCTGGCCGCGTGCACCCACACCAGGGGCCCCGCCGGGCGCGGCAGGGCCGGCCGGCCGAGGCGCTCGTCCTGGCGGGCGGGGTCCTCCTTGCCGGCGGCGCGGCGGCGGGCGAGGTACAGGCGGACCGCCGGCCCGGCGATCGACGTCAGGCCGTGGTACAGGAGGTGAAGCATATGCGGTTCAAGAGGTTCTGGATGCACGCGCCGCCAGGCATGCCCAGGGCGGCGCGGACCTTACCACGCCGTCCCCCGGAAACCGAAGCGCCGGGATGCGCGGCGGATGTGGCACGTCCGGTCCGTCGCACGGCGCGACCCGGGCGTCGCCAACCCGTCGGCCAGGGGCCGGCGCGGCGGTCGTGGACCGGGACCGAGTCGTGGACACCGACCCGCCGCGTGTCGGCCACGGCCCGCGCCGGACGGCGCGGTCCCGGGAATGCCCCTGATCCTTGAAACCCTGCGGTCTTCCGGGGTCTGGATCGGCATTCAGGTGAAGGGCCGGAGATTGGCCAGGAACTGTTCGGCCGACTTGCGCCAGGAGAAGGTCAGGGCGTATTCGCGGCAGCGCTCGCGCGGCACCGTCAACGCCGTCTCGATGGCGCGCTTGAGGTCGTCGTTGAGGCAGCCGACCGGTGTGCCGTTCAGGACGTCGACCGGACCCGGAACGGGATAGGCGGCGACCGGCACGCCCGAGGCCAGGGCCTCCAGCAGCACCAGGCCGAAGGTGTCGGTGCGCGACGGGAACACGAAGACGTCGGCGGCGGCGTAGTGCTGCGCCAGCTCCACCCCGTGCTTGGCCCCGCACCACACCACGCCCGGGTACTTGGCCTGCAGGTCGGCGCGCGCCGGGCCGTCGCCGACCACCACCTTGGTGCCGGGCAGGCCGGCGATCTTGAGGAACTCCTCCAGGTTCTTCTCCACGGCGACGCGGCCGACGTACATCAGCAGCGGCCGCGGCAGGCCGGCCAGCATGTCCGGGAGGCCCTGGTCGCCGGGGTGGAACAGCTCGGTGTCGACGCCACGGGTCCAGCGCCGGATGTTGGTGAAGCCGCGGGCCCTCAGGTCCTGCTCGATGGACGCGGTGGCCACCATCACCGCCGCCGCCGGCTTGTGGAAGCGGCGCACCACGGCGTAGCTCCACGCCAGCGGCACCGGCACGCGGTCGCGGACGTATTCGGGAAACCGGGTGTGGTAGGCGGTGGTGAAGGGAATCGCGCGCTTCAGGCAGTAGCGCCGGGCGGCGTGGCCTAGCGGCCCCTCGGTGGCGATGTGGATGCAGTCGGGCCGCAGCGCGTCGATCATCGGCGGCAGCCGGCGCCCGGCGCCGAGGGCCAGGCGGATTTCCGGGTAGGTGGGCATCGGCAGGGTGCGGAAGCGGTCGGGGCCGATCACCTCCACCACATGCCCCATCTGCTCCAGCTCGGCGCGCACGGTCGCGATGGTCCGCACGACGCCGTTCACCTGGGGGTGCCAGGCGTCGCTGACGATGAGGATGTTCACGCGGCCGCCTTGACCGAGTCCCGGCGACGCAAGACTTCCGCCCAGTTGATGATTTCCAGCTCGCCGGTTTCGTGCTCGACCAAGGCGGTGCAGGATTCGACCCAATCGCCGTCGTTGCAATAGAGTACGCCTTCCATGTCCCGCATCTCTGCGTTGTGGATGTGTCCGCAGATGATGCCGTCAACCTCGCGTCGCCGCGCCTCCTCGGCCAGAGCCTCTTCGTATTTGCCGATATACTCGACGGCGCTCTTGGCCTTGTGCTTGAGATAGGCGGATACGGACCAGTAGGTAAAGCCCAATTTGCGACGGGCCCAATTCAGGGCGGTGTTGACGTTGAGGAGGACGACGTAGGCCTGGTCGCCGATCAGCGCCAGCCATTTCGCGTATTTCACGACGGCGTCGAACTGGTCGCCGTGGATGATGAGATAGCGGCGGCCGTCGGCGCCGGTGTGGATGGCCTCCTCCATCACCTGGACGCCACCGAACTGCAGGCCCACGTACTCGCGGGCGGCCTCGTCGTGGTTGCCCGGGATGTAGACGACCTGGGTGCCCTTGCGCGCCCGGCGCAGGATCTTCTGGACCACGTCGTTGTGGGCTTGCGGCCAATACCAGCTCTTGCGCAGCCGCCAGCCGTCGACGATGTCGCCGACGAGATAGAGGAAGTCCGATTCGTTGTGCTTGAGGAAGTCGAGCAGCAGGTCGGCCTTGCAGCCCCGCGTTCCCAAGTGGACATCGGAGATCCAAATGCTGCGATATCGTTTCACGCCGGAGATCCCGTCCATAATCCGCACTCCGTCCCTGGTGCGACAAGGGATAGTCAAGTCACAGCCCCTATACATCCAAATGTGGCCCTTGACAATCCTGTCGATAAGGACGAACTAACCCCGTCGTCAATTTGACACATCGCCGTGTCGTAGTAACAGTACAGTATTTTTACTGTCATAATGCGGTAACACTCGCGCGGGCTTGCCCGGGAAGGACCGACGTTGAAGGCTCTCATCTCTGAACCGGCGTCCACGGCGGTCTCCTTGCCGCGCCGCCGCATCCTGGTGATCCACAACCCTGTCGCCGGCGGGCGGCGGACCCGGCGGCTGCGGGTCGCGGTCGAGGCGCTGGCCCAGCGCTACGGGGCCAGCGTGACGGTGCACGCCACGACCGGGCGTGGCGACGCCGAATCGCTGGCGCGCAGCCTGGCCCCGGGAGCCTTCGATGCGGTGGCGGTGGCCGGCGGCGACGGCACCATCAACGAGGCGATCAACGGCCTGGCGGCGCGCGGCGGCGGCGCGGTCGCACCGATTCCCATGGGCGTGGTCGCGCTCGGCACGGCGAACGTCCTGGCCCACGAGCTGGCCTTGCCGCTCGACCCGGTGGCGGCGGCCGGCGTGCTGGCGATGGGCGCCGAGCGCCCGATCCACCTCGGCGTCGCCAACGGCCGCTGCTTCGCCATGATGGCCGGGGTCGGCCTCGACGCCCAGGTGGTGGAGCGCGTGGACTCGGGCGTGAAGCGGCTGATCGGCAAGGGCGCCTACGTGCTGGAGACGCTGGGCCAACTGGCCGCGGACCGGGAGCGGCGCTACCGCGTGACCGTCGACGGGGTGGTCCACGAGGTGGCGTCGGTGATCGTTGCCAACGGCCATTTCTACGGCGGCACCTTCGTGTGCGCGCCGGACGCCTGCCTCAGCGACCCGCGCCTGCACGTCTGCCTGTTCCCCGGCCGGGGGCGCTGGAACGCCTTGCGGTACGTCTGGGGTGTGACGGCGGGGCGCCTCCGGCACTTCCGCGACTACCGGGTGGTGCCGGCCAGCCGGATCGTCATCGAGGGGCCGGACGGCGACGCCGTGCAGGGCGACGGCGACGTCATCGCCCGCGTGCCGGCGGAGATCGCCGTCTCCCCCTGGACCCTCCCGGTCCTGGTGGGGCAGGGCGTGCGGATCACGAACGACAGGACTGAACGATCAGACGCATGACGGGGCCTTCACGCGCCTGATCGTCGTGCCGCGATCCGGTACGGCAGCGGCCTGGGATGGGCCGGTGGCGACGGTGCCCCGGCCCGGCACCGCCGCGACACGATGCCGCCGCGACGGTGCCCGTCGTGCCAAGGCCGGGGAGCCCTACGCCCGCTTCTTCTTTTTGGAGCGGGCCTGCAAATAGGGGGCGAGGTAGCGGCCGGTGTAGCTGCGTTCGACCCGGGCGACGTCCTCGGGGGTGCCGGCCGCGACGATCTCGCCGCCGCCGGTGCCGCCCTCGGGGCCGAGGTCGATGACCCAGTCCGCGGTCTTGATGACCTCGAGGTTGTGCTCGATCACCAGCACCGTGTTGCCCTGGTCGACCAGGGCGTGGAGCACCTCCAGCAGCTTCTCCACGTCGGCGAAGTGCAGGCCGGTGGTCGGCTCGTCGAGGATGTAGAGGGTGCGCCCGGTGGCGCGCCGGCTCAGCTCCTTCGACAGCTTGACCCGCTGCGCCTCGCCGCCCGACAGGGTGGTGGCGGGCTGGCCGACGTGGATGTAGCCCAGCCCCACCCGGTCCAGGGTCTCCAGCTTGTCGCGGATCGACGGCACCGCCTTGAAGAACTCCTTGCCCTCCACCACCGTCATGTCGAGCACGTCGGCGATGCTCTTGTCGCGGTAGAGGATCTCCAGCGTCTCGCGGTTGTAGCGCTTGCCGTGGCAGACGTCGCAGGTGACGTAGACGTCGGGCAGGAAGTGCATCTCGATCTTGATGACGCCGTCGCCCTGGCACGCCTCGCAGCGCCCGCCCTTGACGTTGAACGAGAAGCGGCCGGGGCCGTAACCGCGGGCCTTGGCCTCGGGCAGGCCGGCGAACCAGTCGCGGATCGGCGTGAAGGCGCCGGTGTAGGTCGCGGGGTTGGAGCGCGGGGTGCGCCCGATCGGCGACTGGTCGATGTCGATGACCTTGTCCAGGTGCTCCAGCCCGTTCAGCGCGTCGTGCTCGGCCGGATGCTCGCGCGCCCCCATCAGCCGGCGCGCCACCGCCCGGTACAGGGTCTCGACCACCAGGGTCGACTTGCCGCCGCCCGACACCCCGGTGACGCAGGTGAAGGTGCCCAGCGGCACCCGTGCGGCGACGTCCTGCAGGTTGTTGGCGCGCGCCCCCGTCACCTCCAGAACCTGGCCGGGGTGGCCGGGACGGCGCGCCGCCGGCACCGGGATGCCGCGCGTCCCGTTGAGGAACTGGGCGGTCAGGCTGGCCGGGTTCTGCTGCACCTCGGCCGGGGTGCCGTGCGCCACCACCGTGCCGCCATGGGCGCCGGCGCCCGGGCCCATGTCGACGAGGTAGTCGGCGCTGCGGATGGCGTCCTCGTCGTGCTCCACCACCAGCACCGTGTTGCCGAGGTCGCGCAGCCGCTTCAAGGTCGCCAGCAGGCGGTCGTTGTCGCGCTGGTGCAGACCGATCGACGGCTCGTCGAGCACGTAGAGCACGCCGGTGAGGCCGGAGCCGATCTGCGAGGCCAGGCGGATGCGCTGGCTCTCGCCGCCCGACAGCGAGCCGGAGCCGCGGCCGAGCGTCAGGTACTCCAGCCCGACCGCGTTGAGGAAGCCCAGGCGCTCGTTGATCTCCTTGAGGATGCGGTGGGCGATCTCGCGGTCCTTGGGGCGCAGGTGCTCCGACAGCGCGGCGAACCACGCCCCCGCCTCGGCGATGGACATGGCGGCGGCGTCGGAGATGTGGTGGCCGCGCACCTTCACCGCCAGCGCCTCCGGCTTCAGCCGGGCGCCCTTGCAGGTCTCGCAGGGCTGGGAGGACTGGAATTTCGACAGCTCGTCGCGCACCCAGGCGCTGTCGGTCTCGCGGAAGCGGCGCTCCAGGTTGTTGACGATTCCCTCGAAGGCCTTGTGGGTCTGGTAGTTCCGCAGCCCGTCGTCGTAGGTCATGGTGATCGGCGCGCCGTCGGAACCGAACAGGATGGTGCGGCGCACCTCCTCGGGCAGGCCCTCCCACGGCGTGGTCATCGCCACGTCGAAATGGCGGCACAGGCTTTCCAGCGTCTGGTCGTAGTACTTGGACGAGGAGTTGGCCCAGGGCGCGATCGCCCCCTTGGCCAGGGAGCGGCCCTCGTCGGGCACCACCAGCAGGGGGTCGAAGTAGATCTTCGAGCCCAGGCCGTCGCAGGCCGGGCAGGCGCCGAAGGGGTTGTTGAAGGAGAACAGGCGCGGCTCGATCTCGGGGATGGTGAAGCCGGACACCGGGCAGGCGAACTTCTGGGAGAACACCGCCTGCTCGCCCGAATCGGCGTTCTCCACGAAGACGATGCCGTCGGCCAGCGCCAGCGCGGTCTCCAGGGAATCGGCCAGGCGGTTGCCCAGGCCCTCGCGCACCACCAGGCGGTCGACCACCACCTCGATGTCGTGCTTGAGCTTCTTGTTGAGCGCCGGCACCTCGTCGATCTCGTGCATGGTGCCGTCGACCCGCACGCGCTGGAAGCCGCGCTTGCGCAGCTCCTGGATCTCCTTGCGGTACTCGCCCTTGCGGCCGCGCACGAAGGGGGCCAGCAGCAGCAGCCGGGTGCCCTCGGCCATCTCCTGGATGCGGTCGACCATCTGGCTGACGGTCTGGCTCTCGATGGGCAGGCCGGTGGCGGGCGAGTAGGGGATGCCGACGCGCGCCCACAGCAGGCGCATGTAATCGTAGATCTCCGTCACCGTGCCCACGGTCGAGCGCGGGTTCCGGGAGGTCGTCTTCTGCTCGATGGAGATCGCCGGGGACAGCCCCTCAATGGAGTCGACGTCCGGCTTCTGCATCAGCTCGAGGAACTGGCGGGCGTAGGCCGACAGGCTCTCGACGTAGCGGCGCTGGCCCTCGGCGTAGATGGTGTCGAAGGCCAGCGACGACTTGCCCGACCCGCTGAGCCCGGTGATGACGATCAGCCGGTCGCGCGGCAGGTCGACGTCGACGTTCTTCAGGTTGTGTTCCCGCGCGCCGCGGACGCTGATGGTCTTGTTCATGGAGTGTTCTTAGCCGAAAGCCATGCCGAAAGAAAGAGGGCGAGCGGGCGCCGGAGCAGAGCCCGCACAGATATGGACGGCACGCCCGCCGATTGCCACCAGCGCGATGCCGCGTTGCGGCGGGCGCACGAAACCGCTTCCCCCGACGCCGCCGCGCGCGGTATACGTTCTTGGTATGTTCCAGTGAGGGCGTGCCATCATCGTCCGTTGACCCGGCGGGGCCCGGCGTGCTTCGTTGCGCGACGGAGGGACGGCACCGGGAACGCCCTGGTCACCCGCAGGAGGAGAGACAGTGCCATGAACGTGTGGACCTTTACCGGGCGGCTCGGCGCGGACGCGGAACTGCGCAGCGTCCAGAGCGGCGAGAAGGTGCTCGGGTTCCGCGTCGCCAACGACGTGGGCTTCGGCGAACGCAAGACGACGCAGTGGGTCGACTGCTCCATCTGGGGCCGCCGCGCCGAGGCGCTGGCGCCCCACCTCACCAAGGGCAAGGCCGTGGTGGTGTCCGGCGAGGTCACGATCCGCGAGTACGAGAAGCGTGACGGCACCCGCGGCGCCGGCCTGTCGGTGCGCGTGGCCGAGATCGACTTCACCGGCGGCGCCCGCGAAGAGGGCGGCGGGGGCGGCTACGGCGGCGGTGGCGGCGGCCAGGGCGGCTACGGCGGGGGTGGCGGTGGCCAGGGCGGCTATGGCGGCGGCGGCGGTGGCGGCGGCCAGGGTGGCGGCCAGGGCGGCGGCGGCCGCGCGCCGGCCCACAACGACCTGGACGACGAAATCCCGTTCTGACACGGGGCCCCGGCTGGTCGGGGCGGCCAGTCGGGGCTTCCGGTGGCCGGGGCGACGCGCCCGGTGGCGGAGGTGCCGGGATGATTCGGTTGGACGAGGTGCGGATCCGGGAGGTCGACCTGATCCGCCACGCCGACGTCTGCATCACGTTCCTGCGGGATAGCTTCGACTGCAGTTTCCTGGGTCCCGCGGCGTGGGACGGGACCTTCGGCCGCGACGGCGAGGGCTATCGGGCGTGGCTGCGCGCGTACCGGGGCACCATGCTCCATGCCTGGTACGGCGCGCGCATCGTTGGCGAACTGATGGCGGATGCCGATGCCGCCTACCTGCAGCACATCTACGTCGTTCCGGACCTGCGGCGAACCGGTCTCGGCGCGCTTTTGCACGCCCGGTTCCTCGACATGCTCAACGGCAGCGGTCCGAGCAGGGCGACCCTCAAAGTGTCGAAGCGCAACCTCCCGGCCGTCCGCTTCTATGAGCGGATGGGCTGGCGCCGTGTCTCCACCGACCTTCGCGATGAAAAGCTCGACCTATACGAATTGGCGCCCGCGGCACCCACCAGGTGCTGAAAAATTGTTTGACGCACCATTTGACATCGTGATGGTGGTGGGTAACACTCATCCGGTCTCGAGCAATGTCATAAATCCCGGAGATGACCGCCATGGCGAGCAAAAAAGACGAGGAGTCGCTTCATCGTGTGACCGGATTCTCCCTGTCGCTCAACGAGGAGGAGACGGAGCGCTTCCTGAAGGTGCTGAACGAAGAGGGGCTCATGCGGGCCGGCTTCGTCATCCACGAGTCCAACAACGCCAGCGTCACGGTCGAGCTGATGCCGAAACCTCCCGGAAAGGGCAAGTAGCGGCGGTTTGATCCGGTCCGGCACCCTGACGGGGGGCGGGATGGTGGTGTGCTCGGGTCGTCCGATGGACATGCAGTGGCTGAGTTCCAGTCTGCGCGCGATGCCGCTCGACGTGACCCTCACCCGCGCCAAGGTCCTGGCGGAGGCGTACGGGATTGTCAGGATCACCGACACCACGCGTCTGGACCGGATCGGCATCCCGGTGTTCGCGAGCATTCGCCCCGGCGCGGAACCGAATTCGCTGTGCGTGAATGCGGGAAAGGGTGTCACCGTCGACGAAGCGCGGGTTGGCGCGTACATGGAGGCGATCGAATTCGCGGCCGCGGAGTTCCGCCGCCGCCAGGTGGCTGTGTGGGACTGGACGCCACGCGCCATCGCCGGCCAGAGCGCATTCCCCCACGCGTTCGTCGACCTCTGCCCGCTGCTGGGCGTTCCCGTCGAACCGGACGGGCCCATCACCTGTGTGGAGGCGGAGGACGCAGCCACCGGTGGGCGGGTGGCGGTCCCGGCGGAACTGGTGTTCTTTCCATTCAACGAGAATCCCGGCCAGCGGGTGTTCGGCACCAGCACCAACGGCCTGTGCTCGGGAAACACGACCGACGAGGCCACGGTCCACGGGATCTGCGAGGTCCTCGAGCGCGACGTCCAGGCCTTCAACTTCATCCATGACCGTTCGCTGTTCGTTGACCCGCCCGACGACCACGTGGTGCGCCGCTTGATGGACGCGACGGCCGCGGCCGGTGTCGAATGCGCCCTGCGCTGGACACCCAACGTCCATGGCCTGCCCTACTTCCAGGCCTTCATCCTGGAACCGGACGACGAAGCGCCCATCGCCATCTCCCACGGCACCGGGTGCCACCCGGTCCGCGACATCGCCGCGGTGCGGGCCCTGACGGAGGCGGCACAGAGCCGTCTCAGCTACATTCATGGCGGCCGCGACGACCTCGTCGAGCGCGCCCGCTTCTTCGCCGCCCAGGGGGAGGCCGCGGAACGCCATGCCACCGCGTCCATGCGGGCTCGGGTCACCTCCGCGAGCCGGAGAGTCGCCTACCACGAGACACCGGACTGCAGCGATGCCTTGCGCGTTCACGGAGGGGGCGTGGCGGGGACGCTGCAATGGCTGCTGACCCATCTGGCCGGTCGCGGCTTTCCACAGGTGCTCCGTGTGGTCCTCACGCCGGACGAGACCTTGAAGGTCGTACGCGTGATCGTGCCGCGGCTTGAATCCTTCGAACCGTCACTCAAGCGCGCCGGACCGCGCCTGAAGGCCCAAGTGAACACCTGGAAATGACATCCTCGCCCATCCTCTTCGCCGGCCCCAGCCTGGCCGGCATCGATCCGGCGCTCCTGACGGGGATCGATCTGCTCCCGCCGGTGCGACGCGGTGACGTGGAGCGCGCGGTGACCGCCCGGCCCCGGCCCGGCACCCTCATCGTGGCGGATGGGGTCTTCCATCACTGCCCCTCGGTGGGGCATGCCGAACTCCGGCGGGCCATCGACGCTGGCTGGGAGGTTTGGGGCGTCTCGTCCATGGGGGCGATCCGCGCGGCTGAGATGCAGCGTTTCGGGATGCGCGGGTTCGGTACCGTGTTCTCCCGGTTCGTCGCCGATCCCGATTTCACGGACGACGAGGTCGCCCTGCTGCACCTCGGCGAGCCTCCCTACACGTCCGTCACGGAACCGCTGATCCATGTCCGGCTCTTTCTCGACGCCCTGTGCCGCCGGGGCCGTCTCGGCCACCCGCAGGCCGCGGCCGTTGTCGCCAGACTGCAGGGGGTGTGGTTCGGACACCGTGACGCCATCTGGCTCGCGACGCTGCTGCGGGAGGTCGGCGGCCTGCCCGCCGACGAGGTTCCCATCGCCATGAGGTCGCTTCACGACCATCGCGTGAAGAACGCGGATCTCCGTGTGTTGCTGGCGGAGCGGCCATGGACGCTGTAGCGGGGGGAATCAGGGGGATCTTTGCCGAGATGGGCGGCGTCGCCTTCGTCGACGACCGGTTCATCCCGGGCGTTCTCCTGTCGATCGTGGCGGCCGTCCGCCGGCGGTTCGATCCGGCGGCGCACCCCGCCCTCGTCGACTACCTCGATCCGGACAACGCACGGTGCCTGTTCGACCGGTTCGCCCGCTCGCGCGCGGACGTGCCGGAGTCCGTGCCTCTCGACGAGGACGACCGCGCCCGCCTGTCCCGGGCCTATGATGAGGTTCTGGACGTGAGGCCGGACTGGCGGGGGCTACTCGACATTCCGGTTCGCCATCGGAAGCTGGTCGACGATCGCATCAGCGTCACCAGCGCCCTCACGCCCCAGGTGATTTTCATCGGGCGCGCGGCGCTGGGTGATGCCGACCTCCTTGCGGAGGTCGTGGTTCATGAGCACGCCCATCTCTGGCTGAATTTCCTCGCCGAGGCGGCGGATCTTCAAACGGCCGAGGCGACCGAGACCTACACGCTTCCTTCGGGAACCCCTGGAAAATCCGTGCGGGGCGTTCTTCTGGCCGCCCATTTTGCGGCAGCGACCCACGGCTTCCACACCCGCAGCGGGCGCCATCCGGCGCGGGCGGCCTACCTCTCCTCCTACCTCACCGGCTGTTTGGACATGCTTCGCGGCGCGACGGGCATCAGCACGATGGGGGGGTGCGTGCTGGACCGCCTCGACGCCTACGCCAGGACGGCGGCCGTCGGGAAACCGCGGCAGGAGGGGCAATGACCGGGGACCCGCTGGCGCGCTTCTGGGAGGATTTCGAACACCGCTCGGTGGGGGGAACGGAACCGGCCGTCCTCGATGCGACCCTGCTCCCGGAGCCCGTCTTTCGCCCGGAGGACGGCATCGCGCTGGCCGGCCCGATCTTCCGAGCGGGCGACCTGTCGGTGAACATCGGTGGTGAACTGCGCCAGGATGCCGTGCTGTTGCCGCCGCCGGACGATCCGGCTGATTACGGGGCGTTCGTCGACCGGCTGGCCGCCGCAAACGGCACCGACACCATCACCTTCACGCGGGACTATTGCTTGAAGCACTCGCCGGCTCTCGCCCGCCGGCTTCGGGCGTTCATCCATCCCTACATCCGCGACCGCGGTGTTCCGACCTCCGGGATCAATGGGGTGTTCATCGGCGGACGGTACCGGGCGACGTGGATCGGCCTTCACAACGACTTCTGTGACACGTTCTTGATCCCGGCGGTGGGGCGCAAGCGCATGCTGCTCTGGCCGCCGTCGTTCTTCCAGGATTCCCCGCTGATCGCGTCGCCAGCCCTCAACGGCATCTGCTACGGGCACGTCGACGTCGAGCCTTTCCGCCCCGCGGCACAGGTGGCGGCGCTCGGGCCGGGCGAGATCCTCTTCATCCCGGCCCGGTGGTGGCACTACAACAGCCTGCCCGAGCCCGATCTCACGATGACGCTCTCGGTCGGGCTGTTCAACACGACGACGGTTGAGGAGCGTGTCCTTCGGGCGGTGACCGCCTGCGGGCGGGACGACCGGCAGGGGGGCCGCGGCACCCCTCCGGCTCCGGGCGGCGTGCTGTCGGCGGACCTCGGAGAGGTGGCCGACGATGCCGACGCCGAGCATCTCATCGCGCGCGCGCGGCACATGCTTCGCCTGCAGAGGCTCGTGGCGTCGTCCTGCGGCGCCGTCCTCGGCAGCGGTCCGTTTCGCGACCCGCCGTCGGGTCTGATGAGCGAACGACTGCGGGGATGCGCGGATTCGCCGGTGTATGTCGTGTCGGGCGAACCGAGCCTGGTGATCGCCGGCGGTGGTGTCCGGGCCGTGGCGGAGGATGACGCCGTGCGCCGGCTCGTGGAGGCCGTCAGCACCCGCGAGGTCTTCCGCCCCGATGATCTTTCGGGCCGCGGGCCACCGGCGCCGTCGACTCTTCCTGCGCTCGTGGCGTGGCTCTATTCCCTGGGGTGCGTCGACCTCGTGGCCGCGAACGAGTCGTCGGAATGACCACCGCCCCACGCGCGTCGGGCGACACAGGAGCGTTCTACGACAACGTCTACCGCCGTCTCGACCGCACGGACTGCTTCGACCGGCTGCTGCGGGATGCGTTGGCCGGACTGGCGCCCCCGCCGCTCCGGCAACTGTCGTTCCTCAAGGCGTCGGAACTGGACCACATCCGTCTGGCGGCGGCAATGGGCGGACGAGCCGTGCGCGGCCTTGAGGTCGGGTGCGGATTGGGCGGCCTGACCGGATTTCTGACGCGCAGCTCCGACGCGCCTTGGGCGGGTCTGGACCGCTCGGCCATCGCCGTGACCGCCGCCAGCCGGCGCCACGGAACGGCGGACTGCCGCTTCGTATGCGGCGATATGGAAGCCCTGCCGTTCCCCGACCGGGCGTTCACGTGCGTCGTCGCGGTCGATGCCATCCAGCACGCCGCGTCCTACACGCGATGCGCCAAGGAAATCGCCCGGGTGCTGGCGCCACGCGGCACGTTCGTCTTCACCAACTGGATGGCCGCCACGGGATTCGACGCGCTCGTCGCCACCGATCCGCTGCTCCTGTCGCTCGCCGGGGCGGGCTTCGCGGTGTCGACGATCCACCAGACCGATCCCGGGCTCGCGCTGCAGACCGCCGTCTACCGCCGGATACTCGAACGCCGCCAGGAGATCGAGGTGGCGCTCGGCGGGGCGTTCCTCGCCTCGATGTTCGCCGAGTGCGACCATCTGCTCCGCCGACGCGATGCGGTGACTCGTCATCTGACGGTCGCGGTGCTCGTCCGGGACGGCAACGGGCGGGCGCGTGACGAGGTGCCCCCGCCGGCGTCGACACCGGCGATGGAACGGCGCGCCGGCACCCCCGCGCAAGGGTGGATCGACGGCGCGGTCGACGTCCGGGACGCGGCGATCGGGACGGGACCCGTCGGCCCTCCCTGACCACGGGAAATCATACTGGAGTATGTCATCCGCGTGCCGGCTATCGCGGCCGCGGCCGGACTCATCATGATCGCCCGATTTTTGCGGCTGTCCGGATCCGTGGCACCCCCGGCACGCGGCGGCGCGCGCATGAGGAGGGTCCGATGGCGTTTTCCCTGGCCAACGCGAAGCTGCGGTGGCGATTCATCATCATGGTCGCCGTGCTGGTGGCGGCGGTTGCGGCGCTTGGCGCCGTGTCGGCCCGGCTGCTCCATCAGCAGATGGTCGACGACCGCGTAACCGCCCTTCGGTCGATCGTCCAGGGCATGGGCGGCATCGCGACGCAGCTGGAGAAGGAGGTCGCCGCCGGCACCATCACCCGCGCCGAGGCGTTGGAGCGGTTCGGCCGGACCGCCCAGGGCTTCGTCTACGGCGAGAACGACTACATCTTCGCCTACGACCGCGACGGGGTGACCGTCGCCCACGCCAAGGCGGCGATGATCGGCACGCCGCGCATCGACGTGCAGACCGGGGGACGGGCGCTGGTCCGGGAAATGCTGGACGGGGCGAAGGCGACGGGCGAGGTGGTGATCCACTACGACTATCCCCGCGTCGGCAGCGACGTGCCCTCGCCGAAGATGAGCTACGCCGCCTTCCACACCGGCCTGGGCGTGTTGATCGGCACCGGAGTCTACATCGACGACATCGACGCCACGTTCCGGGACATCGGATGGACGCTGGGGCTGGCGGTGCTCGCCACGGCGGTGCTGGGAACCGCGCTGGCGACGCTGGTCGGGCTCAGCATCACCCGGCCGCTCGGCACCCTGGAACGGCGGATGTACCGGGTCGTCGAAGGCGACCTCGACGCCGACATTCCCGAGGCGTCGCGCGGCGACGAGATCGGGCGCATGGCCGGCGCGGTCCAGGTGTTCCGGGACAACATGCTGCGCACCCGCGCCCTGGAGCGCGAGGCCAAGGAGATGGAGCAGCGGGCGGCGCAGGAGCGGCGGGACGCCACCGCGCGCCTCGCCGACCAGTTCGAGGCCAGCGTCGGCGGTGTCGTCCACGCCGTCTCGTCGGCCGCCACCGAGCTGCAGACCAACGCCCGCAGCATGTCGACGACCGCCGAGGAGACGGCGCGCCGGACCATGTCGGTGGTGTCCTCCACGGAACGGGCCTCGTCGGACCTGCAGACCGTCGCCGCGGCGGCGGAGGAGATGAACACCTCGATCAGCGAGATCAGCCGCCAGGTGTCCCAGGCCTCGCGGATCTCCCAGGAGGCCGTGGGCGAGGCCGAGCGCACCAACGGCATCGTCGAATCCCTGGCCGGGGCCACCGCGCGCATCGGCGCCGTCGTCGACCTGATCAACAACATCGCCAGCCAGACCAACCTGCTGGCGCTGAACGCCACGATCGAGGCGGCGCGCGCCGGCGAGGCCGGCAAGGGCTTCGCCGTCGTCGCCAGCGAGGTCAAGACGCTGGCCACCCAGACCGCCAAGGCGACCGAGGACATCGCCGCCCAGATCGCCGAGATCCAGGGCCAGACCGGCGGCGCGGTGGACGCCATCCGCGGCATCTCCCGGACCATCGGGCAGGTGAACGAGATCGCCACGTCGATCGCCGCGGCGGTCGAGGAGCAGAGCGCCGCCACCGCCGAGATCGGCCGCAGCGTGCAGCAGGTGGCCGAAAACGCCGGGCAGGTGAACGGGGTCATCGACAGCGTGAACAAGGACGCCAGGCAGACCGGCGCGGCGGCCAATCACGTGCTCTCGGCGGCCGACCAGCTGTCGCGGGAATCGGAGCGCCTGCGCAGCGAACTCGCCACCTTCCTCGGCCGCGTCCGGGCCTCGTGAGAGTGCCCCGCACACCGGGTCGGGTGTGCGGGGTTCGGCGGGATCGGCGGGTTCACGGGGGGCTGGCGGAGGTGCGGCGCGGTCAGGACCGCGTCGGCGTCGGCTCACCCGGCATCGGGTCGGTGGCCGGCGGCGGCACCTCGGGCGGCACCCCGGGGTTGGGCGGAATGCGCGGCTCCGGCGCCGGGGGCGGCGTCGTCCCAGGCTCCGGAGTGGTCGGCCCCGGCGGGGGGGGAATTTCGCCGGGGCCACCCATCGTCGGTGCGCTCAAGGGAGGCCGCTCAGTTGGCTTCGTCTTCGATGGCCTCACCGCCGGCCTGCATGTCCTCACCGAATCCTTCCATGGTGTTGCAGGCGCCGAGCACGGCGGTGACCGACAGAAGGGCGCCGATCAGGACGGCCGGACGGATCATTTCCCAAACGCTGCGAGACATGGCCGCTGACTCCTTCGATGATGGGGGAAAGTGCCTGGTCAACGCTGGCCAGAGCGCCGCGGTTCCACGGGGGCGCGACGCGACGGCGGGGTACCCATTGGGGGCAGGCGGCCGGGGCGGACGGGTGTGCAATGCGCCCGGCGCGGACGCTGGGCGCTTGACGCCCGGGCGGGCGCCGCCAAGATGGCCGCGTCGCAGCCGAGGTGCCCATCCGATGTCCGCCGAAACCCGGACCCTGCCCGCCGATCCCGCGACCGCCCCGGCCGGTGCCGCCGCGGCGGGGGTGCGCGCGCACGTGGTCGACACGGTCCGCCTGGCCGGCCCGGTCATCGTCTCGCGCCTCGGGCTGGTCGTCATGATGGCCGTCGACACCGCCGTCGTCGGACGCTTCAGCGCCGACGAACTCGCCCATTTCGGCCTGGCCCTGCTGCCGGCCAACCTGATGATCCAGTCCGGGGTCGGCCTGTTGCTGGGCACCATCGCCATGACCGCCCACGCGCTGGGCGCCGGCCGGGCCGGCACGGCGGGGGCGGTGTGGCGCCGCGCCGTGCCCTACGCCCTGCTGCTGGGGCTGGGCATGGCGGCGCTGGCCTTCCTGGTGGAGCCGGTCTACCGCGCCGCCGGCCAGACGCCGGCGGTCGCCGCCGGCGGCGCCGCGGTCACCGCGATCCTCGGCCTGGGCACCCCGGGCATGCTGCTGTTCGTCGTCACCGGCTTCTTCCTGGAAGGGTTGCAGCGCCCGCTGCCGGTGATGGTCGCGATGCTGGCCGGCAACCTCGCCAACGGGGCGCTCGCCTACGCCCTGGTGTGGGGGGCCGGCGGGTTGCCCGCGCTGGGCGCGGAGGGCGCCGCGTGGGCCACCGCGGCGACGCGCTGGGCCATGGGGCTGGGGCTGGCCGCCTATGTCTGGTGGATGCCCGACCGTGCCCGCTGGGGGGTGCGCGGCGGGCTGGCCGGCTGGTGGCGGGACGGCCGGCGCCAGCGCACCCTGGGCTACGCCGCCGGCCTCAGCCTGTCGGTGGAGAGCCTGGCCTTCACCTCGATGGGCTTCTTCGCCGGGATGATCTCGCCGCTGGCGTTGGGCGCCTTCACCATCGCCCTCAACCTGGTGGCGCTGCCGTTCATGGCGGCGGTCGGCTTCGCCGCGGCCACCGCCGTGCGGGTCGGCGTCGCCTACGGGCGGGGTGACCGCCGTGGCATGGCGCTGGCGGGTTGGGTCGGGCTGGCGGTGACCAGCCTGTTCCTCGCCGGGGTGGGAATTGTCTACCGCATCGCCCCGGCCGTCATGGCGTCGGTCTACACCGCCGATCCGGACCTGCTGGCCGTCGTCTCCCCGCTGGTGGCCTTCATCGCCTGGATCCTCGTTGCCGACGGCGGGCAGACGGTGATGGGCAACGCCCTGCGCGGGCGCAACGACGCGTGGGTGCCCACCATGCTCCATTTCGTGTCCTACGCCGTGGTGATGATCCCCGTTTCCGCGCTCCTCGCCTTCGGCCTGGGGCACGGGGTGCGCGGACTTTTAGAGGGCATTCTCATCGCGAGTGTGGTATCCGTGGGCGTCCTTTCGTTGCGCTTCGCGCTGTTGTGTCGACGCTGAGGCGTGCCATGGCGGACGGCGTTGTGTGCACATGCGAAGAGTGATAAAATCCCTAATCTTGGGTAGGTGGCGCGGCCCGGGGGCAGCCCCGGATCGACGGCCGTTCTGTCCCCTTCAGACGAGTTTGGTTGCTTGAGCACGACACCGCCCCCTCCCGCCTCCGACATCGCGCCGGTCACCATCGAAGACGAGATGCGGCGTTCGTACCTCGATTACGCCATGAGCGTGATCGTGAGCCGGGCGCTTCCGGACGTGCGCGACGGCCTCAAGCCGGTGCACCGCCGCATCCTCTACGCGATGAAGGAGGGCGGTTACGATTCGACCAAGCCCTACAAGAAGTCGGCGCGCATCGTCGGCGACGTCATGGGTAAGTACCACCCCCACGGCGACAGCGCGATCTACGACGCCATGGTCCGCATGGCCCAGGACTTCTCGATGCGCCTGCCGCTGGTCGACGGCCAGGGCAATTTCGGCTCGATGGACGGCGACCCGCCGGCGGCCATGCGCTACACCGAGGCGCGGCTGGCCAAGGCCGCCGAGGCCCTGCTCGACGACATCGACAAGGACACCGTCGACTTCGGCCCGAACTACGACGAGTCCAGCCGCGAGCCGCTGGTGGTCCCGGCGCGCTTCCCCAACCTGCTGGTCAACGGCGCCGGCGGCATCGCCGTGGGCATGGCGACGAACATCCCGACCCACAACCTGGGCGAGGTGATCGACGCCTGCTGCGCCTACATCGACAACAACGCCGTCACCGACGACGAGCTGATCGAGCTGGTGCCCGGCCCCGACTTCCCGACCGGGGCGCTGATCCTCGGCCGGGCCGGCATCCGCTCGGCCTACCACACCGGCCGCGGCTCCGTGATCATGCGCGCGCGCAGCGAGATCGAGGAGGTGCGCAAGGACCGCCTGGCGATCATCGTCTCCGAGGTGCCCTACCAGGTCAACAAGGCCAAGCTGATGGAGCGCATCGGCGAGGTCGTGAACGACAAGGTGGTGGAGGGCATCTCCGACCTGCGCGACGAGTCCGACCGCGACGGCGTGCGGGTGGTGATCGAGCTGAAGCGCGACGCCGTGCCCGACGTGGTGCTGAACCAGCTCTACCGCCACACCCAGCTGCAGACCTCGTTCGGCGTCAACATGCTGGCGCTGAACGGCGGCCGGCCGGAGATGATGGGGCTGAAGGCGATCATCGCCGCCTTCGTGGAGTTCCGCGAGCGGGTCATCACCCGGCGCACCGAGTTCCTGCTGGGCAAGGCGCGCGAGCGCGCCCACACCCTGGTCGGCCTGGCCGTCGCGGTGGCCAACCTGGACGAGATGATCGCCCTGATCCGCCGCGCCCCCGACCCCGCCCAGGCGCGCGAGGAGATGGTGACGCGCGAGTGGCCGGCCGAGGACGTGGCGCCGCTGATCCGCCTGATCGACGAGCCCGGGCGCGACGTCAGCGCGGCCGGGACCTATCGCCTGTCCGAGGAGCAGGCGCGCGCCATCCTCGACCTGCGCCTGCACCGCCTCACCGGGCTGGAGCGCGACCGCATCGGCAACGAGCTGAAGGACGTCACCGACCAGATCGCCGACTACCTGGAGACCCTGGCCGACCGCGCCAAGCTGCTGGGCATCCTGCGCGACGAGCTGGTGGAGATGAAGGAGCGGTTCGGCACGCCGCGCCGCACCGAGATCCTCGACGTGGAGTTCGAGTCCGACATCGAGGACCTGATCCAGCGCGAGGACATGGTCGTGACCGTCAGCCAGTCCGGCTACGTCAAGCGCACGCCGCTGTCCACCTACCGCGCCCAGCGGCGCGGCGGCAAGGGCCGCTCCGGCATGAGCATGAAGGCGGAGGACGCGGTCTCCGACCTGTTCGTCGCCTCCACCCACACGCCCCTTCTGGTGTTCTCGTCCCGCGGCATGGTGTACCGCCTCAAGGTCTACCGCCTGCCGCTGGGCACCCCGCAGAGCCGGGGCAAGGCCTTCGTCAACCTGCTGCCGCTCGAGGACGGGGAGACCATCTCCACCGTCCTGGCGCTGCCCGAGGACGAGGCCACCTGGGGCGACCTGCACGTGATGTTCGCCACCTCGCAGGGCAACGTGCGACGCAACCGCCTGTCGGACTTCGCCAACATCCGCTCCAACGGCCTGATCGCCATGAAGCTGGAGGAGGAGGGCGAGCGGCTGATCGCCGTGCGCACCTGCTCCGAGGCCGACGACGACGTGCTGCTGGCGACACGGGCCGGCAAGTGCATCCGCTTCCCGGTGCCCGACGTGCGCGTGTTCTCCGGCCGCACCTCCACCGGGGTGCGGGGCATCCGCCTGGGCAAGGGCGACGAGGTCATTTCCATGTCCATGCTGCGCCACGTCGAGGCGACGCCGGAGGAGCGCGCCGGCTACCTGCGGATGCGCCGGGAGAAGGGGCTGGACATCGTCGGCGAGTCGGCGCCCGAGGGCGAGGGCGAGGGCGAGGCGACCGGGACCGAGACCCTGGCGCCCGAGCGCTACGACGAGCTGGAGCGGCTGGAGCAGTTCGTGCTGACGGTGTCGGACCGCGGCTTCGGCAAGCGCACCTCGTCCTACGAGTACCGCACCGCCGGGCGCGGCGGCCAGGGCATCTGGAACATGGAGATGGGCGAGCGCAACGGCGCCATCGTCGCCTCCTTCCCGGTGACCGAGGCGCAGCAGATCATGATGGTCAGCAACGGTGGCCAGGTCATCCGCATGCCGATCCACGACGTCCGTCTGGCCGGACGCAAGACCCTGGGCGTCACCCTGTTCCGGGTCGACCGCGAGGAGCGGGTGGTGTCCATCGCCCTGATCGAGGACGAGGCCGATGACGCGGAGACCGGCATCGCGGAGACCGGCATCGCGGAGGCCGGTGTCCCGGAAGCCGGTGCCCCGGATGCCGGCGGCGCCAACGACAAGACGCCCGGCGATGGGACCGGGACCGCCGAGGACAACGCCCCGGATGCCCCCCAGGACTGAGACCAGGCGGAAGGATCCACCATGGACAAGCGCCGCATCGGGGTCTACCCCGGCACCTTCGACCCCATCACGAACGGTCATCTGGACATCATCCAGCGGGCATCGCGGCTGGTCGACCACCTCATCGTCGGCGTCGCCCGGAACGCCGGGAAGGGGCCGCTCTATTCCACCGACGAACGGGTGTCGATGGTGCGCGAGGATGTGGCGGCGCTGAACGGCGGCGCCAGCATCGAGGTGCGCGCCTTCGACACGCTGCTGATGCACTTCGCCGTGGAGATGGACGCCTGCGTCATCATCCGCGGCCTGCGCGCCGTCTCCGACTTCGAGTACGAGTTCCAGATGGCCGGCATGAACGCCCGCCTGAACCCGAAGGTGGAGACCATGTTCCTGATGGCGTCGGAGAAGCACCAGTTCATCTCGTCGCGCTTCGTCAAGGAGATCGGCCGGCTGGGCGGCGACATCGGCCATTTCGTGAGCCCTCGGGTGGCCGCGCATCTGCGCGAGCGGTTCGCCATCGAGGCCGGCAACGGCGACGAGGCCAAGCGCATGCAGACGCTCAAGGAATAGGGCTGACGCGGTTCCGCGGCCGGTGCGGAACGGTTGACCGCGGCGCTGCACCGACCTATGGTGCCGCCCGCCCACGCTGTTGGGAGCGCGTAGCTCAGCCGGTAGAGCAACTGACTTTTAATCAGTAGGTCCTGGGTTCGAGCCCCAGCGCGCTCACCATTCAAGCCCCTGGAACGCTTGGCGTTCCGGGGGCTTTCCCGTTTGGGGGTGTCAGACCCGTTTGGGGGTGTCGGAGTGTGTCGCGCTCTGACATCAGCGGTCAGCGGGGCATCGACGCCGCCGGGTCTCCTGGCCAAGTTAGCCGCTTGGACGGGGATACCGGCCCGGCGCCTTCGGATCGGCGGGCGGGCGGCCGGCGTGCGTCGACACCCCGGACTCTAATGCGCCGTTCCACCCAAGGCAACGCCGCGCGGCGTTCGACCGGACCGGCCGCATCGCCGGTCGGGTGGGCGCGCCGGGGAGCGGCGTGTCAGGCGTCCCGCATCAGCAGCAGCACGCGGTCGTCGTAGGCGTAGCAGGGGTGCGCCACGATCGCCCGTTCGGCCACATCCGCGTAGCCGTGGCGCCGGTAGAGGCGCTCGGCCCCGCGGTTCTGGTTGAACACCTGCACCGACACCCGACGGCAGCCGGCGGCGCGCGCCTTGTCCCCGGCCAGGGCGAGGAGGCGGCTGCCGATGCCGGCATCGCGGTGCTCCCGGAACACCGCCAGGGCGTTGATGTAGTAGCTGCCCGCCGCCACCCGCTCCAGGGCCACCAGCGGGCGCAGCAGGGCCGGCAGGGAGTCGAGGCCGGCGTCGGCGTCCTCGGTGGCCTCGCCGGCTGCCCGGGGCAGCGGATAGGCCAGCAGCATGGCGACGACGGCCCCGTCGCGCTCGACCACGTCGGCGTTGCGGTACGAGAAGCCGCCGCTGTCGCGCCGGGCCCGCTCCTCGCCGACCTCCAGGGGCGTCTGGCCGGGCCCGGCCATGGCCGACCACAGGTGCATGGGGATACCCTCGCCGGCGATGGCGATGAGGGCGGCCAGCGCCGGGGCGTCGCTCGGGCGGGCGGGGCGGATGCGCAGGTCGGCGGTGGCGGCCGTGGTGGGGGCCGTGGTGGCAGTGTCGGTGCGTGGCGCGGTCATGGTGGTGGTCTCCGGTGGCTCAGCCCCAGCGGGGCTGGACGTCGATGGGCAGGCCGAGGACCGTCTTGCCGACGAGCACCGCGTCCTCGATGCGCCGGGCTTCCGTCGGCCGGGGCGTCGCGTGATGGCTGTCCAAGATCGATCCCTCCTGTCGTGTCGCGGGTGGCACCGTAGATCGGCCGCGACGCTTCCGTTAGGCTGGGATCGGACGAAACCGGTCCGTTTCGGACGGTGACACGCCGGTGCGCCATGACCGATCCCGCTGCCAGAGGCCTCGTCACCGCCATCGTCGCCACCCCCGACGCCGCGGCGTCGGGGCTCTACATGCTGGTCGACGTTCTGTCTTCGGTGGGCCGCGACTGGGAGATGCTGCACGGCCGGGAGCCGCGGCCGCCCCGCTTCCTGACCCGCGTGGTGTCGGTCGATGGGCAGGCGCTGCGCGCGCCCAACGACGTCCTCATACAGCCCCACGCCGCCATCGGCGACATGCCGGCCCCCGACGTGGTGCTGGTGCCGGACCTGCTGGTCATGCCCGACCAGCCGCTGCCGCCGTCCTACGACGCCCTGGCGGAGTGGCTCCGCCGGGTCAGTGACGGCGGCGCCATCGTCGCCTCGGTGTGCTCCGGGGCGTTGCTGCTGGCCCGCAGCGGCCTGCTCGACGGCGGCGAGGCGACAACCCACTGGGCCTATTGCGACGCACTGGCGCGGCGCTTCCCCGGCGTCACGGTGCGCCGCGAGCGCATCCTGGTCCCGGCCGGGCGCGAGCACCGCGTCATCACCGCGGGCGGCACCTCGTCGTGGAACGACCTGCTGCTCTACCTCGTCGCCCGCCTGGCCGGACCGGAGGAGGCGGTGCGGATCGCCAAGCTCTACCTTCTGCAGTGGCACGGCGAGGGCCAGCTCCCCTTCACGGCCTTCCCCGCCGGGCGCCAGCACGAGGACCGGCTGGTCGCCCAGTGCCAGCGCTGGATCGCCGACCACTACGCCGCCGCCAACCCGGTGGCGGCCATGGTCGCGATGAGCGGCCTGTCCGAGCGCCGCTTCCACGCGCGCTTCCGCCGCGTCACCGGCGTGGCGCCCCTGGCCTACGTCCAGTCGCTGCGGGTCGAGGAGGCCAAGCACCTGCTGGAAACCACGGACATGGCGGTCGACGCCATCGCCGCCGAGGTCGGCTACATCGAACCGGCGAGCTTCCGCCACCTGTTCCGGCGCACCGTCGGCATTCCCCCCTTGGCCTACCGCCGGCGCTTCCAGCCCCTGTTCCGCATGGCCGGCCCGGCCCCGGCCGGGCTGTGAACGGCCCGGCGGCCGGTCCGACGGCCCGTGGTACTCCCGACGTTCCGTCTCAATCTACGGCACGGAAAGCGGAAAACATGGATTTTCCATAGAAACTATGCTATCTCACAGCCGCATTTTAGACGAACGTGAATGTGGAGGAAATATGAACGTCGAAGATCGTAAGGATATCCTTACCAGCATCAGCGATGACGACGCGAAGTCTTCCGAAGCGAAAGCGATCGAAAGCAGCGAAGCCAAGTCGCCCAGCGACGAAGACTACCACAATGCAGCGGCATTGGCGCATCGTTCGTCGGCCCATTGATTTGCTGATCCGCCGCGGGCCAGCGCCCGCGGCGATGTCCCAACTTTGCCGCAAATCTGTCCGGCCATCGCCCCAGAGCTAAGCCTACGGTGGACGGGTGACCGCAAGCGGGACCGCTGCGCCGGAGACCACACCGGCGGCCAACGGCCCGTCCGCGGTTCCTCCCCGTCCCACCTGGAGGCTTCCCGATGACGACCGACCGCACCGGCCTGCTGTTCGAGGCCGACTTCGACAGCGGCTCGTCGATCACCTCGATGGGTTTCAAATATTCCGGCAACCCGTCCTCCATCGTCTCGATGGACGGCGAGCGCGGGGTCAAGCTGACCCTCGACCACTACGGCGCCAACAGCTACGCGTACCGCACCGAGATCCAGCCCAACGCGCTGCCGTCCTCGGACTTCACCAGCGGCATGTTCGCCAAGATGGGCGGCGAGTTCTGGTACGGGTTGAGCACGTACATGCCCGACAGCTGGTCGCAGGTCGACACGTCCGACACCATCATCACGCAATGGCATGCCCAGCCCGACGCCGGCAACCCGCCGGTGGCGCTGCAGACCAAGTACGTGAACGGTGAGCAGCACTACAACCTGATCATCCGCTCCCACCCCTCCGCCGATGGCACCAGCGGCTTCAAGTACATAACCCAGTTCGACCTCGGCAAGATCGACGGCGACATCGGCGCATGGGTCGACTGGGCCTGGCACATCAAGTGGTCGCCGAGCGGCGACGGCTTCCTGGAGCTGTACAAGAACGGCGAGAAGGTCGTCGATTTCGACGGTGGCACCTGCTACGTCGACGACGCCGGCCCCTACCTGAAGGTCGGCCTCTACAAGTACGACTGGCATTCCGGCAGCGACACCGGCCCGGACAGCCGCACCCTCTACGTCGACAACGTTCGCGTCGGCGACGAGACGGCGAGCCTGGCGACGGTGGTGGCGGACGACACCGTGGCGTCCGGCGACGCCGGATCGGGGGGCGCCGGATCGGGGGACACCGGATCGGGGGACACCGGATCGGGGGACACCGGATCGGGGGACGGCAGCGACGCGGTGGCGTCCGGCACCACCGAGTCGGGCACCGCCGACACGACGGCGTCGGGTGGCGGCTCCGGCGGGACGTCCGGGGCGGGCGGCTCGGCGACCTCGGGGGCGGCGGCCGTGCCGCCGGCCCCGCAGCCGTCCAGCGCCGCGGCGACCGCCGGCGACGACGCCCTGGCCGGCAGCGCCGCCGCCGACGTGATGAGCGGCGGCACCGGGCAGGACACCCTCTCCGCCGGGCTCGGCGACGACGCCCTCTACGGCAACCACGGGTCGGACATGCTGTTCGGCAACCAGGGGGCCGACACCCTGTTCGGCGGCCAGGACGCCGACGTGGCGTTCGGTGGGCAGGACGCCGACGCGGTGTTCGGCAACCTCGGCGACGACGCGCTCTACGGCAACCTCGGCGACGACGCCCTGTTCGGCGGGCAGGGCGACGACCGGATGTTCGGCGGGCAGGGCGACGACCTGATGGCCGGCAACCTCGGTGCCGACACCATGGCCGGGGGGCTGGGCGCCGACCGCTTCATCGTCGGCCAGGTCGGCACCGGCGTCGACCGCGTGCTCGACTTCGCGGCCGGCGAGGACCGGCTGGACCTGTCGGCCGCCCGGGCGGCGTTCGAGGCGGCCACCGGACAGGCGCTGACGGCCGAGTACCTCGCCTTCGTCCAGGCCGGGGCGGCCACCGAGGTGCGGATCGACGCCGACGGCGCCGGTGCCGGCGGCTTCGCCACCGTCTGCGTGCTCGACGGGGTCGCCGCCGGTGACCTCACCCTTGGCGGCAACGTGGTGCTGCACGACGACGGGACCGACGGTCTGGTGTGAGCGCGCCGGCGGTGTGGACGAAACACCGCGGATCGGACATCGGGGTGTAACACGGCGGCGCTATGGTGCCGCCCGACCGCCCCTGACGAGACCGAGACCGGCCATGAGCCGCACCGCACCGATCGACCGACCCCTCTACTGCGCCTGCTGCGGGCGCCCCTTCCAGCGCCCCAGCCTGCGCGGTCCGGCCCCCCTCTACTGCTCCAAGGACTGCCGCGACCAGATCCGGGTGCGCGCCCGGGCGTGGCGCGGCCATGCCGCCGCATCGGGCGGCGCCGTCGCCGCGCCACGCCGGCCCCGCGGCGAGCGGCGGCGGGCCTAAGCCCCGGCGCCGGGCGGAGCGGCCGGCCCGGCCGCGG
>NZ_BAAKJB010000032.1:0-76698 GCF_059703765.1 Azospirillum sp. NS33 | reverse complement strand
CGGCGGCTCGGGCGATGGCGACAGCGGCCACGCCCGCGGCGGCACCGGCGCGCGCGGCGGGGCCGGGCCGATGGCGGGCGGCGGCGTGGTGTCGAACGCGCGGCGGCCGAACATGCCATCACCTCCGCTTGAATCCGAGGAACCGCCGCTCCGCCGCCTTGTGGCTCACCGGGGAGCGGCCGGTCAGGTCGTTGACGATGCGGCCGAGCACCTCGGCGTAGGCGGGGTCCTGCTGGGCCAGCATCTCGCCCTTGTTGTCCGCCTGCAGCGCCACGCGGGAGAACGCCACCTCGTGGTCGATGCGCCGGCCGATGGTCTTCTCGAAGTCGCCGCGGGGGATCTCGCCGCGGCCGGTCGGCGCGGTGTGGTTGACCACCAGCAGGGCGCGCTGGCCCAGGTCCTCGCGGCCGATGAGGTGGGAGATCCGCATGGCGTCGCGCAGCGCGGTGAGGGTGGCGGAGGCCAGGATGATCTGGATCTCCGACTTCTCCAGGACCTGGCGGTAGAGCGCGCCGGGGCGGCGCGGCAGGTCCATGACGATGCAGTGGAAGCGCTGCTGGAGCGAGCGCAGCACCGCCTCCAGCGCCGCCGGGCTGTACTCCACGTTGTCCTCCAGCGGCTCCTCGGCGCTCAGCACCATCAGGCGGTCGCTCTTCTTGACGATGGCGCGGTCGAGGAACAGGTCGTCGATGCGGTGCGGGTTGTTCAGCGCCTCCATGAAGCCGATGGAGTGCTTCAGCCCCAGCATCAGGCTGACCGACCCGCAATGGAGGTCGAGATCGACGATGGCGGTGCGGCGCGCCGCGTCGCTGGACAGCATCCAGGCGAGGTTGGTGGCGAAGGTGGTGGCCCCGACCCCGCCGCGCGCCCCGGTGACGCAGATCACCCGGCCGGTGCGCTGGCGCTGCGGGGCGCCGGCGCGGCCCACCGCCTGGATGCCGACGATGCGGCGCAGCACCTCGGTGGTCACCGGCTTCACCAGGTAGTCGGCGACGCCGAACATGGTGAGGTCGCGGTAGAGGCCGATGTCGTTGACCTCGCCCAGGGCGATGATGATGACGTTGGGGCCGCAGACGTTGACCAGCTCGTCCATGTCGCTGAGCGGCATCTCCGAGCCGCTGAGGTCGACGACGATCATGCGTGGCGGGGTCGCCTGGCTGAGATAGGCGATGGCCTCGCGGCAGGCGCCGCGGCGCACCAGGGCCGGGGCGATCGCCTGCTCGTCGACCAGGCTGCGGATGCTCTCCTCGGTGCGCGCATCGGCGACGAAGGCCACCAGGGCGTTCAGCGCCCCCGCCGCCCCCTCGTCCCGGCCGCCCAGAAGCTTCGGCAGAAGGCTCATGGCGTCACTTCTCCGACCCGCCGGCGAACGGATTCTCCGCCCCCGCCCCGGCCCCCGCCCCGCCGGTCCCGCCGCTGTCGGTGGTCGTCACGGTGCGGGACCGGCCGATGGCGCGCACCGCGTTGTGGGTGTTGAAGGGGACGCTGCGCGGCGCGCCGACCAGGTCGTTGGGGTCGGCCAGCATGGCGGCGAAGTTGGTCGCGCTGGCGCAGCCGATCACCGGGTTGGGCAGCGCCAGGGGGTGGCCGGACAGGGTGGGCGGCGGAGTCGGCGCCGGGCAGCCGGGGGCCACCACACGGCTGACCGACACCCGCACCAGGGTGAGGTCGGGCGGCAGCTCCGGGGCGGTGCGCCGCAGCACCCGCCCCGCCGGCACGCCCAGGTCGGCGAGGGCGTCGAGCACCGCATCCGGGGTGCCGCGCGGCGGGGTCAGCACCTCGACCCGCACGCCGGCGCCGGCCCGGGCGCCGGTCTGGGCTCCCGTTTGGGCCCCCGTGTGGGCGGCGGCGAGGGCGGCGGCGAGCTGGGCCCGGTCGCCCGGGCGCAGGGCGGCGGCCGCCGGCCCGACGATGCGCACGTCGGAGGTGCGGGTGACCGCGCGGACCATCTGCGACGGCCGGGTGCCGTCCCAGGTTCCCTGGGGGGCGCAGGCGGTCAGGACGGCGCATGCGGCGAGCAGGTGGATCGGGTTCATCGAACGGGCCCGCTCAGAAGGCGAAACCGGCACGGCCGTTCAGGCGCGCCGCGGGGGGAGGGGCGGCGGACTGGGGCGACCAGCCGGTCATCAGGCGGGCCGCGTCGTTGCCGGCCGCGGCGGGGCCGCCCCCGGTGTCGAGGGAGCCGGGCTTGGTGGGGCGGACGATGTAGGGGGTGACCATGACCACCAGTTCGCTCTCCTCGTTCTGGAAGGTCTCCGACTGGAAGAGCTTGCCCAGGATCGGGATCTCCGACAGGCCGGGGATGCCGCGGTTGGTGCTGCTGCGGGTGTTCTGCAGCAGGCCGCCGATGACGAAGCTGTCGCCGCTGGCCAGCTCCACCGTGGTCTCGACGCGCCGGGTGGTGAGGGCGGGGATGGCGATTCCGTCGGCCTCCACCGCGCCGATGTCGGAGAGCTGGCTGGCCTCGGGGCGGACGTGCAGGTTGATGCGGTCGTGGGAGAGCACGGTGGGGGTGAAGTTCAGCCGCACCCCGTACTCCTTGAACGTGACGGTGGTGCCGTTGAGGCCGCTCTGGGTCACCACCGGGATCTCGCCGCCGGCGAGGAAGGACGCGGTCTGGCCGGAGATGGCGGTGAGGTTCGGCTCGGCCAGCACCGAGGCCAGGCCGCGCTCGCCCAGGATGTCGAACACCGTGCTGATCGACCAGTTGCCGGTCACGGCGCCGGCGAACAGGGTTTCGACGCTGGTGCTCGCGGGCAGGGCGCTGCGGGTCGCCCGCCCGGTCAGCAGGCCCAGCGCGCCGTTGCCGCCGTTGAACACGGCCTGCCAGTTGGTGCCGAACTGGGACACCGCGCTGCGCGAGATCTCGGCCACATAGACGCGGAGCTGGACCTGCACCTCGCTGGACAGGTTCAGGCGGTTCACCACCTTGTCCGGGTCGGGGGCGTAGGCGCGCACCAGCTCGACCACGCCGCGGGCCTGTTCGGGGGTGTCGACGTTGCCGGCGACGATGATGCTGGTCGGCGTGGCGTCGATGGTGACGGGGATGCGGGGGTAGTCGCGGTCGATGTGGTCGCGCAGCGCGCCGAACCAGGGCGTGACCACCACCGCGTAGCTGCCGATCTCCAGCCCCTGGGCGTCGATGGCGATGACCGTGGTGCGCCCCGCCTTCTTGCCCATCACCACCATGGTGCGCTGCTGCGGCGCCATGACGTCGGCGATCTCGGGGTTGACGACGAAGACCTGGGCGGCCTCGCGCGGCAGGCGCAGGATCTCGCCCTCGTCGACGTCGACGGTGATCGTCGCGGTGGTGCGCGGCGCGGCCGCGGGCGCCGCCGGGGCGACGGCCAGGGCCGCCAGCAGGACCGCGCCGGCCAGCGCGAGCGCGCCGGCGCGGCGGAGCGCCCGGCCACCGGCCCGGACGCGGGCGGGGGTCATTGGCTCTGCCCTCCGCGGTAGACGACGACGCTCGGCCCCGTCGCGGCGGGCCGGGCCGGGCCGGGCCCCGGGCCCATGCCGTTCAGCGCCTCCAGCACGTCGCCGGCCCACATCGGCTCGCTGGACGCGGTCTCCGGCTGGTCGGGGCGCTGCAGGCTGCGCAGCGCCAGGCTGAGGCGGCCCAGGGTGGTGGCGACCGCCAGCTTTTCGGCGTCGCGCGGCGCCACCTCCAGGGTGACCGTGCGGGCGACCCGGCCGCGGCCGTTGGTGCCCGGCTCCGGCGCCTTGCCGGCGGCGGGGTCGGCGTTGGTCGGGCCGTTCAGCGCCTGGTCGACCGCCAGCACGCGGATGTCGCGCAGCACGATCTGGCCGACGGTGCGCCGGCCCGGCTCCTCGACGTCGGCCAGGGAATGGGTGAGGATGACGTCGACCCGGTCGCCCGGGAAGATCAGCCCGGCGCTGCCGGTCACCTCGTCGACGGCGACGCTGGCCGAGCGCATGCCCGGCGGCAGGACGGCGGCCAGGAAGCCGCGGTCGCGCGGCGACACCAGGTCGCTGCGCTGCACCGGCTCGCCGGCGTTGAGCGGGCGCATCAGAACGGATCCGGCCAGCGGCGCCGCATCGTCGGTGCCCTGCACGAAGAGCTGGGGGCGCAGGGTGTTGATCGGCTGGTCGCGCCAGTCGAAATCGCCGGCCTGGAGGAAGTGGCCGGCAAGAAGGGGCGTGCGGGCCACCAGAACCGCCCGCATGGGCACCTCCAGCGTCACCGGTGCTGCGGCCGTCGGGGCCGGCCGCAGCACCGCCTTGGCGAGCAACGCCCCGGCGCCGAGCAGCATGACGCCGGTCAGGATCAGCAGAAGGTGCGGGGTGCGCATGGACCAACCTAACCTTTCCCAATCAACCCCAGGGCGGGATCCATGGCCGCCCGGGCCACCCAGGCCGCCCCGCCGATGGCGATGGCGATGCCGTAGGGCAGCTCCAGCCGCCGCAGCGCCGGGGTTTCTCCACCGCGCGCCCGGACGGCCAGGGCCGCCCCGGCGATCGCGACCGCCAGGACGCCGCCCGACAGGCAGGTGACGGCCAGCACGGTCGGCATCCCGGCGGGACCCGCCCAGGCGGCGACGGCGGTCAACAGCTTGACGTCGCCGCCGCCCATCACGCCCAGGCGGAACGCGCCGTAGGCGACGGCCAGGGTGAGCGCGGCGGCCACCAGGCCCCCACCCACCGCGGCCCACCGTCCCTCGACCAGGCCGGCGCCGACGAAGAGCAGCAGCAGCGCCGCCGACACCCAGTTGGGGATGAGCCGGTGGCGCCCGTCGGACACCGCCGCCACCCCGAGCAGCACCAGCAGCAGCCCGTTGACCGCGCCGAGGGATGGTGTGGCGGCGATCAAGGCGTCCCGCCGCCGCCGCCCCCGCCACCGGTTCCGCTCAGGGCATTCGTCTGGGTCTGAACCTGGGTGGCCAACTGGTCGAACAGGTCGTCGAGGTTGTCGCCCAGCGTGCTGGCGCCGCCGATCAGGGCCAGCGTGACGAGGGCGGCGATCAGGCCGTATTCCAGCGCGGTCGCGCCGCGGCGGTCGTTGAGCAGTTGTCGGAAGGATCGAGCCACAATCCGTCTCCATCTCTAGAGGTCATTGCAGCGCAAAGCCGCAGAAACGCGGCCCGCCCTGCTTGCGTACGCACCATATGGAAAAATAAAAACCAGAGTCAATCGTGGGCAGTTACATTGTTGTAGTTTGTTATTTGCCCAGGACGACACAATACGTCGCATTTGTTTGGCGAAAGAATAGAATCATGACTTTTGAATCGCAACGAAGTTTTGCGCAATCTGGGGCGAAGGAGTGATCACTCCCGTGAAAGAATGACAGTTTCAAGTCACCGCCCGCCGTCGCGGCCGTAGATGATGTCGATGTTGCGCAGCTGCTGCCGCCCGCCGACCTGGGCGTTCGCCGCCTCGATGCCCTGGCGGATCAGTTCGGCGTAGCGCGGCGGGCCGGAGACGAAGACGCTGCGGCCGGCCTCGCTGTGGCGCAGCTCGAAACGGTCGTCGAGAATGCCGAGGTCGCCCAGCTGGCGGTGCAGGAACTCGAAAGACACCTGCCCGATCGGCATGATCTGAGACACGTTCTCCTTCAGGGCGGAATAATAAATCTTGCCGCCGTCATAGTACCATGTGAATCCGTAGCGGCGGCCCAGGCTGTGAACCATGGAACGGAAGGAGGAATTCGGGATCTTCTCATTGATCCTGCCCTTGATGTCTTCGCTGATGAAGGCAGGGAGGCCGAGATGGTTGCTGATCTCCTCAAGAGCGGAGCGCAGATCCTGGTTGATGATGACATAGTTGCCGGCCGCCTTGTCCCAGTCCGGTTCGCCCGCGCGGGCCGGCCGCGGGCCGGGCAGGACCGTCACCGTCATCGCCACCACCACCACCGTTGCCGTTGCCGCTGCCGTTGCCGCTGCCGTGCCGCGCAGCATCGACCGCCACCCCCGCCATCGCATCGCATTGACTCCGCAGAATGGACAGTAAATCAACGGCTGAAAAACAAAATACAAGGGCAATGACCCCTCCGGCGTGGCACAGTCATGCCAGTTCCCGCGGAATGGGGGCGCGTGGCTACGCTTTGTCTCGACAAGGGAGAGCATCGGCGATGGGTCAATTCGAATACCGCAATCTGTTTGTTGCCGGGGTGGATGAGCAGGGAGCGGATGGGATCGATGCCGATGCCATCCATCATCTGTTGAAGGAGCGTGTGCGCGCCTACAACAGGCTGGGCGCCGAAGGATGGGACCTGATCGCCGAGCACCAGGACGGCACCACCTACGCCGTCGTGGCCACCTTCCGGCGGGCGGCCGCGGCGCCGGCGGACGCCGCGCCACGGGACGACGCGGCCACCGCGGCCCTGCCGGCCGGACCGGCCGCCGCTGCGGGGCCCACGGGCCGCACCCCCGCCTACCCGGTGCTCCAACCGAACGCGGCGGCGCCGGACTCCTTCCACCTCGTCTGGGAGGGATGACCGCCGCTTCCCCGGCCGGGCCGTGGCGTCAGGCGACATGGCGCAGGGGATCCCTGGCGCCCCGCGTGGGCATGGTCACCGCGCCGGCGCCGGGGACGGCCACGGCGTGGCGCCCCTCCTCGGGCGGCCCGGCCGCGCGACCGCCGGCGGGCGGGCGCTGGCGGAAGGTCTCGGCGAGCAGGTCGACGAAGGCGCGGACCTTCGCCGGCAGATGGCTGCGGCTGGGGTAGACGGCGTAGAGGTGGCGGTCGGGCAGGGTGTAGTCGGCCAGGACGACCTCGAGCCGCCCGGCCCGGACCTGCTCGTCCACCAGCCCGGCCGGCAGGGTCGCCACGCCCATGCCGTCCAGCGCGAGGCGGTAGGCGAAGCGGCTGTCGACGAACATGTAGCGGTCCAGGGCGACGTCCATGCGCCCGCCGTCGTGCAGGAAGGTCCAGGTGGCACCGGAGTTGGACAGGGCCAGCGCCATGTGCGCGCGCAGATCGCCCGGCGTTTGCGGCCGGCCGTGCCGCTCCAGATACGCCGGGGAGGCGACGACGACCTGTTCGATCTCCTTCAGGCGCCGGGCGATGAGCGACGCGGGCAGGGTGTTGGCGACCCACAGCGCCAGGTCGATGCCATCCTCGACGATGTTCGTCATGTCGTCGGTCAGGCCGACGTCCAGCTTCATGTGGGGATGGCGGCCGATGTAGGTGGCGATCACCGGCTGGAGGTAGCGCTCCGCCACGTAGTTCGGTGCGGTGATGCGCAGCGTCCCGCTCGGCGTCCCCTTCGCCGCATCGAAAACGCTCTTCACGCCGTCGATGTGCTGGAGAGCAACCTTGTAGCTTTCGTAGCAGGTTCGCCCCTCGTCGGTCAGGCAAATGCTGCGGGTGGTCCGCTGGATCAACCGTGTTTCCAGCATGCTCTCGAGGCTCTTCAGGTGTTTGCTGACCATCGCGTTGGATATTCCGAGATCGGCGGCTGCAGCGGTCAGGCTGCCCAGTTCGACGATGCGAGAGAACGCACGAATGCTAGTCAGCGTGTCCATTGCTTTGCCCTTTTGTTGGCTGCTTCTGCTATCCACCCCACATTTATTTTGAATTGTTGGGTACTAATAATATGTCATTTGGAGCTAGTTCATATCAATACGTACGGGATTTGGATTATCACCTCGATGTGATAGGGCTGTTTAACCAATTGGAAGCTTTTGTGACAATACGTAACATTGAGAAGGCCATTAACACTTCGCTAACTACGCGAGAACGGCCGCTCATGGCCGCCGCGCCGTGCGGATCTCGGCGCCGCCGGGCCACGGCGCCCCGGCCGGCACCGCACCGATGATGATGGCCCGCGCCGCCGGCGTGTCCGCCCCGCGCGCCGCCACGGCCTGCTGCACCAGGGCGGCGATCCCGGCGGCGCTCATCACCCGGCTGGCGGCCTGGCGGGCCTCCTCCTCGCGCCCGCACAGGGCAAGCACCAGGGCGTACCCGGCGAGATGGCGGGAGCGGACATAGGGCGAGGTCATGACGGCGTGGCCGATGCCGTCGGCCGCCTGGCAATCGTCGGCGATGGCCTCGAAGAGCGCGTGGTTGGTGCGCAGGTCGAGGTCGCCCGGCCAGCGCGCCGCCGCCTTGGCGTAGACCATCCGCGCCTCCTCCGGCTGGCCCTCCAGGGTGCGCAGGACGGCCAGGTTGCGGATGGCGCGGGCATCGGCGGAATCGCGCACCGCCTGTTCGACGTGGGGGCGCGCGTCCGCGACGCGCCCCTGCGCCATCAGCGCGGCGCCGAGGCCGCGTCGCGCCTCCACCAGGCCGTCGTCGCGCGTCAGCGCCTCGGAGAACGCGCCCGCCGCGTAGTCGTAGGAGCCGGTTCGCAACAGCACCTGCCCGTAGCGGACCATGGCGCCGGGATCGGCCCCGGCGGCGGTCGCCGCCTCCCGGTAGAAGCGCAGGGCGCCGCCGACATCGCCGCTGGCCAGCAGCTTGTCGGCGATGACGATGCGGTTCTCCTCCACCGGCGGCGGCTTGGTGGCGAAGCTCAGGGCGTCGTCGAGCAGCGACGGCTCGGTCGTTCCGGAGGTGTTGACGCAGCCCGCCAGCGCGAGCGCGGCGAGCGCCGCCCGCAGCCCGCGCCACCGGCGCCAACACCGACACCGGCCCGCCGGCGCGGGCGGGCCGGCCGGGGACCGCTGCCGGTCATTCCGCGGGAGCGCTGGGGGCATGGGACGGCAGCCTCTCGGAAAGGGGTGGCCCGCCGGCGCCCGTCGCCGCCGCGGGGTCGGCGTCGCCGTCGGCCTGCCGCATGGCGTCGACGACCAGCGGCGCCAGCGCGCCCGGGGCCATGGGCCGGCCCATGGCGAGGTCGCGGGGGTCGGCGACCATGCGGGCGAGCGCCAGGGCGCTGGCGCAGCCGGGGGCGACCAGGCCGTCGGTGAACCACGGCTCCGGCGACAGGCAGCGGCCGGGCACCGCGCGCAGCCCGCGCACCGACACCTGGAGCGGCGCGGGGCTGGGGCGGTGATCGACCCGCGCGTCGGGCATCTGCGCGGCGACCTCTTCGGCGATCGCCCAGCGCTTGGGCTCGCTGGCGGTGCCGGAGACCTCCACCGTGACCCGGCGCAGCCCGGCCGCACGGCTGCGCGCCAGCAGGTCGCGCACCGCCGTCCGCTCGTCGGGGGTGAGCAGCGTCGCCGTGGCCGGGCCGGCCAGCACGCTGGAGAGGGTGTGCGGCGACACCACGTGGGAGGTGTCGGGCGGTGGCGGCAGCGCCGGCATGCACCCGGCCAGGAACTGGACGGCCAGGAACAGGACGGGCGCGGCGGCGGCGTGCGGGCAGCGTCGGGACACCATGGTCAATCCACCAGGAAGCCGATGTGTTCGGCGGGCGGCGGTGGCGGCGGCTCGGCCGCGGCCGCCCCCTCCCGGTCGGTCGGCGCCGCCGGCGCGGTGTCGGTCGGCTCCACCAGATAGGGGGTGATCAGCACCACCAGCTCGGTCTCGCCGCGCTCGTACTGCTGCGAGGAGAACAGGGTGCCGAGCACCGGCACCTCGGAGAAGCCGGGCAGGGTGTCGCGGGTTTTCTGGAGGTTGCGCTGGAACATGCCGGCGATGGCGAAGGTCTGGCCGCTGGCGAGCTCCACGTCGGTCTCCACGCGGCGGGTCGAGAAGGCGGGCACCGAGGCGCCGGAGAAGCTCACCGCGTTCTGGGCCGACACGTCGCTCACCTCGGGCACCACGTGGATGGCGATGCGGTTGTTGCCGAGGATGACCGGCGTGAACTCCAGCGAGATGCCGAAGGGGCGGTACTCGATGCCCAGGGTCCCCTCCTGCTGGGGAATGGGGATCGGGATATCGCCGCCGGCGCGGAACTTGGCGGTGCGGCCGCTGCGCACGGTGAGGTTGGGCTCGGCGATGGTCTGCACGACGCCGCGGCTTTCCAGCGCCTCGATCACCAGGTTGGCGTCGACCCGGCCGCCGCGGTAGCCGACCGACGGCGTGGCGTAGGGGTTGAGCGGAAAGCCGCCGAGGGCCTCGCCGACCACGGTGCCGACGGCCGCCCCCGTGGCCAGGCCGAGGGTGACGTTGCCGAGGTCGAACAGGGCGCTCCAGTCGAAGCCGAGGTTGGTGATCTGGTTGCGCGAGACCTCGGCGAATCGCACCTTCAGCGTGATCTGCCGTTCCCCGGCGTAGGCCGCGGCGTTGGTCCGCGCCGCCTCGTCGGCGGCGCTCTCCAGGATGCGCTGCGCCGCGATCCCCTCCTCGACGCTGTCCGCGGTGCCGGCCAGCACCAGCCGGTTGCCGACGATCTCGTAGCGCAGCTTGGTCTGGGGGTGGCTGCGCCGCAGCAGCTCGGTCGACCCCTGGGCGTCGGCGGTCACCGCGACGGTCATGCTGGCGGCGACGCGGTCGTCCTGGGTGACCACGGTCAGGTCGGTGCGGCCGATGCCGATGCCGAAGACGTACAGCAGGGTCGGCGTGACCACCTTGACGTCGGCCACCGCCGGGTCGCCGACCACCACCGAACCGACGGACTCGTCGATCTCCAGGAGCCGGCCCGCACCCTTGACCAGATGCAGCTCGCTGCCGACGCTGGCCAGCCGGGTCGCCGCCGCGGCCCGGGCGGCGGCGGGCGCCGCGGCCGCGGTCGCCAGGGCGGCCGACGCGGCCCACGCGACCAGCAGGACTGCGGCCGGCCGGGACCGGCGTGGCGGGTGGGGGAGGGCGGTGCGGGTCATGCGGCGGCCGGGGCTGCGGACAGGGAGGGCGTCGGGGATCCCGGCGGCACCGCGGTGGTGTCGCCGGACAGCGCGATGGTGGTGATCGGCCGCACCGCGTAGTCCGGGGCGATGTCCTGGAACGACAGCACCGGCATGTCGATCTCGTTGCGCATGAGAAAGCCGCGCAGGAAGCGGCGGATGTCGAGGGAGGTCAGGATCACCACCGGCGGCGCGGCCTCGGATTCGGCCGGGCGCTTGCGGCGGACCTGCTCCAGCAGGCGGGTGGCGTCGGCGTCGGACAGGGTGAGGTAGGTGCCCACCGCGGTCGGCCGCAGCGCGGCGCGCAGGACGTCCTCGGTGTCGCGCTGCAGCAGCAGCGCCGCGATCATCTTGTCGGCGTCGGCGTGGGCGTGGCTGATCTGCCGCTTCAGGCTGCCGCGCACGTACTCCGCCAGCAGGGCCGGATCCTGCTCCTTGGGCCCCCATTCCACCAGCGCCTCCAGGATCAGCCGGCGGTTGCGCACGGAGACCTGCTCGTCCAGCAGCCGCTTCAGCACCTCGGTGAAGCGTTGCAGGGGCACCGCGCGGTTGGCCTCGCGCACCAGGTCCTCGAAGGCGTCGGATTCCATGGCGGCCAGCAGGTTCTTCGCCTCCTGGATGCCGACGAACTGGCCGGCGTTGCGGCGCAGGGTCGTGGACACCCGTTCCACCAGCACCTCGGCGGTGCCGAGCCACGCCAGCTTGCCCGCGTCCAAGGTCGCCGTCGCGGCGGCGTCGGCCCACAGCTCCTGACCCGTGGCCGGGGCCGGGGCCGGAAGAAGCGTGTGCCCGACCCCCAGCAGGTCGACGTCCATCGCCGGCGCCCGCACCAGCACCCGGTCGGCCGGCACCTCGCCCCGCGTCACCGGCAGGTGATCGATCAGCACGGTGTAGCCCTGGCCGGGCAGGGTGGCGTCCTCGGTGACGCGCATCGCCGGGAACTCGATCCCGAACTCCTCGTGCAGGGCCCGCCCCAGGGCGTTCAGGCGCGCCGGCACGTCGGTCGCCGCCAGGGCCAGCGGCGGGGCCAGCCGGATCTCCGCCGGGGCCATGGTCCGGCTGCCGGCGGTGGTCTTGCCGTCGGCCTTGCCGACGCTGCCCGACCAGCCTGCCGCCAGGGCCGAGCCGGACGGCGCGAAGGCGCCGTCGTCGTCGGCCGCCAGCGCCGTCTGGTGGCGGTGGGCGAGCCAGGCCAGCCCGGCCATGGCGACCGCCAGGGTGGCGAAGATCGCCTTGGGGAAGTGCGGCACCATCACCATCACCCCCAGCACCCCGGCGGCCGTCGCCAGGGCGCGCGGCTTGGCGAACTCGCGCGAGATCTCGATGCCGAGGCTGGAATCGCCGCCGGTGACCCGGGTGATGATGGCGCCGGACGCGATCGACATGAACAGCGCCGGGATCTGGGCGATCAGGCCGCTGCCGACGGTCAGCAGCGAGAAGGTGTGGGCCGCCTCGGCGAAGGACAGGTTGTGCTGGAGCACGCCGATGATGATGCCGCCGACCAGATTGATCACCACGATGGCCATGCCGGCCAGGGCGTCGCCCTTGACGAACTTCATGGCGCCGTCCATGGCGCCGAAGAGCTGGTTCTCCTGGGCCAGCATCTTGCGCAGGCGCACCGCCTCGGACTGGGTGATGTCGCCGTTGCGCAGGTCGTTGTCGATGGCCAGCTGCTTGCCCGGCATGGCGTCCAGGGTGAAGCGCGCGCCGACCTCGGCGACGCGCTCCGACCCCTTGGTGATGACCAGGAACTGGACGACGGTGATGATCAGGAAGATGACCACGCCGGCCAGCAGGTTGCCGCCGATGACGTACTCGCCGAAGGCGCGGACGATCTCCCCGGCGTCGGCTTCCACCAGGATCGACCGGCTGGTGGTGATCTCGATCGACATGCGGAACACGGTCACCACCAGGATGACCGAGGGCAGGGTGGCGAACTCCACGGCCCGGGTGATGTTCATGGCCAGCATCAGCACCAGGGCGGTGACGCCGATGTTGAGTCCGATCAGCATGTCGACCACCAGCGGCGGCAGCGGCAGGATGATCATGACCACCGCCACCAGCAGCAGCACGATGACCGAATAGTTGCCCAGCACGCTCATGCCGCCCAACAGGCGGCTGGCCAGGGGCGGGGAGGGGCTCATGCCGCGGTCGCCTCCTGGCGCAGCATCTCGGCCCGCAGCCGGCGCGCCTCGGCGGCCCGCCCGGCCAGCCACAGGGCGCGGCAGCGCAGCATCCCGAAGCTCTGGCGCTGCGCCGGGTCGGCGGCGCCCAGGTCCATGCGGTCGAGCAGCGCCACCGCCGCCGAGCCCTCGCCGGCGGCGACATAGCAGCGGATCAGCGTCTCCGCCAGCGGCACCCGGCGGGGCGCCGCCTCGAACGCCGCGGCGGTCAGCGCCAGGGCCCGCGCGGCGTCACCGATCCGCAGGTAGAAGGCGCCGAGCGCGTGGAGCATCGTGATCTGGCTGTCCGTCACCGCGGTCACTCCACGAGGCTGTTGAGCTGTCCGTTCAGCACGAGGTGGTTGCGCACCTCCTCGTGGAGGACCGCCGCCGCGTTGCGGGCGACCGGGTCGCTGCGTTGGGAGAACAGGGCGTGCAGCGCCACCAGCGTGCGCATCTGCTCCTCGGCGCTGCCCAGCGCGGCCCGCCCGGCGATCCGCGGGTCCAGCCAGGGCACCGCCCCCGCTGGGGCGGCGGCCGGAGCGGCAGGTGCAGGGACCGGCTCCGGGGCGGCGGGCGGTGGCGTCTTCGCGACGCCGGCGGTCGCCGCGGCCGGCGCCACAGACGCCACCGGCGCCGCCGGCCGGTCGACGGGGTACAGCTCGGCCCGCAGCTGGCTGACGTCGAGGCTCATGCCCGGGTCCGGTCACGGAACCAGGCTGACGCGTTCGTCCTGGCGGCTGACGACGATCGCGTCCCGCGCGATCGTCTCGATCGCCCAGCCCCCCGGAAGCCGCGCCCCGACGCCATACTTCTCTCCGTTGCTTGCGATCACATAGGCCCCGGCGCCGGCCCAGATGCTCTGGATGGCGAAGCTCGGGACGGCCGCGGCGCCCTCCTCGACCCGGACCTCGGACACCAGGGTGATCCGGCCCCGGTAGGTCGTGTCGAACCACGCCTGGGCGCCGGTCCAGGCGCTCTCGCTTTCCGGGCGCACGGCGCCGCGCGCCTCGACCACCCCGGCCCCGGCCTGCACCCGCACCAGCCCGGCCAGGCCGGAGTCGCGCAGGCGGTCGGCCATGGCGCTGGCGGCGGTCGCCGCGCCGGCCGCACCGCCGTCCGTGGCGTCGGCGTCGGCGGGTTCCGCGGCGGGAGCCGCGAAGTCGAGCCCGGTGAGGGACAGCCCGGCGCGCATCAGCGCGACCGGGCCGGACGGTGCGGTGGCCGCCGCCGCCACCGGCGCGCCGCCCATGCCGCCCGTGCCGCCCGTGCCATGGCTGGCCGGCACCGCCGCGCCCAGGGCGCCGGCCACCACGACGGCGCCGCCGGCGACCAGCGCCAGGCGGCGCAGGCGTGACGGGCGCCGTCCCGGCGGCGTCGCCAGGGCCCGGGTCGCGGACAGGGTGATTCGCACGCCGTCGAGGGTGATGTCGGTCGGCAACGGGACGATCACACGGGCGCCCGCGCTGAGCGGCCGGCCCGCCACCTGGACCGCGCCGCCCACCGGGCGCAGCGAGCAGGTGCCGTTGCGCAGATGCAGTTCGGCGTGGGCGTCGGCGATGCCGTCATCGGTCAGCACGATGTCGGCGTCGTCGGCGCGGCCGACCATGTAGTGGCCGGGCGCCAACGCCACCGCGGCCCCGGCGTGCCGGCCGGAACGGATCAGCGCCGAGTAGTCCTGCGCGACGGGGGCGTGACCGGGCTCGGTCGGCATGTCCACTCCTCGGAAACGGTCGGTGGAGGCGTCCGGCCGCCATGACGGGGCAGGGCGGTCGGACGCCGGGCACACGCGGTCGCTTACTTCGCCTTCGACCAGGCCTGCGCCACTTCCTTCGCGATCTGGGCCTCCTGGGCGGCCATCTCGTTCTTGATCTGGTTGACCGAGAGGTCGAGGTACTGCTGCTGGGCCTCCTTCTGCAGGCCTTCCAGCGTCTCGACGGAATTACCTTCAGCCATGATGTGCTCCCTTAATGAACGCCGCACGTTGTTTCCAGAGCCTTCATCCGACCTGGAAAGCCACCCCGTTCGAAGCGGCCTGATCACGTTTATCAAAACGAACTATAAAGGAAATTTCTTTCGGTATTCTGACAGGAAACTCATTTTTTCGTCCCGGTGTTGTATCTCGAGTCGCGTCAAGGCACTTGTTCCGGGCGGCGAGCAATAAACCTGTTAGCGGGACTCGAATGTGAGGTCAACCATGCATCATCAACTTGGGGGAACGGGATTGTTTCCGATCCGGGTGTTCCATCCCCGGGCGATCTGAACTAACACGGGGGTCATGTTGAGTCGAGCGGCCGGCCGGTGGCGCAGCCGGCAGGCGGTTCGTTCCTGCAAGACGGGGCAAGGCGATGACGGTGACGCAGGTCCAGCTTGCCGCGGCGGGTGCCGCCCCCGGCGGGGGCGCCGCTCCCCTGGAGCCGACGGCCCGTGTCGATCTCGGCGGCCTGGCGCACCAGGCGGGCGACGCCGAACGCCTGGGCAATCCGCAGGCGCTGGGCAACGAGATGGCCCAGGGGCTGCGCGACCTTCTCCGGCGCAGCGAGGAGATCAACCGGGTCGTCGGCGAGGACTTCCTGAAGGCGCAGGCCCGCATCGACGCGCGGGAGGCCGGCCGTGCCATCGGCATGCCCGGCCTTGCCGGCATGATCGGCTCCGGCCAGGCGCCGCTGCAGGCGCAGGGGATCACCGGCTGGTCGGGCGACGCCGGGCGGCTGATGGCGGCCTCGCTGCCCGGACCGGCGTCGCGCCATCCCGGGGCCGGTGGCGGCAGCGGCGGCGGCTTCGCGGAGCGGTGGGACCATCTGCAGGACACCTACGACCGCGCCTTCGTGCGCTACACCGAGTTCGCCGCCTACCAGATCCAGGCCTCGGAGCTGCAGAAGATCACCGAGCAGCTGTCCAACGCCATCAACTCGCTGGTGCGCGCCTCGTGAGGGGCGCGGCGGGGCAGGGGAGGCGGCGGCCCTGGCTGGCCGGCCTGCTGCTGGGCGCGGGGCTGCTGCTGTCGGCGTGCGAGACCGAGCTGTACAGCGGGCTCGACGAGGTGCAGGCGAACGAGATGGTGGCGATCCTGCGCGAGGCCGGCCTGTCGGCCGGGCGGCGCGCCGACAAGGACAAGACGGTGACGGTGCTGGTGGAGGACCGCCATTTCACCGACGCCGTCGCCCTGCTCAAGGCCCGCGGCTACCCGCGCCAGATCTACCAGACCCTGGGAAGCGTCTTCAGCGGCGGCGGCCTGGTGGCCTCGCCGACCGAGGAGCGTGCCAAGATGATGTACGCGCTGAGCGAGGAGCTGGGCCGCACGATCTCCTCGATCGACGGGGTCCTGACCGCCCGGGTGCACATCGTGCTGGCCGAAACCGACCTCCTGCAACAGGACTCCAGCCCGTCGGCGGCCTCGGTGTTCATCCGCTACGCCGCCTATGTGCCGGTCGACACCTTCCTGTCCCAGATCAAGATGCTGGTCGCCAACGCCGTGGTCGGCGTGACCTACGACAAGGTGTCGGTGGTGCTGGTGCCGGTGGACGTGGCCAAGCCGGCGCCGCGGTCCCCGCTGGCCCGGCTGATCGAATCCGACCCCGTCGTGCCGCTGCCCTTCGTCATCGGCGGCGGCATCGGCCTGGCCCTGGCCGGCGCCGCCGCCGGCGCCTTCCTGCGCCGGCAATGGCCGGCCAAGTTCAAGCTCGCGCCATGACCGCCGCCGATCCGTCGCCGGGCCAGCTCGCCGACGCCATCGCCGCGGCCTGGGACGGGATGCCGGGCGAGCTGCCGCGGGCCACGCTGGAGCGGGCGTTCGACCCGCCGCCGCCGGGCGCCGTGCTGGACGCGCTGCTGGCCAGCCCGCGGCTGCGCCGCCGCGTCGGCGAGCGGGTGGCCGCCCGGCTGGGCCTGGAGCGGCCGGCGGCGGCGGCCTTCGACCATCCCGCGCACCGGCTGGTGCTGCACGGCCGGGCCGCCGCGGACGAGGCGATGCGGCTGGCCGGCGTGATCCGCCACGGCGAGGCGATCGGCCGCCTGGTTCTGCGCCGCGACCGCGAGCGGGTCGCCGAGGCGGTGGGGCGCGCCGCCTTCGACCTGGCGCTGCGCCATCGCGGCGGCGGCCAGGCCGGGGAGGCCGCCGCCCCGCCGGCGGCCGACGCGGACTCCCTGATCGACGCCTGCCGGCGCCAGGGGCCGGTGTGCATGGCGGCCTGGATCACCGCCCTGCCGGCTGGGCTGGCCGGCTGGCTGGCGGCCCTGCTGCCGGCGGCCGCCGCCCTCGTCCCGGTGGCCGGCGATTTCCGCAACGTCGAGGCGGCCCGCAACGGCGCCCTCGCGGCGATGGGGCAGAGCGATGTCTGAGCCGCCCGCGCCCGAGCGGCCCTTGCGCGCGTCCCCGCCGCTGCCGGCCGCGGCACCGGGCGACCCGGCCTTCGCCCCGCGCGGCCGGGTGGTGCGGGCCGGCGAGGTCCGGGTCTGGCACGAGGGCGCCGGCTACCTCGCGGCGGCGCGGGCCGAGGCGGCGCGTCTCGTCGCCGCCGGCGAGGACGAGCGGCGGCGCCTGGTCGAGCTGGGGCGCCGGGAGGGCGAGGCGGCGGCGGCGGCGGCGACGACCCGCCGGATGGCCGAGGCGTCGCGGCGCATCGACGCGCTGCTGGCGGGGTGCGAGGGCTGGCTGGCCGATCTGGTCGCCGACACCGTGGCCCGCATCCTGGGCGACCGCGACCGGCGCGACGCGACGCTCCTGGCGGCGTGCCATGCGGTGCGCGAGTTCCGCCACGCCCGGCGCCTGGTGGTGCGGGTGCCGTCGGCGGCGGTGGCATGGGTCGACCATGGCCTGGCGGAGCACCTGGAGCCGGCGCTGCGCGCGGTCCTGGTGATCCAGCCGGACCCCGGCCTGGCCGAGGGCCGTTGCGTCGTCTCCTGCGAGTTCGGCACGGTGGAAGCCGGCATCGACGACCAGCTCGCGGCGTTGCGGGCCGGTCTGGCGGCACCACCGCCGGCGGAGCCGGGCGATGGCTGAGGCCGTGCCCCCGGCCATGCCCCCGGCCGTGCCCGATCCCGGCGGGCTGGCGGCGGCGGTGCGCCGCCGGGTGGCGGGCGCCGCCGTGCGGCCGGTCAAGGGAACGCTGTCGCGGGTGTCGGGCACGGTGATCGAGACCGTGCTGGCGGGGTTGCGGGTCGGCGAGCTGTGCCGGTTGCAGGATCCGGCGACCGGCGAGGAGGGCCTGGCGGAGGTGATCGGCTTCGCCGCGGACTCGGCGGTGCTGGTGCCGATCGGCGGAACCCGTGGGCTGTCGACCCGGACCGAGGTGGTCCCCACCGGCGGCGCCATGCGGGTGCGGGTCGGCGGCGCGCTGGTCGGCCGGGTGCTCGACGGCTTCGGCCGGGCGATCGACGGCCGGCCGCACCCGACCGGGGGCGTCCCGCGGCCGCTCGACGCGCCGCCCCCGGACGCGCTGACCCGCCAGGTCATCAAGGCACCGCTGCCGACCGGGGTGCGGGTGGTCGACGGTCTGCTGACCTGCGGCGTCGGCCAGCGCATCGGCATCTTCGGCGAGCCCGGCGGCGGCAAGTCGTCGCTGCTCGCCTGCCTGGTCAAGGGCGCCACCGTGGACGTCGCCGTGGTCGCGCTGATCGGCGAGCGCGGCCGCGAGGTGCGCGAGTTCGTGGAGCGCGACCTCGGGCGGGCCGGGATGGCGCGGTCGGTGGTCGTCGTCGCCACCTCCGACCGTCCGGCGCTGGAGCGCCACAAGGCGGCGCAGGTCGCGACCGCCATCGCCGAGCAGTTCCGCGACGAGGGCAAGCGGGTGCTGCTGGTGATGGACAGCATCACGCGCCTCGCCCGCGCCCAGCGCGAGATCGGCCTGGCGGCGGGCGAGCCGCCGACCCGGCGCGGCTATCCCCCCTCGGTCTTCGCCATGATGCCGCCGCTGCTGGAGCGCGCGGGGCCGGGGGTGCGCGGCTCCATCACCGCGTTCTACACGGTGCTGATGGAGGGCGACGGCACCCAGGACCCGGTGGCCGAGGAGATCAAGAGCATCCTCGACGGGCACATCATCCTGTCGGCGAAGCTGGCGCGGGCCAACCACTACCCGGCCATCGACGTGCTGCAGAGCCGCAGCCGCGTCATGGCCCACGTCGCCGCCCCGCGCCACCAGGCCGACGCCGCCAAGGTGCGCGCGCTGCTGGCCCGCTACGACGAGATCGAACTGCTGCTGCGGGTCGGCGAGTACCGCGCCGGCAGCGACGCCCTGGCCGACGAGGCGGTGCGCAAGATGACGGTCATCAACGAGTTCCTGCGCCAGAAGGCGTCGGAGTCCAGCCGATGGGAGCAGACCATGGCGCAGTTGAAGCGGCTGGGCGAATGATCCGGTCGCTCGGGCCGTTGCTCGACCTGCGCCGCCTGCGCGAGCGCCAGGCGGCGAGCGCGCTGCGTCTGGCGACCGGGCGCCTCGACGCCCAGTCCGCCCAGGTGAGCGACCTGGAGCGCCGGCAGGCGGCGCTGGCGGTGGCGTCGCGCCGGCGCATCGCCGACCTCTACGCCGGCACCGTCGCCACCAGCATGGGGCCGGGCGCGCTCGACCGGCTGGTGCTGGCGATCGACGAGCAGTATCTGCTGCAGGCGCAGATGGCCTTCCTGGTGGAGGCGCAGCGGCGCCGCCGCGCGGCCATCGCGGCGGAGGTCGAGGCGGCGCGGGGTGTGCTCGACGAGCGCCGGCGCACCGTGCAGAAGCTGGAGGCGCTGGCCGAGGAGATCGGCCGCGCCGAGGCCGCGGCGGCGGAGATCCGCGAGGAGGCGGAGGCCGAGCGCCCGCACCCCGGCGCGCGGGCGGCGGGCGGCGGGGCAGCGACGGGGGCGGGCCATGGATGATCCCTTCGCCCCGGGCCGGCGCGGCTGGGGGCCTCCGGCCCTGCCCCGGGTCGGCGCCGTGGAGGCGGCCGCCAGCCGCCGCCTGCACCGCGGCCGCGCCCCGGCCACCGTGCCGTTCGGCGGCCGCGATCTGGAGCTTGCGGTGGCGCCGCCGCACGAGATGGCGGCGGCCGAGGCGGGGGCGCTGTGCCTGCCGGTGGCGATCGGCACGGCGGTCGGCCGGGTCGACCTGTCGCGGCCCCTGGTGCGCGTCCTGCTGGACCCGCTCGGGCCCGAACTGGGCGACGACCACCCCGACATCGACCTGCTGCTCGAGCTGGCGCTGGAGGACGCGCTGCGGGCGCTCGAGGCGGCCATCGGGCGGGCGCTGGCGCTGCGCCCGCCCGGCGGTGCGGTGCCGGCCGATCTCGGCCGGGTCGGCTTCCGGGTGGCGCGCGACGGGGTGACGCTGGGCCACGCCGGGCTGCGCCTGGCCCCGCCCGAGATGGCGCTGGTCCGGGAGGCGCTGGACCGCCTGCCGGCCCACTCCAGCCGGCTCGGCGCGGTGCCGCTCCCGGTCAGCGCCCAGGCCGGCTCGGTGGTCCTGCCGCTGGCCGTGCTGCGCAGCCTGCGGCGCGACGACGTGGTCGTCCTCGACGAGGCGGCGCCGTGGGGAACGGTCCGCCTGGAGGTCGCGGGACGGCCGAGCCTGAGCGCCCGCATCCAACCCGAAGGACTGGCCGTCGTCGCGCGCGACGACCGCCGCAGACGAGGATCCCCCGCGATGGACGACAAGGGCAACCACCCCCCCGCGCCGGCGGCGCTCGACGACGTGACGGTGCGCATCGTCTGCGAACTCGGGCGGTGCGACGTCACCCTGGCCGAGCTGGGCGCGATCCGCCCGGGCTACGTGCTGGACCTGGGCCGGCCGGGCGGCGGCGCGGTCGACCTGATGGTGCGCGGCCAGCTGGTCGGCAAGGCGGAGCTGGTGCAGATGGACGGCGCCGTCGGCGCCCGGGTGCTCCGGCTGTTCGACCATGACTAGCGACCTGTTCCCGAACCTCGTCACGCTTCTCATCATCAGCGTCGGGATCAGCCTGGTCCCGCTGATCATCGTCACCCTGACGGCGTTCCTGAAGATCTCCATCGTCATGTCGCTGCTGCGCAACGCCCTGGGCACGCAGCAGGCACCGGCGACCATCGCGCTCTACGGCATCGCGCTGGTGCTGGCGCTCTACATCGCCACCCCGCTGATCGGCGTGGTCTACGCCCGGATCACCGACCCGTCGCTGGATTTCAACACGGTGGAGGGCTGGGAGCACGCCGCCGCCTTTGTCGGCGAGCCCGTGCGCGAGCACCTGTTGCGCCTGACCCCGACCGGCGAGCGCGACTTCTTCCTGGCGGCGACGCGCCGGGTGTGGCCGGCCATGGCGACCGACGAGGTGGCCAACGACGACTTCGTCATCCTGCTGCCGGCCTATGTGGCGTCGGAGCTGACGCGGGCGTTCGAGATCGGCTTCCTGCTCTACCTGCCCTTCCTGGCGGTCGACCTGATCATCGCCAACGTGCTGATGGCCATGGGCATGTCGATGCTGTCGCCGCCGGTGATCTCGGTGCCCTTCAAGATCTTCCTGTTCGTCCTGGTCGATGGCTGGTCGCGCCTGCTGCACGGCCTGATCCTGAGCTACAGCTGAGGGAGGGGGGCATGGCGCACAGCGATCTCGTCGTCTACGTCCAGTCCACCTTGATGCTGATCCTGCTGCTGTCGCTGCCGGCGCTGGGCGTCGCCATCGTCTTCGGCCTGCTGATCGGTCTGTTCCAGGCGGTCACCCAGATCCAGGACCAGGGCCTGCCGATGGCCGTCAAGATCGTCGCCGTGCTGGTGGTCTGCGCGCTGGCCGGGCGCACCATCAACGGCACCCTCATCGAGCACACCACCCGCCTGCTGGAGCAGCTGCCGGTGGTCGGCCGCTCCGTGGTGCCGTCCTAGGGGGTGCGCGCATGTTCGGTGCCGACGCGACGGACCCGCTGATGCACGCCCTGACGGTGTGGCCGCTGGCCATGGGGCTGGCGATGGTGCGCTGGCTGGGGGCCACCCTGCTGCTGCCGGTGTTCACCCGCACCGGGGTGACCCGGCTGGCGCGCGGCGGCGTCGCCTTCGCCCTGGCGGTGCCGATGATGCCTGCGGCCTACGCCGCCGTCGACACGCTGGAGCCCGCGCGGTTCTTCATGGACGTGGTGCTGCTGACCGGCAAGGAGTTCGCGGTCGGGGCGGCGCTGGGGATCATCCTGGGCCTGCCGTTCTGGGCGGCGGAGCTGGCGGGATCGGCGCTCGACGTGCAGCGCGGCACCGCCATCGGCACCCTGGCCGACCCGGAGGGGGCGTCGCAGACCAGCGTGCTCGGCACCTTCTTCGTCATCGTCAGCGTCGCGCTGTTCCTGCTGGCGGGCGGCATCGACGTCATCGCCTCGGTGATCTACGACAGCTACCTGCTGTGGCCGGTCGGCGCCTTCGCGCCGGTCACCGCGGTCGCCGTCGACGGGGTGTTCGTCGGCCTGCTGCAGAAGCTGATGGTGATGGCCCTGGTGCTGGCGGCACCGCTGGTGATCGCCAACCTGCTGAGCGACGCCCTGCTGGGATTCGTGGCCAAGCTCGCCCCGCAGCTCCACATCGACCAGCTCGGCACCGGGCTGAAGAGCCTGGTGCTGACCGGGCTGATGGTGCTCTACGCCACCTTCGCCACCGATGAGATGCTGCGCCAGTCGCTGCGCCTGCGCGCCGTCATCCCGGAGATCGAGGCGCTGTCCGGTGAGCTCTGAAGAGAAGGAGCTTCCCGCCAGCCAGCAGAAGCTGCGCCGCGCCCGCGAGCGCGGCGAGGTGGCGCGCAGCCCCGACCTCAACGCCGCCGCGGTGCTGATCGCCGCGGTGATCCACCTCGCCACCGGCCTCGGCCCCCTGGTCGCCGACCTGGCGGCGCTGTGGAGCCAGCCCCTGGATTTCCGCGACGGGGCGCGCGGCGAGGCGCTGCGCAGCGTGGCCAGCGGCCTGGCCTCGATCGCCGTCGGTTTCGTCGGGCCGCTGCTGCTCTTCGTCATCGTCGCCACGGTGTTCGCCGAGCTGGTGATGAAGCGCGGCATCGTGCTGTCGTTCGAGCCGGTGATGCCCAAGTTCACCCGCATCAACCCGGTCTCGGGCTTCCAGAACCTGTTCAGCCTGCGCCGCCTGATCGACCTGATCAAGGCGCTGTTCAAGCTGGCCCTTCTGGGCGGCAGCGGGGTGGTGGTGGTGCTGGGCACCCTGGGGTCCCTGATGTGGCTGCCGCGCTGCGGCGTCGCCTGCACCGCCGAGGTGTGGGGCGAGACGACCCTGCTGCTGGCCGGGCTGGCCATCGTCATCTTCGCCGTCAACGGGCTGGTCGACATGCGCCTGCAATCCTGGCTGTTCCTGCGCGACCAGCGCATGACCAAGACGGAAAGCAAGCAGGAGGCCAAGAACATGAACCAGAACCCGGCGATCAAGCGGGCGCTGCGCCAGCAGGCCCGCCAGGGCGGGGAGGGGCGGACGCCGCTGGCCGAGGCGTCGCTGGTGATCGGCGACGCCGGCCAGGTCCTCGTCGTCCGTTTCGTCGAGGACGAGATGCCCGCCCCGGTGTGCATCGCCAAGGCGCGCGGCGCCGGGGCCAAGCGCCTGGTGGTGGAGGCCGAGCGCAACGGCATCCCGGTCCACCAGGACATGGCGTTCGTGACCACCTTCTTCGACGAGACCCAGCAGATGGGCTACATGCCCATGCCGTCCTACCCGCTGCTGGCCCAGATCATGAAGCAGCACGGCCTGCTGTAGCCGCCCACCGGTGGTGCCGGGCCATTGTTGCCGGTCGTTTCAACCGCCGGGAAAGGGACTGTTCTTGCCCGCCCGCGGCCGGTCGACGATGGTCGGGGGCGTGCCGTGCCGGCACCCTCCCGTCCGTCACGCCGCACCCCATCCGAACCGCACACCAGGAGCATGCGATGGGCCACCCGCACACCGACTCCGCCCGGTCGCCGGACGGCCCGCTGCGCCGGGCCGCCCTGGCGCTGCTGCGCGCCCGGCGCGGCGCCATGGCGGTCATGTTCGCGGTGTTGCTGGTGCCGCTGCTGCTGGCCTCCGGGGCGGCCGTCGACTACGGCCGCGTCTACCTGGCGGTGCGCAGCATCCAGGGCGTGGCCGATTCCGCGGCCCTGGCCGGGGTGTCGGTCTACACCGACGGCACCAGCACCCAGCGCGCCGAGGCGATCGCCACGGCCGGCGCGTATTTCGCCCGCGGGCTGGAGCTGTCGCCCGGACTCAGCGTCGCCACGCCGCAGATCGACGCCGCCCTGTCCGACGCCACCTGCGCGGCGGCCGACGTGACCGCCAGCGTGACCATCCGCGCCGACGTCACGGTGGAGCCCAGCCTGATGGGCATCACCATGCCGGCCCTGGTGCTGCCGGTCTCGGCGACCGCCAGCACCCCGGTGGTCCAATTCTCCCTCGACCTCAGCGGCTTCGTCCATGACGCCTACGATGCGCTGGAGGTGTTCTGGTACAAGGTTCCCCACGACGGCAGCCCGCCGGCGATCGCAGACTTGCACAAGATTGTCGACAACCTCGGATATGGATCCGAGACCGTGTTCCGGGCCTGCGTGTCTCCCCAGGACCCCCTTGGCTTCGCACTTGGCCGCGTTCCCGGCGGCCGGATTCCCTATGCAGTCGTCTATCCCTACGGAATGAAGGGCGACACGAAATACTATTACTTCTCGTCGCGCTACCCGCCAACCGCCGACAGCCTGCCGAGCCTGGCCGACAATTGCTCGTTGCAGATCGCCGAGGTCGTGGAGGGTGTCGCACAGCCTTCGCTGGTGACGGGGCGCTGCTTCACGCCGTTGGAGCCGAAGCCTTTCACTGCGGTGGCCGCGGATGGCGCGGTGCGATGCAGTGAGCTGGATGGGCGTGTCGTCCGGTTCAGCTGGAACGACATGGGGGGGGGTACCGACGACCTTGACTATCAGGACATCGTCTTGTCCTTCACCTGCACCGCCGAGGGCGCCAAGGACGTGGTGCTGGAGCGGTGACCATAGATATGACAACCTTGCTTGATACACCCGCCCCGCGCCGCCGCCGCGGCCTGCTCGCCGACCGTTCCGGCGCCACGGCGCTGGAGTTCGCGCTGCTGCTGCCGATCTTCCTGATGCTGGTGTTCGGGGTGGTGCAGATCGCGCTGCTGCTGCTGACCCAGAGCACCCTGGACGCCACCACCGCCGGCGTCGCCCGCCTGATCCGCACCGGGCAGATCCGCAGCGGCGGCGAGGCGGCGTTCCGCCAGGTGATGTGCCGCACCTTCAACTCCGGCCTGATGGACTGCGCCAAGCTGCGCTGGAACGTCCAGGCCGGGGCCAGCTTCGCGGCGCTGCGCGGGTCCCTGCTGACCGCCGCCCCCGGCGCCTCGACCTTCGCCCCGGGGGCGGCGGGGCAGCCGGTGCTGGTCCAGGTGTTCTACCGCCAGCACCTGGTCATCCCCTTCATGGCCGGCGCGGTGGCCGGCGACGGCAACGTCGACCTGGTGGCGGTCAGCGTCACACGCAACGAGGACTACGAATGACCGCCGCCGTCCCGCCCGCCCTGTCCGCCCTGGTCCGTGACCGCCGCGGCGTGGCGGCCCTGGAGTTCGGCTTCGTCGCCTCGGCCCTGGTGGTGCTGTGCCTGGGCACCTTCGAGATCTCGCAGGTCTACCTGGCCGCCACCAAGCTGAAGGGGGCGGCCGAGGGGGTGGCCGAGCTGGTGGCCCTGGAGGACACCGTGTCGACGGCCACCCTGGACGAGGTCTGCACCGCCGGGCGCATGATGGTGCTGCCGTTCCCCGCCGACACGCTGGGCCTGGAGGTGGCCAGCGTCATGGCGGCGGGCGGCGGGGCCGCCGCCACCCAATGGCACAGCGACCGCTGCGCCGGCAACGGCACCACCGACCCCGCCGCGGTGGTGGCGGGCATGGGGTTGCTTGCCGGCGAGAACGTGGTGGTGGTGCGCGCCTCCTACGTCTACCGCTCGCCCCTGCTGTTCTTCCTGCCCGACCCGATCACCCTGCACGGCGACGCCATCGCCCGGCCGCGCAAGGACGTCGTGGAATGGAGTGCGTCGTGATGCGCGTGTCCCTGTCGCAGTCCCGCCGTGGCGGCATCGCCCTGATGGCCGCGGTGGCGGCGGTGCCGCTGATGCTGGCGGCCGGCGCCGCCATCGACCTCGGGCGGGTCTATTTCGTCCACCGCGGGCTGCAGGGCGTCGTCGACGCCGCCGCCCTGGCCGGGGTGTCGGTGTTCCGCGACACCTCGGCGGCCGACCGCCTCTATGCCGAGCAGACCGCCGCCGACTACTTCGCGCGCAACGCCGCGGCCCTGACCGGGCTGGAGATCGGCGCCCCGGCCATCGCCGCCAGCGCCACCGGCTCCTGCGCCGGCGGCGACGCCGTCGCCACGGTCACGGTGTCGGCCGGCGCCCGGGTGACCAGCAGCCTGATGGGGCTGGTCAACCCCGGCACCGACGTCACCGCCTCGGCCACCGCGCAGAATCCGCTGATGCAGTTCTCGCTGGACCTCGGCGACTTCAACCCCGGCCGCATAGACGCCGACAAGCTCACCCTCTCCTGGTACAAGGTGCCCGACGACGGCGGGGTGCCGGCGGCGGCCGCACTGGTGACGGTCGCCGACAACGTCAACTGGGAAGGGAGCCAAGTCTACAGCCAGTGCGTCGCCGCGTCCGACCGCATCGGCATCGCCCTGGCGACATCGCCTGCCTACCGGCATGAAGAGCACTACATCAACGAGACCAACCCTTACGGCGGGGCCAAGTTCGGGAACTATGTCTACTATTCCCACCTCTACCCGCCCACGGCCGACGCCTACGCCGAGCCCAACAACTGCGCCCTGCAGATCGGCGAGGGCCTGGCGGACGCCCCGCCGCAGAGCGGGCGCTGCTTCACGCCCTACGAACCCCGGCCCTTCGCGCCGCTGGCCGGCGACGGCACCTTCCGCTGCCGCGAGCTGGAAGGGCGCATCATCACCTATTTCTGGAACGACATGGGGCCGGGCGACGACCGGATCAACGACGACTTCGACTACGACGACCTGATCCTGTCCTTCACCTGCTCCACCGAAGGCACCCCCGGCGCCATCCTCACCCGCTGAGGGGTGAGGATGGCGCCATCAGGTCGGCGGCGGGCGATGCGGCCGGATCGGTCCTGGCGGGTTATGGATCGCCATGGCGACGCCCCGTGATCGCCGCTGTGCCGGCTGCCGTTTCCCCGCCGACGTCGTCGCGACGGCGGAGGGGGCCACGCCATGCCAAACCGCTTTGCCCTTCATCGCTCATGTGAAATAGGTTTGTGAAATGACCATGGTCTCGCGCTGTCGCGGCCGTGGATGATCATCCAGACACAGGCGATTGTGATTTGGAGAGCGTCGATACCGATCCCGACAAGCGCTGAAACCGAGGCCATCGCCCGCCAGCTCGCCGCCATGCGAGGCCAGACCGTCGAAGAGGTGGTGGCGGTCGCCTTGCGTGCGGAACTGATGCGGGAGCGGCAGAGCCGGCGCGCAGTGCCTTTCGCCGAGCCGACCCCGACGCAGCGCGCAAAAGTCGAGCATGTCATGGACCTGGTGCGTGCCGCCGGGCCGGCCGGCACGGGCGAGGACCCGACCGCTGGCCTGTATGACGACCGAGGCCTGCCGAGCTGACGCTGTCCCTATCCATGGTGATCGACACCTCTGCCCTCTGCTTCAGCTACGCTCTCGCCAAGGCGGTTGGCGAGCCCCTGCTGTTCAAGGGCAACGACTTCGCGCCGACCGACATCGAGGCGGCATGCTGATCGGCACCGTCCGCGTCTCGAGGGGAGACGGCCAGGGCAACGCTCTCCAGGCTCGCGCCCGATTGAGGGGGCCCCGCGGGTGCCCGGTCAGGCGTACGCGTTCTCGCCGTCGCCCTCCCAGTCGACGTGCAGGTCGTGGTCGAGGCGGTTGGTCGAGGAGCCGCCCTTCTGCTGGGTGGTGCGGAAATTCTCCCACTCCGTCGCCTGGTAGTCGTAGATGCTCTCGTCCTCCGGGGCGTCGCGCTGGCCGTAGTGGTGGAACATGTAGCGGGCGTATTCGACCTTGTCGCCCCAGTCGCCCTGGAGCAGGCCGTCGGCCGCCAGGTCCTTGAACCACTGGCCCTCCTTGTCCGTGGCCTTCTGCTTCTTCTCGTGGTCGACGAAGAAGCTGACCACCGCGCCGATGCCGGCCAGCAGCACGCTGCCCAGGAACAGGGGCCCGGTGAAGGCCGCGGCGGCGCCGACCGAGCCGAACAGGCCGGCGATGCCGATGGCGCCGGCGGTGGCGCCGAAGGCGCCGCTGACCACCTGCAGGCTGCCCGCCGCCTTGGCGAGGTCGCTGCCCGATTCCACGCCGGACTTGATGGTGAAGGCGCCCAGCACGATGTCGGCGACGCCGCCGACGCCGTCGCTGACCGCGCCCAGCACCTTGATGGCCGAGCCGGCGATCTTGGCGGCCGTGCCCGGCGGCGGCTTGAGGTCGGTGCCGCCGGCGGCGGCCGCCGCCTCGCGGTCGAACATGTCGGCGATGCCGTCGTACATGGAGTTGTCGACGCCGCTGACGTCGGGTGCGCGCACGTCCTTGAAGATGTCGTCGGCGGCGGTCGCCATCTGGCTGCGGAACTCGTCGGAGACGACGGGAAGGTCGATGTCGATGCGGGGCGGCTTGCCGTCGCCGCCGCCGGTGCCCACCGCCTCCAGCTTCTTGCCCCAGAGCCCCTCCTTGCCCCAGATCTCCGGCACCGATTTGCTGAGGCCGAGCATGTCGACGAAGCCGGGCTTGCCCATCGCCTGCATGATGTTGTCGCCGAGCTTGGCGAAGTGCTGGGAGGCGCCGGCGAAGCTGATGAAGTCCTTGGCGATGGACAGCCGCTCCAGCGGCTCGTCGCCCAGCTTGCCGCCCTTGCCGACGAGCTGATAGATGCCCGAGAACAGCGACACGCCGCCGCCCAGCGAGCCCAGCACACCCTTGTCGGCCATGCCGCCCAGCAGCCCGGCCAGCCCCTCGCGGTCCTTCATCGGCACATAGGCCGAGAAGCGCTCCAGGTCGGCCTGGGACAGCTTGCCGCCGTTGGCCTCGGCCGCGGCGGCCGCCTCCTCGATGGCCTTGATGACCTTCTTCTGGTCGGTCTTGCCGTCGATGAACTCGTTGAGGAACTTGTCGATGGTGTCGACGGTGCGGCGCGGCAGGTCGAAGGCGTCGGACTTGATGACGCCCTTCAGCAGGCCGAACAGATCCTTGGTCGCCAGCACCTTGTTCTCGTCGCTGACCTTGGACGGGTCGCCCACCAGCGCGTCGAGGTCGGCGGTGAGGCTGTTCATCTGCAGCTTCTGGGCGGCGGCCTGGCCCTTCTCGGGGTCCAGCAGGGTCAGGCTCTGGATCATCTTGCTGATGTCGGCCTCGGCGGCGGCCTCCATCCCCTGGTCCTTCAGGTCCTGGATGTACGCGATGTACTCCGGCCCGTTCAGAATCTCGTCCAGCCGCTGGGTCAGCCCCTCGCGGTCGGGCACCTTGCCCAGCGCGTCGTCCAGCTTCTTGGAATAGTCCCCGGCGATGGTCTCCTTGGCGAACAGCGCGGCGATGGTCTCGTCGACCTTGCCGCCGTTGATGATGTCCTGCAGGTCGGAGCCGGTCATCATCGTCTGCTCGTCGTCGCTCTCGCGCCAGGTGCCGCCGAACAGGCCCTGGGCCTCCTCGTAGGCGATGATGCCGCGCCCGCTCGACATCGCCGCCTTGGCCTCCAGGGCGCGCACCAGCTTGGCGCGGTCGTCGTCCTTGGCGATCGTGCCGTCCTCGATGCCCTTGCGGTACTCGTCCAGCAGATGCTTGGTCGCCGCCTCCGACACCGTCATCTTGGGCGAGTCCTCCTTGTCGGGGTCGCTGCGCTCGTCGATCTCCAGGCTCAGCACGTCGAGCTCGCCCTGGGGCGGCAGGTCGTGCCTGGCCCGCAGGTCGTCGACGCCATCGGCGCGCAGGTCCTCGTTGCGGTCCATGATGCGGTCGTAGAGCGGCTTGTTCATCTCCTCGGAGACGACGTATTTCTTCGTCTTCTCGACCTTGCGGCCGTCCTCCAGCACGGTCTCCTTCGTCTCGAACTGGATCAGGCCGTGGCCCAGCTCCTCGGGCCAGCCGAAGGTGGTGATCTCGTTGTCCTTGGGGCTGAAGTCGGAGGACGCCAGGTCGTAGCCGTTGCCCACGGACTGGTTGATCGCATCCCACGTGGCGATCTGCTCGGACACCTGGGCGTGCAGCGCGGGGTTGACGTCGGCCGAGATCACCGTCCTCGTGCCGTCGCGGGTCTCGATGGCGACGGTGTGGTCGCCCACCACCGACCATTTGGCGATGTCCTCCAGCTTCGGCGGCTCGGCCTTCACCCCCGCCAGGTCGTAGCCGTCGCCGAGGAAGTCCTCGACCGTGCCCATGTGCTCGGGGCTGGACAGGAGCGCGTGGTAGGACGCCACCTGGTCGTAGAGGTCGGGGTTGTCCTCGTAGGACACCACCACCTTCTCGCCGTTCTGCTCGTAGCGGATGGTGCCCGGCCCCATCTCGTCCGGCGGGCCGACCCTGATGCCCTGGTAGGGCGGCGGCGTGTCGTCGCCGGTGGCCCGCCGGTAGCCCTCCGTCTCGCTCTTGGCGAGGCCCTCGCGCGACTGGCGGTCGGCGACCACCTGGTTGTAGACGGCTTCATTCTCGGCCTTGGCGACGACGTGCCAGCCGTCGTCCGCCTCGTAGCGGACGATCCCCTCGCCGAGCGTGCCCGGCTCCTCGATGGTCTTGTAGTCCTTGAGGTGCTCGGGCTCCTTGGCGCCCGCGCCGTCGACGATGTCGCCCTCGGCGCTGCGCCGGTTCAGCGTCGTCATGGTCTCGTAGTCGGCCACCACCCGGTCGTACATCTGCGGGTTCGTGGCGCGGTCGACCACCACCTTGCGGCCGTCGCCGGTCTCGTAGCGGATGGTCCCCTCGCCGACCTCGCCGGGCCAGCCGATCGCCCTGTAGTCGCCGTAGGCCGGCGCCTCGTCGTCGGCCTTGGCCGGGGTGTAGCCGCCGTTGCCGCCGTCCTCGTCGGGCTCCTCCACCTCGGCCACCGCCTCGGCGAAGGCCCTGGCTAGCAGGATCGGGTTGCCGCCGGGCAGATTGTCGAGCGAGGGGCGGTCGGCGCCGGGAACGGTGGTGGACGAGACGGTCATGGGGAACTCCTCGGCGGGGCGCGGACCGGCGCGCGGCGGCGGCCGCGGCCGGGACACGCGGGCGGTCTCGGGGTGCCCCACTGTCGCGAAACCGCGGCCGCGGGCGCAACGGCCGGACGTTTCGTCTGCGGAGTATATCCGGTGAAAAGTGGCGGCCGGCCGGGGGCTCCCTCAGCCCTGGGGTGCACCGGCCATGCGATGGCGCCGGATCGCCGGTCATGGGACCGACGCCGGCGATGCCGGGCGGGCGCTGCGACCGAGCGCACCCGTGCGCGTCCGGCCCCCCCGCCACGGCGCGGAAAAGCGCCGCCGGGGGGGCGCGCCGGTCCTTTTCGGAGGGCGGGGCGGTGGCGGGGCGGTGTATCATCGCCTCGACCGGCGGAAGGAGGGGAGGCATGGCGGACACCATCGACGGCGAGCGGATCGCCGCCTACTCCCGCAAGGGGGCGGCCAGCGAGCACCGGGTCGTCGCCGAGACCGAGTTCGCGTTCTGGGCCAAGGCCCGGCGCGCCCGCCTGCTGGCGGAGTGGGCGGCCGGGGAACGCGGGCTGCCGGAGGCGGAGCGGGCGGCGCTGTTCGACCGCCTGCTCGACCGGGACGTCGCCCGGGCCGGCCGCGACGACGCGGGCCTCGCCGCGGCGCTGGCCGACCATGGCCTCGACCCCGACGCGGCGGGGGCGGCGGTGCAGCGTCTGTGGACGGTCGCCGTCGCCCAGCTGGAGAACGAGGGGTTCTGAGCGGCCCCCGGCCGGCCGAGACCGCCGCGGCGTCCCGCGCCGGGAATGGCGCCACCCGGTCGTTGGCCGTCGTCAGGCGCGGCCCTGTCCCACGCCCGGTCGATCCATGCGCCAGTCCGTCACCGACTGGGCCGAGAGGCTGGGAAGGTCCGGGCAGAGAAGCCGGCAGCTCACATAAAGGATGCCGGAGAGATTCTGGAACAGGCCGGGATAGGCGATCTCCGGCGGCCGCTCGATGCACGCGGCGGCGCGCAGCGCCCGCCCGAGGCACGCCTCTCCGGCCTCCGCCGCTCTGCGCGCAAGACCGGCATCGCCGACGGCCGCCGCCCGATCGAGCAGAAGATCGACGAGCCCCATGTCGCCGCAGCAAAAGCGCAGATCGGGCAGGGTTCCGGCTGATGCGAGAACCCGGGCATACGCCTCTCCGGCCTGGGCGGTGAGCGCATCCCGTCCCGACAGGTCGCAACACCACAAGGCCCGGAGAAGCCCCACCGCCCCGTTGCACCAGCTCAGGTTCAGCCGCGCCGGCTCGGCCCTGTCCGACCTGTGGTCGACGAAACCGCCATGGGTCCGGACCTCGTGCTCGAGCCAGTCGAGCGCGGCCTCGACGGCATCCGCCTGCACGCCCGGACCGCCCCCGGCGCAGAGCGCCGCGATCATGCCCGCCCAGCCATGGGCATACCCAAGCGAAACCCCTCCGTCCGGCGCCACCCAGGCCGCTCCCGGCCCGCGTGCCTGCGCGGCCGCCACGATACGCTCGCGCACGGCCGCGCGCAGCTCGGAAGTCCGGGCGTCCTGGGGGAGGGCCGTCAGCGCAAGCGCGAGCCCGGCCGCGCCGCCGATGACATCCCCTTTGCTGTCGCTGGCCAAGGATGGCCCGGCCGTCGATGCCTGGTCCATGGCCCAATCGGACAGGTGCCCCCAGCGCGCGGGCGCGAGCCGCGCGAGCGTCATCGCCGTGACGAGCCCGCCGGCGAGCCCGGAAAACCCAAGGACCTCGATACGGTGGCCCGTGCGCATGATTTCCGGCGACCAGCGCGCGGCCTGCACGTCGAGAAAGCCGGCAAGGCCGGCGTCGCCCGTCGCGCGCTCCGCGGCCTGGAGCGCCAGGATGATCCCCGCGTTGCCCGCAAAAAAGGACCCGTCCCCGACCGCGACCCTGAGGTCGGATTTCGTGACGTCGCCACGCAGGGTCAGCCAGCGGGCCGCCGTGTCGGAGGGCTCGAACGCCTGCCGTCGGATCAGCCCGGCCAATGCGCCCACGGCGCCGGCGATGCCGCGGACGGATGTTCTTGCCTGGACGGGCGGCGCCGGCGGGGCGCCGAGAGCGATGCCCACAAGCGCCGTCTGCTCCGCGACATCGGAAGCCTCCACCCCGTCGATCTTTGCGCGGGCGTGGCGACGTGGCGTCGTCGCGAACGCCTCCAGTCCGGGCGATCCGCCGCCCGAGAGGCGCGTGCCGTCGATCCGGTAGGTGAAATAGGGAACGTCGCCGTCGAGAAGCTGCCGGATTTCCGCCTCCACCAGCGCCGACAGGCGGGCGCCCGCCGCCCCAGTCGCGTGGACGCTGCGGCGCAGGCGCTGCAAATCCGCCGCGCGGGCCCCGGTCTCGCGCAAGAATGTCGGCTGGCGCAGCCGTTCCAGAACCCGGGCGTAGAAGGCCGTTTCCCGCGCGACGAACCGCAGGTCGATGTCTTCCGGCAGACCGTCGACGAACGCCCGGACCCGGTCGCGCGCCCCGCGCCCCGTGGCCTCGCGGAACCCGGCGATGACCGCGCCGGCATCCATGGGGCGGGCATCCGGCGGCGCGACGCCGCGCGCCGTCGCGCGCGGGGTGGCCTCGATCCGGTCGGCGACGACCCGGAACGCCACGTCGGCGAACAACGCGCCGACCGAGGGCGTGGGATCGAATCCCGAAATGTTGCCGATGCGGCCACGCGCGAACACCGATCCGTCGAAGAGAAGGGTCGAGGTCACCGTGTGCGCACGCCACCGCCGCTGGCTTTCGGGCGCATCGATCCAGGGCGCCGACAGCAGGGTTTCCAGGTCGAGCACCCGGCAGCCGCCAGCCCCCGGCAAGACGTTTTCGACATGCAGGTCGGTCGCGTTCAGCATCCAGAACAGCCCGGCCGCCCGCCCAAGATCCCGGCCGTCGCTCTCCGGACCGCCGTCCAGGCGCCGCGCCGGCCCCGCATCCTCCGCCCAGCCATAGACCCCGCGGTCGGCGATCCTCAGTGGCGCAAGTCCGAAGCAGGACAGCTCGTCCCGGACCGCCGCGTTGAAGGCCGCCTCGATGGCGAGCGGCTTGGGCTTGTAGATGAGCGTCTTATCGGCGGCGAAACCGATCCGCATCACGCTCCGGCCGCCGTTGTGCGGGTCGGACAGCCCCGTCTCGACCGACCGCACCGCCGCGCCGCATCCGAAGGAACGGGCTATCCGCTCGCGGTCGTCCCGCAGCCGCGCCGCCACCTCAGCCAGCGCCTGGACGATGTCGTGGGCGACGCGCAGAAGGCGGAGCGCCAACCCGGGGTAGCGCGCGAGGACCTGCGCCCAGCGCCCCGAGCCCGACATCGCGGCACGCCATGCGCTGTAAGGCATGCCCGACGTCGACCAGTCCACGAACAGAACATAGCGCGCCTCGGCCTCTGCGCGCGTGAGGAACCAGTCCGCCGCCGCCGCGGCGAAGGCGGGACCATGCGGGTCGCATTGGGCATGACACCACCCCGCCCCGCCGGCCAGGCACTCCCGAAACGGCGCACCGGGCTCGGCGGGAACGGCGATGGCCGATGGGAACGTCAGGAGCGCGAGCCCCTGATCGACCAGATCGTCCGGTGAGGCGCGGCCGCCCGAGGGGCGGCCGGCCAAGTCATCCACAGGTGCCGCACCCATGTGTGGTCGCGCTGTTGGAGCACATGTTGCAGGCATTGTGCGTGTAGCCGGTGCCCATCTGGTGGCCATCGCTTCCCGCGACGATCGGCGCGTCCATGCGCTCGCTTGTCTCGTCGAGATCGAGAAGGGCCCAGAGCGACGCTTCGGCGTCGGATTCGAAAGCGCAGTCGACTCGCATGACGTCCTCCTTCTGCACCGATGCAAACGGAACCGCGACAAACTACGGATGGGTTCGCGCAGTGTCAACGACGCGGCCGAATCATGCAACCCTTACGGACAGCCGCCATGTCAAAGCGTGGCGCGCCAGCGGCCCGCCGCATCACATCCACTCGAGCGCCGTGGCCGTGACGCCGCCGTCGACCACCAGGGCGGCACCGCTGATGTAGGAGGCGAGCGGCGAGCACAGGAACAGGCAGGCGTCGGCGATCTCCTCCGGGCGGCCGAGGCGGCGGCGCGGCACGCGGGTGGCGATGCCGCGCTTGGTCGCCTCCAGCGCCTCGCCCTCGCCGTACGCCTTCAGGATCGGCGTGTCGATGAAGCCGGGCAGGATCGCGTTGCTGCGGATCGTCGGGAACTCCTTGGCGGCGTCCATGGTGAACTTCACCAGCCCCGCCTTGCAGGCGGAGTAGACGGCGTGCCCGCCGGCCTGGATCAGCGCGGCGATGGAGGCGACGTTGACCACCGCCGGGTCGGCCGCACCCGCCATCAGCGGGGCGGCGGAGCGGGCGATCAGCATCGGTCCTTTCAGCAGCACGGCGAATTGCAGGTCGACGGCGTCGGCGGTCAAGCCGGATATCGGCTCCAGCCGGGCCAGGCCGGCGTTGTTGATGACGGCGTCCAGGACGCCCCCGTCGGCGCGCAGCGCCTCCAGGGTGGCGAGGATGGACGCCTCGTCGCCGGCGTCCATCGCGCGGATGCGGCAGCGCGGACCCAGGTCCGCCTCAAGGGCGAACAACCCCGCGCCATCGATGTCGGTGGCGATCACGGTGGCGCCGGCGGCGTGGAAGGCGCAGGCGACGGCACGGCCGATGCCGGAGGCGGCACCGGTCACCAGGACCCGCTTGTCGGTGAAATCGAACGGCATGCTCGCTTATCCTTCTCTGTCGGCGGTGGGCCCGGCCGGCGTGGGATCAAGAAAGCGCGGGGCGGGCGCCGGCTGGACCACCCCGTCGGCGCTGCGATGGACGCCGCGCGCCCGGTTGTGCGGGTGCTGCGGCGCCTCGGCGGGGGTCAGGATCGGCGTGGCGCAGGCATCGGAACCGGCGAACACCCGTTCCCACTCCGCCCGCGTCCGGGTCTTGAACAGCGCCTCCAGGCGGCGGCGCATGCGCGGCCACGCCGCGCGGTCGTGCTGGCGGGCGAAGTCCGGGTCGTCGCCGAGGCCGAGCCGCTCCAGCAGCGCCGCGAAGAAGGGCGCCTCGATCGGGCACACCGCGAGGTGGCCGCCGTCGGCCGTCTCGTACGCCGCATAGAACGGGGCGCCGCCGTCCAGCAGGTTGCCGGCCCGCCGGTCCGACCATTGCCCGCCCTGGCGCAGCCCGTCGATGAAGCCCATCAGCACCGCGCTGCCGTCGCACATGGCGGCGTCCACCACCGTGCCACGCCCGGTGGCGCGCGCCGACAGCAGCCCGGCCAGCACCCCGAAGGCGAGGAACATGGCCCCGCCGCCGAAATCGGCGATCAGGTTCAGGGGCGGCGGCGGCGGGCGGTCGGCGTCGCCGATGCAGTGGATGGCGCCGCTGAGGCCGGCGTAGTTCAGGTCATGCCCGGCGGTCGGGGCGAGCGGCCCGCTCTGGCCCCAGCCGGTCATGCGCCCGTAGACGAGACGGGGCACCCGTGCCAGCGCCTCGGCCGGGCCGAAGCCGAGCTTCTCCATGACGCCGGGGCGGAACCCTTCGATCAGGGCGTCGGCCCCGTCCACCAGCGCCCACAGGGCGCTGCGGCCGGCGGCGGTCTTCACGTCGATCTCGACGCTGCGCCGGCCGCGGTTGAGGACGTCGAATCGCGCCTCCACCGGCACCGGCGAGGACTGGCCGGGGCGGGTGACGCGGATCACCTCGGCCCCGTGGTCGGCCAGCATCATGCCGCAGAAGGGGGCGGGGCCGATGCCGGCCATTTCCACGATGCGCAGGCCGTGGAGCGGTGTCAGGGACATGGAGAGGCTCCCGATGCGGATCAGCGGCCGAGCGCCGCCTTGGCGATGATCTCGCGCATGATCTCCGACGCGCCGCCGTAGATGCGCTGGACGCGCGCGTCGACGAAGGCGCGGGCGATGGCGTATTCCGTGGTGTAGCCGTAGCCGCCGTGGAGCTGCAGGCAGGCGTCGGCGACCCGTCCCTGCAGTTCGGTGGCGGCCAGCTTGGCCATGCTGGCCATGGCCGCGTCGAGGCTGCCCTCGGCGCAATGGCGCATGCAGCGGTCGACCAGGGCGCGCACCGCGAACGCATCGGTCAGCAGGTCGGCGAGGCGGTGGCGGGTGACCTGGAGATCCTTGAGCGTGCGCCCGAACAGGGTTCGTTCGGCGGCGTAGTCGATGGTCCAGCCCAGCATGCCCTCCACCGCGGCGATGGCGACGTTGGCCAGCATCAGCCGCTCGCGCGGCAGCTCCGCCATCAGCACGCCGAAGCCGCCGTCGACCGGGCCGAGCACGGCGTCGCCCGGCAGGACGACATCGGCGAAGAACAGCTCCGAGGTGTCGGCGCAGTGCTGGCCGATCTTTTCCAGGTTCCGCCCGCGGGCGAAGCCGGGCAGGGCCGCGTCGACCAGGAACAGTGAGGTGCCGCGCGCCCCCGGCTGGTCGGCGGCGGTGCGCGCGGCGACCACCACCACGTCGGCGTGCTGGCCGTTGGAGATGAAGGTCTTCTGCCCGTTCAGCACCCAGCCGTCGCCGTCGCGCACGGCGCGGGTGCGCATCGCCTGGAGGTCGCTGCCGGCCCCCGGCTCGGTCATGGCGATGGCCCCGACCAGCGTGCCCGCGGTCATGCCGGGCAGCCAGCGGTCGCGCTGCCCGGGCGTGCCGTGGTTGGCGATGTAGTGGGCGACGATGCCGCTGTGGACGCCGATCAGGCTGCCGGCCAGCGCGCCGTAGCCCAGCCGGGACACCTCCTCCACCACGGCGGCGAAGACGTCATAGCCGGCGCCGTGGCCGTGGGCGTGCTCGGGGATGTCGACGTTGAGGAAGCCGGCGGTCCCCAGCGCCTCCCACAGGTGGCGCGGCACGATGCCGTCGCGCTCCCAGACGGCGTGATGGGGGGCCACGGCGGCGTCGCAGAACCGGCGGACGCTGTCGCGCACCATCTCCGCCTCGTCCGAGGCGGGCAGGCGCAGGCTCGTCAGCATGGCGCGGGCTCCGGTCAGACGCGGCGGTAGAGGCTGACGACGGCGGCGCCGCCGAGGCCGATGTTGTGCTGGAGCGCCACCCGCGCCCCCTCCACCTGGCGCGGTCCGCAGGCGCCGCGGAGCTGCCACACCAGCTCGGCGCACTGGGCGAGTCCGGTCGCCCCCAGCGGGTGGCCCTTGGACAGCAGCCCGCCCGAGGGGTTGGTGACGACGCGCCCGCCATAGGTGTTGTCGCCGTCACCCACGAAGCGCGCGGCCTCACCCTCCGGGCACAGGCGCAGCCCCTCGTAGGAGATCACCTCGTTGGTGGTGAAGCAGTCATGCAGCTCCACCACGTCGACGTCCTCGGGGCCGATGCCGGCCTGCTCGTAGACGCGGTCGGCGGCGGCGCGGGTGATGTCGGCGCCGACCACCTTGATCAGGCTCTTCTCGGCGAAGGTGGAGGGGAGGTCGGTGACCAGCGCCTGGGCGGCCAGCTCCACATCGGCGCGCAGGCCGTGGCGGCGGGCGAAGTCGGCGGTGCACACCACCGCCGCGGCGGCGCCGCAGGTGGGCGGGCAGGCCTGGAGCCGGGTGAGGTTGAGGAAGAGCGGCGGGCTCGCCAGCACCTCCTCGGCGGTCACCTCCTTGCGGAAGATGGCGCGGTCGTTGTGAACGGCGTGGCGGCTGGCCTTGGCGCGCACCGCGGCGAAGGTCTCGTCCGGCGCGCCGTAGCGCCGCTGGTACTCGTGGCCGGCCCCGCCGAACAGCTTGATCGCCATCGGCACGTCCTCGGCCCCGGTGAAGATCTCGTCGGCCACGTCGGTGAAGCGGTCGAGCGGACCGGGGCGGTCGGCGTAGAGGAACTGCAACGCCCCTGGCGCCATCTGCTCGAAGCCCAGCGCCAGCGCGCACTCCACCACACCGGCCTCGACGGCCTGGCGGGCGAGGAACAGGGCGGTGGAGCCGGTGGAGCAGTTGTTGTTGACGTTGACCACCGGCACGCCGGTCATGCCGAGCCCGTAGACGGCACGCTGCCCGGCGGTGCTGTCGCCGTAGACATAGCCGACATAGACCTGCTGCACGTCCTCATAGCGGATGCCGGCGTCGGTGAGCGCCAGCCGGCCGGCGTCGGCGCCCATGGCGTCGTACATCGGGCTGGCCCCCGGCTTGACGAACGGAATCATGCCGACCCCGGCGACGACGACGGTCTGGCCCATGGCGCGCAACCTCCCAGCGTGTGGTTCGATGGAGGGGTTGTAGCGGGGGCCGGGGCGGCCGGCCCCCTTCGAAGGTGTGGGGTGGCGCCGCGCGCCCGTCGTCTTTCATGCCGGCTCCAACAACGGGAGGGCCGATCATGAAGGTGGATGGACAGGTGGCGGTGGTCACCGGCGGGGCGTCCGGGCTGGGGGCGGCGGTGGCCCAGGCGCTGGCCGGGGCCGGGGCGGCGGTCGCCGTGCTCGACCTGCCGGGCGAGCGGCTGGACGCGGTGGCGCATGGCCGCGCCATCGCCTGCGACGTTGCCGACGGCGCGTCGGCCGAGGCCGCCATGGCCGAGGTGACCCGGCACCTGGGCGTGCCGCGCCTCCTCGTCAACTGCGCCGGTGTCGCCCCGGTCACCCGCATCACCAGCCGCGACGGTGCCGGTGCGCTCGAGCCGTTCGCCCGGGTCGTCGCCATCAACCTGGTCGGCACCTTCAACCTGATGCGCCTCGCCGCCGCCGGGATGCAGGGGCTGGAGCCGCTGGAGACCGGCGAGCGCGGGGTGATCGTCAACACCGCCTCGGTCGCCGCCTTCGAAGGGCAGATCGGGCAGGCGGCTTACGCCGCCTCCAAGGGCGGGGTGGCGAGCCTGACCCTGCCGGCGGCGCGCGAACTGGCCCGCCACGGCATCCGCGTCATGGCGGTGGCGCCCGGTGTGTTCGGCACGCCGATGATGCTGGCCATGCCGCAGGACGTGCAGGACTCCATCGTCGCCGGCGTCCCCTTCCCGCGGCGGTTCGGCGACCCCGCGGAGTTCGCCGCCCTGGTCCTCCACATCGCCGCCAACCCCATGCTGAACGGCACCGTGCTGCGCCTCGACGGGGCGCTGCGGATGCAGGGCAGGTGAACAATCCGCCCGGCACTCCTTTCGGGTGGGGCGGGCGGATCGGATCACCCGGACGATGCGGGCATGGAGATCAGGACAAGGCGCGCGGCTCCGCCGCCGGTCAGGGAGGACAAGCAGTGGGCCTGTTGGTAAGCATCGATAACGGCGGCACCCTGACGGACGTCTGTGCCACCGACGGTACGGCGACGATCCACGTCAAGACCATCACGACGCCGCACGACCTGACGGAGTGCTTCGTCAAGGGCCTCGAGGCGCTCGCCGAGCGCGTGCTGGGCGAGCCGGACCTGCTGGGGCTGGTCGCCGGCATCGACACCATCCGCTATTCGACGACCCAGGGCACCAACGCCATCGTCCAGCGCCGCGGCCCCCGCCTGGGGCTTCTGGTGGACGACGACGGGCTGGCGGAGAGCGCCGCCGCGGCATCCCCGGAGCTGTTCGCGGCGTTCGTCGGCCCGCGCGCACGCACAGTGCCGCCGGCGCAGGGGGAGGCGCACCGCCTGGCCCTGATCGCCGCCGTCGCCGAGCTGGTGTCGGCCGGGGCAAGCCGCATCGTCGTCGCCCTGTCGGGCGACGACGCCGCGGACCGGGAGAAGGCGGTGGGGCGCGTGCTCTACAAGGCGTTCCCGCGCCATCTGCTGGGCGCGGTGCCGCTGCTGTTCTCCACCGAACTGGCGCGGCTCGGCACGGCCGAGCGGCGGGTGTGGGCGGCGCTGGTCAACGCCTTCCTGCACCCCGCCATGGAGCAGTTCCTTTACAACGCCGAGAACCGTCTGCGCGACGCGCGGGCCCGCAAGCCGCTGCTGATCTTCCGCAACGACGGCACCTCCAGCCGGGTCGCCAAGACGGTGGCGGTGAAGACCTACTCCTCGGGCCCGCAGGGCGGGGTGGTGGGGGCCGAGGTGCTGCTGCGCCACTACGGGATCGCCCGGGCGGTCTCCATCGACATCGGCGGCACCACCACCGACATCGCCGTGTTCGACGCCGGCCGGGTCGCCGTGGAGCCCTGCGGCGCCATCGAAGGGGCGCCGATGCCCTTCCCCATGGCGCGCATCCAGTCCATCGGCGTCGGCGGCGGCTCCATCATCCGCGGCGACGCCGCGACCGGGCGCATCGCCGTCGGGCCGCAGAGCGTCGGGTCCGCCCCCGGCCCGGCCTGCTTCGGCCGCGGCGGTTCGGAGGCGACCATCACCGACGCCTTCCTGGCCGACGGCATCCTCGACCCGCACAGCTACTTCGGCGGCCGGCTGACGCTCGACCGCGAGCGCGCGGACCGCGTCATCGCCGCCAACGTCGCCGGACCGCTCGACCTCGACGCCCAGGGGGCGGTGGACTCCATGATCGCCGCCTACGACGGCGCCATCGCCCGGACCCTGGTGGAGGAGCACGGGGTCACCCCCGGCCGTGTCCTGCTGGCCTTCGGTGGCGCAGGGCCGATGAGTGCCTGCGGCATCGCCGAGCAGGCCGGCCTCGACACCGTGCTGATCCCGCGCTTCGCCGCGGTGTTCAGCGCCTTCGGCATCGCCTTCAGCGACATCCAGCACAGCCACGTGGCGGCGCTGGCCGGGGCCGACCCGGCGGCGGTGCAGGCGGACCTGCGCGAGCAGGCGCGCCGCGGCATGCTGGCCGAGGGCTTCGACCTCGCCGACTGCACCCTGGAGTTCGCGGCCCTGGAGGAGGTGGACGGCGCGCCGGTGCGCCAGCCCCTCGACGCGGTGCTGGACCGCGCGGACGGGCGCGCGGGGTGCTGGATGGAGCTGCGCGTCACCCGCGCCATCCCGCGCATGACGCTGGGCGGCACCGCCTGCGAGCCCAGGCGCGAGGCCGCGGCGGTGGCCGTGCGCGAGGGCCGGCGCGCCCTGCCGCTTCACCGGCTGGAGGAGCTTCAGCCCGGCGACTGGGGCCGGGGTCCGTGCCTGGTCGAGGAAGCCTTCTTCACCACGCTCGTCAAGGACGGCTGGCGCTTCGTCGTCAGCGACAACGGCGACCTTTTCCTGCGCCGTTAAGGGAGGAACGAACCCATGAAAGTCTTCGTCACGTCGGCGCTGCGCATCGATCTCGACACCGAGATGTGGGAGTGCACGGACTGCGGCCACGCCCTGGTCTCCGCCCGCACCACCTACAAGGCCGGGCTGCTGGTGCGCGACCGCGAGCCGGCGGCGGTGCACGCCCCCATTCTCGACACCACGCGCTACGACCACACCTTCGCCCCGGACGGCACGTGGTGCCGGCTGCTGGAATACTGCTGCCCCGAATGCGGGCATCTGGTGGAGGTGGAGTACCTGCCGCCGGGCCATCCGCCGTCCCACGACATCGAGTTCGACATCGACGCACTCAAGGCGCAGTGGGCGGCCCGGACGCCTCTGGAGGCGCCGGTGCTGGGGCCGGACTTCACGCCGCCGCCGCACCACCATCATTGATTCGGCACCACTGATCCGGGGACACCGACCATGCGCCGCGTATCCGTCGACATCGGCGGCACCTTCACCGACTGCTCCCTGCTCTGGGACGGTGCCTACGTCGAGGCCAAGGCCCTCACCACCCACCACAACCTGGCGCTGGGCTTCAACGCCGCGCTGAAGAACGCCTACGAGCAGATCGGCCTGTCGCTGGACCGGGTGATGGCGGAGGTGGACTCCGTCCGCTACGCCACCACGCTGGGCACCAACGCGCTGATCGAGCGCAAGGGGCCGCGCGTCGGCCTGCTGGTCACCGCCGGCTTCGAGAGCATGGTGCCCTTGAGCCGTGGCCGCGGCTACGGCGAGGGGCTGCCCGACCGCATGCGCCGCGACCTGCCCATGGCCGAGCGCCCCGACCCGCTGGTGCCGATCCCGATGATCGCCGGCGTGCGCGAGCGCGTCGGCGAGCGCGGCGACGTGCTGATGCCGCTGGACCCCGAGGACGTGCGCGCCCAGGTGCGCCAGCTCGTCGACCGCGGGGTGCAGGCCTTCGTGGTCTCGCTGGTCAACGCCGTGGTCAACCCGGAGCACGAGCTGGCGGTCTCCGACGTCATCCGCGAGGAGTTCCCGGAACACGTGCTGGGCGCCGCCCCGGTCATCCTGTCGCACCAGGTGGGTGGCCGGAAGGGGGAGTACGCCCGGACGTCGTCGGCCATCATCGACGCCTTCCTGCACAAGGCCATGTACCACGGCCTGTCGACGCTGGAGCTGAACCTGCGCGACCACGGCTACGCCAAGCCGATGCTGGTGATCCACAATTCCGGCGGGATGGCCCAGCTCAACTCCACCGACGCGTTGCAGACCATCCATTCCGGCCCGGTCGCCGGCATCCACGCGTCGGAGCATCTGGCGGCCCAGACCGATCTGGGCAACGTGGTGTGCACCGACATGGGCGGCACCAGCTTCGACATCGGGCTGGTGGTGCGCGGCGGGGTCAAGTTCTACGACTTCAACCCCGTCATCGAGCGGTGGATGGTCAACATCCCCATGGTCCATCTGGTGACCCTGGGGGCCGGCGGCGGCTCGATCGCCCGCTACGACCGGCTGCGCCGCACCGTCGCCATCGGACCGGAGAGCGCCGGGTCCGACCCCGGTCCCGCCTGCTACAACCGCGGGGGGCGCACCCCCACGGTCACCGACAGCGACCTCGTGCTCGGCTACCTGCTGCCCGACCGCTACGCCAACGGCACCATCGCGCTCAACCTGCGCCGCGCCGAGGCCGCCATCGCCAGGGAGGTGGGCCAGCCCATGGGGCTGGACACCGTCACCGCGGCCAAGGCGATCCGCGAGAAGGTCGACAACGACATGGCCAACGGCATCGCCCAGGAGCTGCGGGCCCGCGGCTACGAGCCGCGCCATTTCACCATCCTCGCCTACGGCGGCAACGGCCCGATGCACGCCTGCGGCATCGCCGGGGTGATCGGCGTGCGCCGGGTGCTGGTGCCGCCGTTCAGCGCGATCTTCTCGGCGATCGGCGCCGGCAACATGGACCAGATGCACATCCATGAGAAGTCGGTCTACCTCACCCTCTACGACAGCAACACCCGCGCCCTGTTCGACGATTTCCCCCGCTTCAACGCCATCGTCGAGGAGCTGGAGGCGCGCGGGCGCGAGGATCTGCTGCGCCAGGGCGTGGATGGCGAACGGGTGCGCCACCGGCTGGAGCTGGACATGCGCTACGGCAACCAGCTCGCCCAGACCGCCGTGGTGTGCGCCGACAACCGTCTGCACGCCGCCGACGACCTGCTGGCCCTGATCGAGACCTTCTCGCGCGACTACGGCCGCCGCTACGGCGAGGGCAGCCAGGCGCCGGAGGCCGGCATCCGCATCAACACGGTGCGGGTGGCGAGCTATTCGCAGATGGCGCCGATGGAGTTCTCCGGCGTGCTGCCCGACGACGGGGCGCTGAAGCCGGCCGGCGCCCCCTTCATGACCAAGGACTGCCACTTCCTCGGCCACGACGGGCCGCTCGCCACCGCCTTCCACGATAGCGCCGACCTCGACTACGGCGCCGTGGTGGAGGCCCCGGCGGTGGTGCTGGCGCCGGCCACCACCTTCCTGGTGGAACCGGGCTGGCGCCTCAAGATCGGCCGCTTCGGCAGCGGCCTCTTCGAGAAACACGACTGACGCAGGGACATCAGGAGACACCGCCATGCACGACATCGATCTGGCGATCGACGCCACCGCCGACGGGGCGGCCGGGACGGCCGCGGCGCCGGCCTCCCCTTCCACGGCCGCCCCTTGCGCGGCCTCGTCCACGGTGGACCGGTTCCTGCGCGAGACCAGCCTGTTCCTCGCCCCCGACCCGGAGATCATGGAGAACCACGGGCTGGAGCCGCGCACCCCCTACGAGGAGGAGTGCCTGCACCGCGAGTCCGACCCGCACCGCCTGGAGATCGTGCGCGAGCGCCTGCTGGCCGGCGTCAACGAGAGCTTCGAGATGCTGGAGAACATGGGCGCGGCACCGGGGGCGAAGTGGGGCGATTGCGTGTCGGCGATCTACACCGCCAGCGGCGACCTCAGCCTCGCCAGCACCGGCGGCGTGGTGATCTTCTGCAACCTCGTCCAGTACCCCATCAAGTTCATCAACAAATACTGGACCGACGAGCCCTCGGTGGGCGTGCGCGAGGGCGACGCCTTCCTAGTCAACGACGCCCGCTATGGGCAGGCCCACAACACCGACCAGTCGCTGATGCTGCCGGTGTTCCACGAGGGGCGGCTGGTCGCCTGGGTCGGCGCCACCGTGCACGAGGGCGAGAACGGCGCCATCGAGCCCGGCGGCATGCCCTCCACGGCCGAGCAGATCTGGGACGAGGGGCTGAAGATGTCGCCCTTCAAGGTCGCCGAGAACTACGAGCTGAAGCGCGACGTCGTCACCTTCCTGCAGAACTCGGTGCGCGAGCCCAAGCTGCAGTACTCCGACATGAAGGTGAAGCTGTTCGTCTGCCGCCGCGTCGAGAAGCGCATCCACGAGGCCATCGCCGAGTACGGGGTGGCGCCGGTGGTGGCGGCGCTGCGCACCAACCTGGAGGACACCGCCGCCGAGGTGCGCCGGCGCCTTCGCGAATGGCCCGACGGCACCACCCGCCACGCCTGGTGGACCGACGGGACGCTGCGCGAGAACTGCCTGATCAAGATCAACCTGGCGCTCACCAAGAAGGGCGACGAGATGGTCTTCGACTATCGCGGCTCCAGCCCGGAGTTCACCAACCGCTCCAACAACAGCCTGGACATCACCGTCAAGGGCATGCTGGCGCAGCTCTTCCTGACCTTCATCTGGCCCGACATCCCGCGCAACCAGGGGGTGCTGGAGCCGATCAAATTCGTCTTCGACACGCCGTCGATCCTCAAGCCCGCCTTCGGCACGCCCAACGCCCAATCGATGATGTCGGTGTTCACGGCGTGGAGCGTCGCCCAGGTCTCGGCCATGAAGTTCCTCTACAGCGTGCCCACCAAGTACACCCGCGTGGTGGCGCCGTGGTTCAACATGATCAACACGTTCCTGTTCGGCGGCATCACCCAGCATGGCGAGATGGTCGGCAACGTCTGCGCCGACATCAACGGCATGGGGGGCGGCGCGCTGGCCGACCGCGACGGCCAGCATTCCTGCGCGCCGATCTTCGCCACCATGGCCGACCTCGGCGAGCAGGAGTTCATCGAGGAGGAGATGCCGTTCATCCAGCTCGTCTCGAAGAAGCTGATGCGCGACAACCAGGGGTTCGGGGCGCAGCGCGGCGGCATGGGCTACCAGATGGTGCTGGCGATGCGCGACAGCGCCGCGTTCGGCTTCATGCTGACCGCCATCGGCTCCAAGTTCCCCAACGTGCCCGGCCTGTTCGGCGGCTATGGCTGCCCGACCTACCCGCTGGCGCGCATCCGCGGCGTCGATGTGTTCGAGCTGTTGCGCACCAACCCCGGCCAGTTCCGCTACACCATCGAGGAGCTGATGAACGAGCGCCCCTTCGAGGGGGCGGAGTACTCCACCCACCCCATGTTCCTGCCCTACAGCCTGGCCAAGCGCGGCGAGCTCTACATGATCGCCCAGGGCACCGGCGGCGGCATGGGCGACCCGCTGGACCGCGATCCCGCGGCGGTCATGCGCGACATGGAGGAGGGGCTGGTCTCCGACGACGTGGCGCGGCGGGTCTACGCCGTCGTCTACGACGCGGCGACCCTGCGTGTCGACGCCGGCGCCACGGCCGCCCTGCGCACGGAGCGGCGGCGGGAGCGCATCCGCACCAGCACGCCCTTCGACGCGTTCTGCAAGGCGTGGGTGACCGACCGGCCGTCGCCGGCGGTGCCCTATTACGGCTCCTGGGACGATCCGGCGCGGGTGCACGCGGGCTCTCCCGACTCGACCCACCCCGCGGGCATGGTGTCGCCGCCGGTGGTCATGGCCAACCCGCTCCAGGCGAAGATCGACCGGCTGGAGCAGGAACTGGCCGCGGCGAAGCGGGCCGCGGCGGGGGCGGCGTGATGGCCGCCGGGCTGCCCCGGCACTGGATCGACGGCTTCGCCTTCGGCACGGCGGTGCTGGGCGGCGGCGCCAACCCGTGGGGCCAGCCGGGGCAGCTCGGCCTGTTCTGCCGCGACCTGACCCGTCTGCTGGGGCTGGAGGTGGTCGACCTGGACCTCGCCCCCGCCATCCGGCTGGGGCTGGAGCGGGCGGGCGGGGAGGGCAGGGTGCCCCTGGCCACGCTGGCCGCCCTGCTCGCCGACCGCGCCTGGCAGGCGGGTGTGGGGACGGCGCTGGAGGCGGTGGCCGCCACCTGCGGCGGCCGTCCGCTGGCGCTGTCGCTGCCCGGCATCGGCGTGCTGCTGCGCGACCTGGTGGAGGATGACGGCGACGGGTTCCTGCGCGACGACCTCGGCCTCGAACTCGCCAACCTCGTGCGCGCGGTGGCCACACCGGCGGTGCGCCACGTCATGGTGCGGGAGTGCGACGCCGACGCGCTGGCGCTCTGCGAGCCGCTGGCCAACGTGGTCGGCGACCGCGGCATGGCGCTGCTCGGCACCGTGCCCGGCGCGGCCGGCGCGGCGCCGGGGTTCCACGGCCTCTACGCCGGCGCCGGCGGTGCCGGGGCGATCCTCGGCGAAGGCTTCTGGCGCGGCGGCGCCGCCGACGCCGCGGCCCCCCTCTTCACCACCATTCCGACGGACGCGCCGCCGGAGGCGGTGCAGGAGGCACGGCGCCGCCTGCCGGCGTGACGGCGGCGGCGGGCGCCGTCGGCGAGGAATCGGTGGCGGTGGGCGTGTGTGACGTCCTGCGGCCGGTGGACGGGGTGGCCGGCTCCTGCCGGGACCACGCGGCCTGCCTCGCCAAGGGCGGCGACCTCGCCGCCATGATGGCCGAGCTGTTCGTGTGCGAGAACAACGGCGACGCCATACACGCGCCGCTCTCCAAGCGCTGGGCCGCCGACCGCTTGACGGAACGCGTGGCCACCGTCGGCATCCACGCCGAGCGCTTGGAGAGCGATGACGTCTTCGCCGTCCGTACCGCAGGGGAGTCGTGGGTGGCCGATCTCCGCTCCGGTTCTGGAACGGAGGCGTTGTTGCAGGCAGGCGGATTGCCAGGGATCAGGCGACCGCCGTCCGGTTGGCGCTGCGCAGTGCCGGCAGCATGTCCTCGGGTTCGGGGCGGCGGGTGTAATCCGGGTTGACCTCGGCGTAGAGAATCGTCCCATCCTGCCCGATGACGAAGCGGGCCGGCATCGGCAAGGTCCAGCTCGCATCGCCGTTGAACGCCGGCAGGTCGTTCTTCAGCCCCTTGTAAAGCTCGATCAGATCGTCGGGCAGCGCGAAGCGCAGGCCGAACGCGGCGGCGACGTCGTTGCGCGGGTCTGACAGGATCGGGAAATCGAGCGCATTCTGACGCACCGACTTGCGGCTGTTCGGGGCCGTCTGCGGCGAAATGGCCAGCACGTTTGCACCGAATGACTGGAAGGCCGGCAGCGCCGCCTGCAGCGCCTGCAGTTCCATGTTGCAGTAAGGGCACCAGACGCCGCGATAGAAGCTGACCACCAGCGGTCCCTCCGCCAACAGGCCGGCGGATGACACCGCCTCGCCGTCGGGGTCGTTGAGCGTGAAGGCGGGGGCCTTGTCCCCGGCCCTGAGCGCAAGCCCGGCGGCGCCCGAGGCGATCAGTTCGGCAGTGGCGCGGAGCATCGTCTCGATCACCGGGCGGGGGACGTTGTAGGGCGGCTTGCCCGCCTGGAAATCGGCCTTGAAGGCGTCGAGCTTGTCCTGGAGCGACATGGGACAGTCCTTCGTCCTATGGAGTGGAGGAACATGCGGATCAGCCGTTCGCGGCGGCGGAGCGGGCGACCTCGGCCGCGCTGATGCCTTCGAGGGCCAGACCGTACCCGGCGCCTTCGTCGATGATCCGGCGCGGATCCTGCCGATCACCTCCGGCCACAGCAGGTTGACGCCGTCGCCGGGGACGATGCCGAAGTCGAAATGCGGCTTGTCCTGGAAGACGGTTTCCGGCGTGGCCAGCACGATGTCCGCGAGCCGCGCGTATTCGGAATGCAGCAGCACCGGCCCGGTGAGGGCGGCGATCACCGGCACCTCGATGTCGAGGATGTTCATCAGCACTTTCTTGCCTTCGCGGAAGATCTTGTCGTAACCGCGCGGGCTGAGGAAATCGAACCCCTCGGGGCTGATGGCGGTTTCAGGACATAGGAGAGCCCCATCTCCTCCAAAGCGATCGGAACCTTGACGCTGTTCGGCGTGGCAAATCCATGAACCTCGATCATGTTTCGCTTCTCCCTTGCAGCGTCGCCGCCGATGGGAGAGTTATCGCCATTCCAATCTCCGGGTGGCAGCCCGCCTGGAGCGATAACGGAAATTCCTGTTGGGAATAACGATGGACCGATTGCAGGCGATGGCCACCTTTGTGCGGGTGGTGGAGACGGGCTCCTTCTCGGGCGCAGCCCGGCAGCTGGGGGTGGGCCAGCCCGCCATCTCCAAGACGATCGCGCAGTTGGAGGAGCGGCTGCAGGTGCGCCTGCTGCTGCGGTCGACGCATGGCCTCACGCCCACCGAAGCCGGGCTGCGATTTTATGAGCGCGCACGGCTCGCCATCCGGGAGGCCGATGAAGCGGAGCTGGAGGCGCGGGGAGCCGGGGCTGGGCTGTCGGGCCGGCTGCGCATCTCCGCCGCGACCACCTTTGCCCGGCTGCTGATCGTGCCGCGCCTGCCCGACTTCCTGAGCCGTCACCCGGAGCTGGATATGGAGGTGATTCTGGACGACCGGGTGATCGATCTGGTGTCCGAGGGGATCGACGTAGCGCTGCGCATGGGCACGCTGTCGGACTCGACGGCGGTGGCGCGGCGGATCGCGAGCGGTGCCCGCTCGGTCGTGGCGACGCCCGGCTATTTCGCCCGCGCGGGCGTGCCGCGGACCCCGGCCGACCTCGCCGATCATGACGCGGTGGTCTACAGCCAGCTCAGCAACAGCTGGGCGTTCCGCCAGGGCGGGACCGAAGCGTCGGTCGTGGTGCGCGGCCGGCTGCGGGTCAGCGCGGCGGAAGGAATCCGGGCGGCGGTGCTGGCCGATCTGGGGCTGGCGGTCGCCTCCGACTGGATGTTCGGTCCCGAGCTTGCCGACGGCTCGGTGCAGCGTGTGCTGGACGATTGGACGCTGCCGCCGATCGACCTGTGGGCGGTGTTCCCCACCGGCCGGCTGGCCAGCACCAAGGCGCGGGCGTTCGCGGAGTTCGTCGCCAGCGTCGTGAACGGCGGCGATGCTCCGGCGGAGGACGCGGACATGGGTGGACGCCATGCCAAGCGGGATCATTCCCAGGAGGCATAGGCATTAGTCGCGCAACCCGCCTACGCGCCGCCTCTGGAATGGGTCAGGGTCCGTTCCGTCGAACGCAACCGACGGAACACGGGAACCGCCACCATGACCCAGTTCACCAGCCACACCCTCGACACCGCGCCGGATGCCGCAAAGCCCATTTTCGAAGGCGTGACGGCCGCTTTCGGCTTCGTGCCCAACCTGCAGTCCTATATGGCGGAATCGCCGGAACTGCTGGCCGGCTACACGGCGCTGTGGGACCTGTTCGCCAAGACCACGCTCACCGCCCATGAGCAGCAGGTCGTCTATCTGACCGCCAATTTCGAGAACGAGTGCCACTACTGCATGGCCGGCCACACCACGCTCGCCCGGATGCAGAAGATGGGCGAGGACGTGATCGCCGCGCTGCGCGCCGGCAGCGAGCTGCCCGACGCCCGGCTGGAGGCCCTGCATCGCTTTGCCTCGCTGGTGGTGCGCAATCGCGGCTGGGTCGCCGACGCGGACGTCGACGCCGTCCTGGCGGCCGGCTTCACCCGCCGCAACGTCCTGGAGGTCGTGCTCGGCGTCGCCACCAAGGTGATGAGCAACTACACCAATCACATCACCCACACGCCGCTCGACGCCTTCATGGCGGGCAACGAGTGGAGCAAGCCCGCCGGTGCCTGACACAGGGCGGAGCGCCGTCCGCGCCACGCAGCCGACAGGCCCCGTCACGGAATCGATCGATACGGAGTTGACATGATTCTCTCTGGAAAACGCGCGCTGATCACCGGCGGCTCCAGCGGTATCGGCTTTGCCGCCGCCCGGGCGCTGGGCGAAAAGGGAGCGGCCCTTGCCATCACCGGCCGGCGGTCCGACCGGCTGGCCGCCGCGGTCGAGACCCTGCAGACGGCTGGCGTGTCGGTGACCGGCATCGTGGCCGACGTCGCCACCGCCGACGGGCGCAAGCAGACGCTCGACCGCGCTCTCGGCTCACTGGGCGGACTCGACATCCTGGTCAACAACGCCGGCGGCGTTCGCGCCGGGCGGCTGGAGCAGGTCACGGAGGAGGATATCCTCGCGATGATCGCCGTCGACCTGACCGCGCCCATCCTGCTGACGCGGGCCGCCCTTCCGGTGCTGCGCGCCAGCGGCGAGGGGATGGTGGTGAACGTTTCGTCGGGCCTGGGGCTCGTCGGCGCGCCATTCTACGCCACCTATGCCGGTGCCAAGGCCGGTCTGGCACGGTTCGGCGAATCCTTGCGCCGCGAGTTGAAAGGCGAAGGCGTCCATGTGCTGACCGTTTATCCCGGCGCCACGGACACCCCGATGATGGCGTCGAACAACGCCGGTCCGGAGCTGGGCTTTACCCGTGAAAGCGCCGAGGACGTGGCCGCGGCCATCGTGGTGGGGATCGAAACGGCGGCGCTCGAGGTGATCCGTGGCGGCGAAGCACGGGCGGTGATGATCGCGCTCAACCGGGACGACCCGCTGGCCATCGACGCGCGGTTCCTTGATCTCAAAGCCCGCCTGGAGGCGGCGGTCAAGGAGCATGCCGCTTTGTGAGCAAAGATCGGCAGGGAGGGTGGCGATCGGGCCGCCGCAGACGAGCGGGAGCGACGGGTTCGATCACCGGCGCCTGCTCGACCCCATCGGCAACAGTCCTCCCGCCGAGGCCGAAGCGCGCTGCGATGCTCAAGCCGAGGGCAGCGCCATGGCGGCGTGACCCGAGCCAAACCGCCTCCGGCAAACCCGGGGCGGTTATCGCGCTGCCCTCATGTGCGGCAGAATCGGCGAGAGCGCATCCATTGCCGCACATCGCATGGGGCGCAGCCGATCAGGCGGGCCTTCCCCGGGTGAGCCCGTATCGTTCTGCGGGCGTCGCATCGAACACGGACTGCAGCATCTTGCTGGAAAGCGTTCGGTAGTCCGACAGAAGAGAGGCGTCGTGGAGCGATGGTGCCGTGATCGTCTCCCCCTGGTCCAGCCCGGACAGCGCCGCATCGACGCAGTCCTCCGTGGACATGACGACGCTCTGCGGAAGAGGGTCGAGCGCACCGCCACCGGCGACGTCCCAGCCCTCCGAGACGACGGCACCGGGAAGGACCAGTTGCACCTGGATGGCCGTCCCCTCCACCTCGTGCTGCAGGCTTTGGGTGAAGAGGAACACGTAGGCCTTGGTGGAGCCATAAACGGGTATGTCGGGATAAGGGCTGAAGCCGGCTCCCGAACCGACGTTGATGATGGTTCCGGCACCGCGGTGTTTGAACGCGATGAGCGCCGCCTTCGACAGCACCGTCAGGGCCGTGACGTTGAGCGCGATCATGCTGACGATGGTGTCGTCGGGCGTCTGCGTCAAAGGTCTCAGCGCCGAAAAACCCGCGTTGTTCACCAACAGCGAGATCGAGCGATCGGCCGACAGGCGCGTCGTCACCGCCGAAACGCCGTGTGGCGTGGAAAGGTCTGCGGCCAACGCCTCCGCCTCAACCGAAAAGCGCCGTCGCACGTCGTTCGCGATCGCCTGCAGCCGATCCTCCCGGCGCGCAACCAGGATCAGATCGTAGCCGCGCGCGGCCAGCCGCTCGGCGTACATCTTGCCGATTCCCGAGGATGCGCCGGTGACGACGGCGGTTCCAGGCTTGGGGGAATGGTTCTGTGCCAAACCGATCTCCTATCCAATTCATGAAGGACACCGTAGACACAGGCACTCCTTGTGCCTTAAGTGTCAATAACGCACCTTAACTATCCCAGGTATCGTCGAGGAAACCTTATGCCATACACAGAAGAAGAGGTTTTTGAGACGCTGCCGGGTGTAAGGCCGGTCCTGGAGCAGATCGCCCACAAATGGTCAATCCTGGTTCTCGCCTTCCTATGTGAAGAGCCGAAACGTTTCAACGCGATCAAGCGGCGGTTGGATGGGATCACTCAGAAGGCGCTGACGGAGACGCTGAGGCGTCTGGAACGGAACGGCCTGGTCGAGCGAAGGGTCACCGCGGCGTCGCCGATCGCGGTGGAATACTCCATCAGCCCTCTGGGCCGGACCTTGCAGGAGCCGATCCTGGCTCTCTACGATTGGGCGGTGGATCATCAGAAGGATCTGTCAGAGGCGCAGGCACGCTTCGATGCGGACCGCGCCGGGTGCCCGGAGAGCTCGATGTCCTGAGACGCCGAACCGCCCCGCCGATCGCCGCGAGGACAATGATCAGCGACCGTGCCCGCGGCATCCCGTTCGAACCCGTTCCGTCAAACGCCATGCGCGCGCCGACCCTCCATCCCGTCGGCGCGCCGCGTCAGACGCGCACCGCCTGCTCGCCGCGGGAATCGGTGGCCTCCAGGGTGTAGAGCTTGGCCAGGGTTTCCGGGGCCAGCGGGTCGGCCGGCGCCGCCGCGGCGGCCGCGGCCGCGGCTTCGGTGGCCGCGGCGGTGGCGGCGGCGGTGCGCCGCAGGGCCTCGTCCAGGGCCGCCTGGGAGCCGGCGCCGGCCGCCGCCCCCGTGGCGGCGTCGGCGTCGGCCAGCCACGGGAAGGACCCGCCGGCCGCGGTGGCCACGGCCGGGGCGGCCGGCTCGTCCGCTGGCAGCGCCTCGTCGGCCAGGGCCTCCAGATGGCCCAGCACGCTGTCGCCGGTGATCTCCTCGAACAGCACCATGGCGGCCGCGCCCAGCAGGCCGGTCGGCCCGCCGAACAGCAGCCCGCCGGCCAGGCGCGAGGGGATGGAGATCTCGTCGCCCGACACCTCGCGGTAGACGGCGGAGACCACGGGTAGCTGCTGCAGCGGGTTGACCGCGTCCAGCACATCCTCGAACCCCAGCGACATCCCCTCGCCGCCGCCCTTGGCGTCGGCGGCGGACTCGGCCGCCTTCTCCGCGGCGGCCTCGCGCCGCTCCTCGCTGCGGCCGGGGGACAGGGCGCGGGCGGCAAGGGACGTGTTGACGCTCATGAACGGTCTCCCGGGGTGGTGAGCAGGCTGGCGAGCTGGGCGAAGGCGGCGGCGGCGGGGCGGCGGTCGTCCTTGCCCTGGCGCAGGTACGCCTCGAGGGTCGGGTGAAGCTGGATGGCGGCGTCGACCTCGGCGTCGGAGCCGCGCTTGTAGGCGCCCAGCCGGATCATCTCGCGCATGTTCTCGTAGGTGGCGATGGCCGAGCGGGCGCGGCCCACCAGGGCGTTCTCGTCGGCGCTGTGGCAGCCGGGCAGGGTGCGCGACACGCTGCGCAGCACGTCCACCGCGGGGTAGCGCCCGCGCTCGGCGATGCGGCGGTCGAGCACGAGGTGCCCGTCGAGGATGCCGCGCACCGCGTCGGCGATCGGCTCGTCGTGGTCGTCGCCGTCGACCAGGACCGTGAAGATGGCGGTGATGTCGCCGCCGGGCCGGGCGCCGGGGCTGCCCTGGTCCCAGGTCTCCGGGCCGGGGCCGGCGCGCTCCAAGAGGCGGGGCAGTTCGGCGAACACGCTGGGCGGATAGCTCTTGGCGGTCGGCGGCTCGCCGGCGGCCAGGCCGATCTCGCGCTGGGCCATGGCGAAGCGGGTGACGCTGTCCATCAGCACCAGCACGTGCCGGCCGCGGTCGCGCAGCTCCTCGGCCACCGTCATGCAGAGCAGGGCCGCCTGGCGGCGCATCAGCGGCGGCTCGTCGGAGGTGGCGACCACCACCACGGAGCGGGCCAGGCCCTCGGGGCCGAGGTCGTCCTGGATGAACTCCCGCACCTCGCGGCCGCGCTCGCCGACCAGGCCGATGACGATGGCGTCGGCGTCGGCGTTGCGGGCGAACATCGACAGCAGGGTCGACTTGCCCACGCCCGAGGCGGCGAACACGCCCAGGCGCTGGCCCCGGCACAGCGGCACGAAGGCGTCGACCACGGCGATGCCCGTGTCCATGCGCCCCCCCACGCGGCGGCGGGCGCAGGCCGGCGGCGGCGGCTGGCGCAGCGGCCGGGCGTGCTCGCCGCTGCGCAGCGGCCCGCCGCCGTCGATGGGCTGGCCCAGCGCGTCGACCACCCGGCCCAGCCACCCCGGCCCGGGGCGCAGGCTGGCCATGGTGTCGTCGGTGCGCACCGTGCAGCCCTCGGCCACCCCGTCCAGGGCGTCGAAGGCCATCAGCAGCGAGCGGCCGTTGCGGAAGCCCACGGTCTCGCACAGGACGCGCCGGCCCTGCAGCGTCTCGGCCACGCATTTGTCGCCCACCGACAGGACTCGCTGCAGGCCGTCGACCTCCAGGGTCATGCCGGTGGCGCCGCGGATGCGGCCGCGCCACGACAGCGTCGGCATCCGCTCGATCTCCGCGGCCAGGGCCTCCAGCGCGTGCATCGCCATCTCTCCGTTCCTTGGTCTCGCCCCGGCACCATAGTCGGGCCGATTTAAATCCGGTTTTAAACCGCCGCCGTCATGGTCCTTCTCAACGTCGCATGAAGAGGACGTCATGGATTTTAGCCAAATCGGCGTATTCAAGTTGGCCGGACTTCGCCTCGACTACTTGTCGCAGCGCCAGAAGGTGATTGCGGAGAACGTGGTCAACGCCAGCACGCCGGAATACAAGTCGCGGGACCTGAAGCCTTTCGACGCGATTTTGAACGACATCCGCCCGGTCACGCCGAGCCGGACCGCCGCCCTGCACCTCGCCGGCACCGGCGGCGCCGCGCCCTTCCGCGAGGACGCCGCGTACGAACCGTGGGAAAGCACACCGTCGGGCAATGCGGTGTCGCTGGAGCAGGAGATGTCGAAGGGGGCCGAGACCCGTGACGCCTTCACCCTGACCACCGGCCTGTTCCAGCGCAATCTGCAGATGCTGCGCCTGGCCTGGCGCAACGGCTGACGCCGCGGCGCAGGCCACCGTCGCACAGTTAAGCCGCACGGCTAAAGTCAAGGACCCCAGACCATGACCGATCCCCTGAACGCCACGCTGAAGATCGCCGGGATGGGCCTGCAGGCCCAGGCGACGCGGCTGCGGGTGGTGGCGGAAAACCTCGCCAACGCCGACTCCACCGCCCTCAGCCCCGAAGGCGACCCGTTCCGCCGCAAGACGGTGACCTTCGACAGCGTGATGGACCGCGAACTGGGCGCCGAGGTGGTCCGGGTCAAGCAGATCGGCCGCGACCGCAGCGACTTCGTGCTGGACTACGAACCCTCCCACCCCGCGGCTGACGCGCAGGGCTACGTCAAGCGCCCCAACATCGAGCCGCTGATCGAGATGATGGACATGCGCGAGGCCGGCCGCGCGTTCGAGGCCAGCATGAACGTCATCGAGCAGTCGCGGACCATGATGAACCGCGTCGTCGACCTGCTGCGCAGCTGAGGATCCCGCCATGATCGAGATGTCCGTCGGCCGCGTCGCCGCCGCCTACGCCGCCAACCGCGGCACCCTGGCCCTGCCGACGCCGCCCGCGGCCGCCGCCGCCAGCGAGGGCGTGGCCGGCGCCGCCTCCAGCGCCTTCGGCACCGCCTCCAGCGCCTTCGGCGCGGCCCCCGCCCAGGCGACGGCGGCGACCGATTTCGGCGGCTTTCTCGACCGCCAGATCGCCGAGGCGGTGGACACCCTGAAGCAGAGCGAGCGCGTCTCCATGGCCGCGATGGCCGGCAAGGCCAGCACCCAGGAGGTCGTGCGCTCCGTCCTGCAGGCGGAGATGACCGTGCAGTCGGTGGTCGCCATCCGCGACAAGATGGTCCAGGCCTACCAGGAAATCATGCGCATGGCGGTGTAGTCGCCGGCACCGGGCGCCCGCGGGAGACAGGCCATGAACGAGGCCGACGTGCTGGAGGTGCTGCGCAGCGGCATCTGGACGGTGCTGGCGATCGCCGCCCCGCCGCTGATCATCGCCGTGGTGGTCGGTGTCGCCATCTCGCTGGTCCAGGCCCTGACCCAGGTGCAGGAGATGACGCTGACCTTCGTGCCGAAGATCGTCGCCATCCTGGTCGCCACGGTGCTGGCCCTGCCGTTCATGTACGGCGCGCTCGCCACCTATTCGGAGCGGCTGACCGATCTCATCGTGTCGGTGCGGTAGGACCATGCGGCGCCACGCCCTCCTCCGTCCCCTGCTGGTCGCGGCCGCGCTGGCGACCGGCTCCGCCGCCGCCGCCGCCGGCCCGGCGTCGCCGTCGCAGATCGGCACCTGGACGACCGCCCTCTACGCCCTGGCCCCGCCGCCGCCGCCAAGCGCCGCGCCCGGTCTCGCGCCGGCGCCGCGCCGCGCCCGCGGTCCGCTGCCGCCCGAGGCCCAGTGCATCGCCGCCATCCTCGACGCCGAGCGGGCGGCCGGCATCGCCGACCACACCCTGCTGGCCATCGGCTTCACCGAGGCCGGGCGGCGCACCCCCGACCGCCTCTTCACGGTGTGGCCGTGGACCGTCAACAGCGAGGGCCGCGGCTACCATTTCGCCAGCCGCGGCGAGGCCATCGCCTTCGTGCGGCGCGAGCAGGAGCGCGGCGTGCGCTCGATCGACGTGGGCTGCCTGCAGATCAACCTGAAATGGCACCCCGGGGCCTTCCCCGACCTTGACACCGCCTTCGACCCCGCTGCCAACGCCGCCTACGCCGCCGCCTTCCTGGGCGGGCTGACGCGCGACCAGGGCACGCTGGAGGCGGCGGTCGCGCGCTACCACTCCGCCCAGTCGGAGCGCGGCGCCGCCTACCGCGACCGCGTCGCCGGCAACCGCCGCTGGGTGGCCCACGCCCTGGGCTACCTGGAAACCCTGGCGGCCGGCCCGCGCGGCGTCCGCGCCACCCCACCCGCCGGCGCCACGCCCGCCGGAGTCACGCCCTCCGGCGCGGCATGGCCGGCCCCGGGCTGGACCAAGGCCGATCTCGGCGCGCTGGCCTTCCTGTCGGGCCTGCTGGCCGAGGGGCCGGCGCGCCCCCTTCTCCCCGAGGCCCGGCCATGACCCGCCGGCCTCCCACGGCCCCTCCTGGAGTGACCCAGACGCCATGACCCTCACCGAACACGTCCGCACCCGCTTCGGCGTTCTCGGCGACATCGGCATGGCCAACCGCGACGTGCTGTTCGCGATCGCCATCGTGCTGGTGCTGGCGGTGCTGTTCCTGCCGGTGCCGTCCTGGCTGCTCGACGTCGGTCTGACGCTGTCGATCGCGGTCAGCGTGCTGATCCTGATGGTGTCCCTGTGGATCGCCAAGGCGCTGGACTTCTCGTCCTTCCCGACGGTGCTGCTGGTGGTGACCATGCTGCGCCTCGCCCTCAACATCGCCTCGACCCGGCTGATCCTCAGCGAGGGGCACACCGGCACCGGCGCCGCAGGCCACGTGATCCAGGGCTTCAGCCAGTTCATCATGGGCGGCAACTTCGTCATCGGCGTCGTGATCTTCTGCATCCTGGTGGTCATCAACTTCGTGGTGATCACCAAGGGCGCCAGCCGGATCGCCGAGGTCGGCGCCCGCTTCACCCTCGACGCCATCCCCGGCAAGCAGATGGCGATCGACGCCGACCTCTCGGCCGGCATGATCGACGACGTCGAGGCGCGCCGCCGGCGCAAGGAGCTGGAGGACGAGAGCACCTTCTTCGGCGCCATGGACGGCGCCTCCAAGTTCGTGCGCGGCGACGCCGTGGCCGGCCTCATCATCACCGCCATCAACGTGCTGGGCGGCATGGCCATCGGCATGGTGCAGCAGGGCATGAGCTTCGGCCACGCCGCGGCGGCCTACACCACGCTGACCGTCGGCGACGGGCTGGCGACCCAGATCCCCGCCCTGGTGGTGTCGCTGGCCGCCGGCCTGCTGGTCACCAAGGGCGGCAACACCGGCTCCGCCGACAAGGCGGTGGTCGGCCAGCTCGGCGCCCATCCCAAGGCGCTGATGGTGTCGGGCGGGCTGCTCGCCGTCCTCGCCCTGACGCCGGGCCTGCCGGTCGTGCCGTTCCTGGCGGTGGCCACCGGCTTCGGCGTGCTGGGCTGGTACATGCCGCGGGTGCGCGCCCGCCAGGAGGCGCTGGCCAAGCTGGAGGAGAGCCGCAAGCCGCCGGAGAAGGCGGCGGCGGAGGAGCCGATCGAGGACATCCTCAAGGTCGACGACGTCAAGGTCGAGGTCGGCAACCACCTGGTGCCGCTGATCCTCAACAAGAACGGTCCGCTGACCGGCAAGGTGAAGACCCTGCGCAAGCGCTTCGCCGTGGAGTTCGGCTTCGTCCTGCCGTCGGTGCGCATCAAGGACAGCAGCTTCCTCGCGCCCAAGAGCTACGTGGTCAGCATCATGGGGGTGGAGGTGGCCAGGGGCGAGGTGCGGCCCAAGCACCTGCTGGCCATCGACCCGACCGGTGGCGATGTCGGCGACGTCCAGGGCGAGACCACCCGCGAGCCTACCTTCGGCCTGAACGCCAAATGGATCGACCCGTCGCGCCACGAGGAGGCGGTCGCCAAGGGCTACACCGTGGTCGACCCGGAAAGCGTCATCACCACCCACCTGACCGAGGTCATCAAGGACCACCTGCCGTCGCTGCTGACCTTCAGCGCCCTGCAGAAGCTGGTCGAGGGGCTGGGCCGCGAGTACCAGAAGCTGATCAACGACATGGTGCCCAGCCAGATCTCCATGGTGGTGCTGCAGCGGGTGCTGCAGGGGCTGCTGGCCGAGCGGGTGTCGATCCGGAACCTGCCGGTCATCATCGAGGCGGTCGCCGAGGCGGTGGGCTGGACCCGCCACATCACCCTGATCACCGAGCACGTGCGCGGCCGCCTGGGGCAGCAGATCTGCCAGGGGCTGACCGGCCCCGACGGCTTCCTGCCGGTGATCGCCCTGTCGCCGCGCTGGGAGCAGGCGCTGCTGGAGAACATCGTGGTGGAGGGCGACGACCGCCGCTTCGCCATGCCGCCCAGCCTGGTGCAGGAGTTCCTGACGGCGCTGCGCCTGAAGATCCAGAAGCACGCCACGCCGCAGGTGTGGCCGGCCCTGCTGGTCAGCGCCGAGGTGCGGCCCTTCGTGCGCTCGCTTCTGGAGCGGGTCAGCCCGATGACCCCGGTGCTGAGCCATGCGGAGCTGCACCGCAAGGCGGCGCTGAAGACCATCGACCAGGTGTGAGGCGGCGATGGACGGCGTGACCGACCTGGCGGCCAACCCCCTGGCGGCGTTGCTGACCCGGGAGGTGTTCCAGGCCTTCCTGGTGTTCGTGCGCGTGGCGGCCGCGGTGGCGGCGCTGCCGGGCTTCGGCGAGTCCGCGGTGCCCGTGCGCTCGCGCCTGGCCATCGCGGTGGTGGTGGCGCTGGTCCTGCTGCCCGCGGTGGAGGGGCTGCCCGAGACCATGCCGGCAGAGCCGGCGGAGCTGCTGGGCCTGTTCGCCGGCGAGCTGCTGGTGGGCGCCTTCCTCGGCCTGGGGGCCAAGCTGTTCCTGGCGGCGCTCCAGGTCACCGGGGCGCTCGCGGCCCAGACCATGGGGCTCAGCAACCCCTTCGCCATCGACGCCGGCGGGTTCGAGGGCGGCTCGGTGCTGTCGGGCGTGCTGCTGATCGGCGGGCTGGCCATGCTGTTCGCCTCCGACCTCCACTACCTCATGGTCGGCGCGCTGGCGCGCTCCTACGTCACCTGGCCGGTCGGCCTGTTCCCCGACACCGGCGCCCTGGCCCGCCATTTCGCCGAGCTGGTGGCGGCGACCTTCCGCCTCGGCGTCGGGCTGGCGGCGCCGTTCCTGATGTTCGGCCTGGTGCTCAACCTGGCGCTGGGCCTGATCAACCGGGTGATGCCGGGGATGCCGGTCTATTTCGTCGGCACGCCGGTCCTGCTGCTGGCCGGGCTCGGCGTCTTCATGGTGGCCTCGGCGGCGATGCTGAGCGGCTTCGTCGACGCCCTCGGCGCCTGGCTCTACGCACGGTAGGGCGGCGCCGTGGCGGAGCAGGACGACGACCAGAAGACCGAGGAGCCGACCGAGAAGCGCCTGCGCGAGGCGGCGGAGAAGGGCGACGTGCCGCGCGCCCGCGACGTCGGCCTGCTGGCCGGTGTCGCCGCGGCGACGATGATCGTGCTGATGGTGGCGCCCGGCGCCATGTCCGAGCTGGCCATGGTGCTGCTGCCGCTGATCGAGAATCCGGCGGACATCCGCCTCGACGGCGGCGCGGTCGGCGTGGTCCACCGGCTGAGCTGGCTCCTGGTCGGGGTGGGGACGGCGCTGCTGCCGGTGCTGGGGGTGCTGGTGGCCGGGGTGGTGGCGTCGGCGCTGGGGCAGGGGCCGTTCCGCTTCGCCACCCACCGCATCCAGCCCAAGCTGTCGAACCTGTCGCCGGCGTCGGGGTGGAAGCGCATCGCCTCGCGCCAGGCGGTGGTGGAGTTCGTCAAGAGCCTGGTCAAGCTGGGCATCATCAGCGCCGCCGCGTGGTTCGCGGTGTCGCCCTACATCGGATGGACGGAGGAAGCGGTGGGCATGGACGTCGCCGGGCTGCCGGAGCTGTTGCGGGATGTGACGCTGCGCCTGCTGCTGGCGGTGCTGCTGGCGACCGTGCTGATGGCCGCGGTGGACGTGCTGTGGAACCGCCTGGAATGGCGCCGCCGCCTGCGCATGAGCTTCCAGGAGGTCAAGGACGAGCACAAGCAGGTCGAGGGCGACCCCCATGTCCGCGCCCGGCTGCGCGAGATCCGCCGCTCGCGCTCCAAGAAGCGGATGATGGCCGCGGTGCCGCGCGCGACCGTGGTGGTCACCAACCCCACCCACTTCGCGGTCGCCCTGGAGTACGAGCGCGGCCGCACGCCCGCGCCGATCTGCCTGGCCAAGGGGGCCGACCTGGTGGCGCTGCGCATCCGCGCGGTGGCCGAGGAGAACGGCGTGCCGATCGTCGAGAACCCGCCGCTCGCCCGCGCCCTGTTCGCCACCGCCGAGGTCGACCAGACCATCCCGCTGCAGCACTACCAGGCGGTGGCCGAGGTCATCACCTACGTCCTGCAACTGAAGCGGGGCATCGGCGGGGGGCGGTGAGGGGCGGGCGGGGGCGGGCCGTCTCCGGCTGGCGGCACGGCCGGAACCGGCGCCGGCACCGGCGCCCTTGACGCACCCGTCATGCGCACGACATCATGCGCATGACGGGTGCGACGGAGGCGGCGATGGCGGCGATCGGGTACGACATGGGCGCGCGCAAGCGGCCCACCAACCTCAGCGTCAACGAGGACCTCATGGCCAAGGCGCGGGAGCTCGGCATCAACGTGTCGGCCTTCCTGGAGGACCGCCTGAGCGCCGAGGTGGCGGCACGCCAGCGCGACCGGCTGCAAGGGCAGATCGACCGGGCGGTCGACGGCTGGAACGCCTACCACGCCCGCCACGGCTCGCCGGCCGACGAGTACCTGGACCTCTGACGCGGCCGGGCGGGGCGGGGCGATGCTGGCGCAGTTCGACGTCCACCGATTCCTCGGGCGCGGCCAGGCCACCGCGCCCTACCTGCTGGTGGTCCAGTCCAACGCCTTCCGCCGCCTCGACCGGCGGCTGGCGATCCCGCTGGTGCTGCGCGACGCCCTGCCGCCCGACCTCGGGTCCCTGGTCCCGGTCTTCACCCTGGAGGACCGCGCGGTGGCGCTGGCCGTGCTCGACCTCGCCAGCTACCCCCGCCGCGCCTTCGGCGAGGCCGTGGCCTCGCTCGCCGACGACGGCGAGACCGTGCTGAACGCCATCGACCTGGCGCTGTCGCGCGGTTTCGGCGCCTGACCCTTTTTAATTTCCATAATATATCTTATCGTGCAACACACATGCGTGTCGGGGGAGAACGGCTGGCGCCAGGACTACCGCGGCTACCACTGTGTGACGGACAACGACATCGCCCGGCGGCGCCGGCCCCGGTGGGTCGACAGGCTTGATCCGCCTTGGCTGTGGGGGGCGCCGGATCAAGCCTGTGGGCTACCGGGACGACCTCAATCTACCCTGCCGGGAACCTGTGGCACTTCAGTTTGACTCCTCGCCCGTCTTCCCGGGCGAATCCGATAGCCCTGGATGGGGATGGGGCTTGCCGTGGCCGCGGGCGTCTGCCAGTTTCCACGGCTCAATGACCGTTTCGTTTCAGCGCAGCAAGGGAAGTCGCACGCGATGCCGACCAGGGGTTTCGGGGAACCGATCGACAAGGAATGTCCCAAGTGCGGGAGCCTTGATCTCCACCACAGCGTCGAGGTGCAGGCTGTGCGCTTTCCCTACGGGCCCGGCGACGTGCTGATGTCGACCGTCGACGTGCACGTCCCCGTCACCACCTGCGCCGCCTGCGGCGACGCCTGGACCGACGCCCGCGCCGATCGCCTGCGCGAGAAGGCGGTGCGCCAGCGTCTGAACGAACTGAACGCCTGAACCAACCGGGCGCCCGAGCGAATCCGGCGCCCGGGCGCGGGCCTCAGCCCGGCGGAGACTCCGGGGCGCGCCAGGTGGTCAGCACCGCGCACAGGCCGTCGGCCACCACCAGCCGGCGGCTCGGCCCCAGAGGGCGCAGCCGCTCCACCTCGCGGGTCAGCGGCGGCAACAGCGCGTCGGCGAGACGCGGCTTGGTGAGCTGGATGCCCCGCTTGGCGGCGTCGTGGATCATCGGCGCGGCGATGCCGATGGCGATCTGGTACAGCAGGTCGGCGGCGTCGCCCATGCGCGGGTCTTCCAGGACGTCGCCGCCCTGCCCCGCCGCCTCGACCTCCGCGGCGCCGACCAGCTCGAACGTGCTCACCTCCTCGGGCGCGCAGGTTGCGACGAACGCCCCCACCAGATCCGCGGTCGCGGTGACGATCTCATCACGGCTCGCCATGGTGGCCCCCCTCCCTTGCGGCCCTTCCCGTATGCCCTGCCGGCGTCACGATTGCAACGGCCGCTTGAGCGCCCACCAGCGCAACCCGTAGAGCACCGCCCCCACGCCCAGGGTCGGCAGGGCCGCCCGCAGCGCGGTGGCGATCACGTCCGGCCGCAGCTCCGCCAGCGCCGCGTTCATCCGCGTCGCCAGCGCAGCCGCGTCGCCGAAGGCCTGCGCCCCGCCCTCGGCCAGCACCCGGTCCATCACGCCGACGGTGTAGGCGACGCCCGCCACCACCACGGCGAATCCCAGCGCCTCGCCGAGCAGCGTCCACGCCCTCCGCGCCCCGGGCGCCCGCTTCGCCTGCATCAGGTTGGCGACGGCGAGGGCGACCAGCACGGCACTGGCGGCCAGCCCGGCGAGGTCGGAGGCGGAGGGGCGGTGCCCCGCCACGACGCTCGCCAGCACCGCGTAGCCCAGGGGCACACCGCCCACCAGCAGCACGGCCCAGGACTGCACCGCACCGACCACACCGGCGATGCGGACCAGCCGGCGCGGCCACCCGGCCGCCGGGGCCGGGTGGCCGCCGGCCCCGCCCGCGGTCCGCCGCCGCGGCGCCGCCCGCGCCGTGCGGCGGGCCAGCACAACGACCAGCAGCGCCAGCGTCAGCGCCGCCGGCACCACCGGGGCCAGCAGCCCGGCCAGCGCCGCCCCGGGGACGCCGGCCGGCGCCAGGGCCCCCGCCATCTCCGACCGCATGGCCAGCAGGAGCGGGCCGTGGAGGCCCAGAAGCACCGCCGCCGGCGTGGCCACCAGCAGCCATCCCGTGAGGGCGCGCGGCGGCGCGCCGATCCGGGCCGCGTCCACCAGCAGCACGGTCAGCGGCACCGCCAGCGCCGCGTCCAGCGCCTGCATCGCCACCAGCCCGGGCAGACCGAGCGGCCCGGACGCCACGACGCAGACCAGGCGCAGCACCAGCCAGTTGGCGAGCAGCCCGGCGCACAGCACGACCGCCCGGTCGGTGCCGCGATGGGCCAGGAACCACAGCCGCTCGCCGGGGGTCGGCACGCCGCCGTCGGGACCCAGATAGGGGGAGGCGGCGCGGCCGTGGCCGGCGTCGTACACCACCGCGGCGCCCTCCCCGCTCCGCGCGTCGGCGAAGGCGTCGGCCAGCAGCTCCTTGAGCTGCCCGTGCGCCGCCTGCGGGCTGGCGCTCCAGCGGTAGAACGGCACGAACAGGGCCGCCGCGACCCCGACAAGGATCAGCGGCAGGAGGGCGCCGGGCGCCCAGGTCAGCGGCGTCACGACGGTGACGGCGAGCGCCAGCACGCCGGCCACCACGACCGCCACGATGCGGCCGAGCGTGTTGGCGAGAAAGGTCCAGCCGGTGTCGCCGGTGGCCGCGTGGTGCCATTCGTGCCACAGGACGTAGCGGTAGCCACGGCCGTCCTGGGCGCGCTTGACGTCGCGCCCGCACAGCAGGATCGCGCCGGCCTCGACCAGGGTCGCCGCCGGGCTGAACCAGACCGGACGGTCGCGCAGGCCGGGCGGCAGCGGGTCGACGAAGGCGGGCTGATCGAGCCGCCGGACCCGCGGCGCCCGCGCCCGGCGCCGGTGGCGCAGCAGGCCGACCAGCGCCGACAGGACGAACAGCAGCGCCACCGACAGGGTGGTGAGGCCGAGCGCCGGCCAGAGGCCCGGCGCCGCCGCCAGCACCGCGCCGAACGCCGCCTCCCGCTCCGCCGCGGGGGCGTCGAACACGCCGTTGGCGTCCAGGATGGTGCCGGCGAAGCCGACGACGATCAGCAGCACGCCGGCGCCGCCGGCGGCGAGGCTCGCCAGCGCCGCCAGCAGCGCCTGGGCGGCCACGTACGCCGCCGTGACCCGTCGGCCCCGGCCGAAACCGGCGGCGCTGTCCGGCACACGCTCCATGGCGCCCTCCCCCGCTGCCTGCGCGCGTGGTCGGCGGCCCGGCCCCCCACCCGCCGGGGAGGTCCCACCCGCCCGCTCGCCGATGCCGAGTATGGCAGCACCGTCCGGCCCGCGCCATGGTCGGCCGGCCGGGCCGTCCCCACCGCGCCGCGGGACCGGCCGCGCTCAGCCGTCGATGAGCCCGAAGTGACGGGCGACCAGGACCGCCTGCATGCGGTTCTTGATCTGCAGCTTCTCGAAGATGTTGCGCATGTGCCACTTCACCGTGTTCTCGGACACCGAGAGACGCTCGGCCAGCGCCCGGTTGGAGAATCCGCCGGCGACCAGCTTCAGGATGTTCCGCTCGCGCTCGGTGAGCTGCTCGAAGAGTTGCGGAGAGAAGCCGTCGTCCTCGTAAAGCCCGCTTTCCTCGGGCACCACGGGAATGGCCGCGTCGCCCTCTTGCAGCAGGCGGTCGATGTGGGAGACGACCAGGTCCTTGCGCGGCAGGTCGGGCATGCGCGGCAGGGCGCTGCGGGTTTCCTTGAGCAGGCGGATGGCCGCCGGGCCCTCGTCGAGGAAGGAGCGGACGAACGCACCCTCCGCACCGATCTCCAGGGCGACGATCAGGGCGCGCCGCGCCGCGTTGGTCTCACCCGAGGCGTTGAGCGACACCGCCTGCAACAGGCTCAGCTTGAGAAGCCGGCGCTGGCGCTGGCGCAGCCGCGCCTGGCGGATCTGGCCCTGCAGCAGGGCGCGCGCCTCGGCGTGGCGGTCGGCGGCGATCAGATAGCGCGCACGGGTGACGGTGCAGGCTTCCGCCTCGCTGGCGTGAAACAGCACGTCGCCGTCGGATTCGGTGCTGGGGGCGATCAGCGCCAGGTGCTTGCCCGCCGCCTCCAGATCGCCGGCGAGCGTCGCCATGCGGCACAGCTCCGCCCGGGCATAGCCGACGGCGCGCGGCAAACCGTGGCGGTGGCCGAGATAGATCGCCCGCTCCAGCACCTCCTCCGCGCCGGCGCCGTCCGTGCGCGTCAGGGCGATGCGCGCGGCGGTGAGGAAGGCCACCGACAGGGGATCGACGATGGCCTGCTGCTCCACCGTCGGCGCATAGTCGTCGAGCAGGCTCTCCGCCTCCTCCACGTGGTTCTGCTCGTAGAGCGCCTCGGCGAGATAGGCGCCGAGGACGGCCCCGGCGGCGATGCCGGTGCCCGCCTCCTCGACCCGCTGCAACGCCGTGCGCAACGCCCGGGCGGCGTCCTTGATCCGCCCGCGGGCACTCAGCACGGTGCTGGCGATGCTCTCCTGATAGGCCTGGCCGAACAGGCTGCCGGCCTCGTCGTGCAGCGGCCGCGCCTGCTGGAGGGCGGCGCGCGCCTCCTCGAAGCGGCTGAGGCTGCAAAGGTGGTAGGCGTGAGCGTTGAGGGCGACCGCGTACTTGAAGCCATCGGCCGGGGTCAGCAGGCCCAGGGTCTCGGTCGCCACCGCGTCCATCTCGGCCACCCGGTCCTGGGCGGCCAGCACGAACATCCGCGGAAAATTGTAGGTCCCCCAGTCGGCGCGGTCCGCCGACGTCCGCTCCAGGAAGCGCCGGCGCAGGTCGAGCAACTGCTCGGCCCGGCGGAACTCGCGGCGGAAGGAATAGGCGATGACCGCGGCGTTGAGCACGGCGTCGTGGCGTTCCAGGACGGCGCTGGGCAGTTTGTTGACGCAGCGGCAGATCATCGCCAGCCGCTCCTCCGCCACCAGCCGGTCGATGATGCGCGACAGCAGTTCGGCCGCAATGTCGGCCTCGCCGGCCTCCAGCCAGGCCAGGATCGCCTCGTCCAGGTAGCCGTTGTGGGCGAACCAGGCGGCGCTGCGGCGGTGGATGGCGGTCAGCTCGTCCGGGCGCATCTCGTCGCGCACCCGCGACAGCAGGAACTGCCGGAACACGTTGTGGAAGCGGTACCATTTCGACGCGGAGTCGGTGCGGGTCAGGAACAGCCCCGACTGCTCGATGCGCGCCAGCAGCTCGCTTCCCGCCCCGCCCCCGGCGATCGCCGCCAGAAGGTCGGGGCAAATGCGCTCGGGGATGCAGGCGCGCAGCAGCGTCTCCTGCATGTCCTCGGACAGCCCCTCGAAGACGCTGGTGGTCAGGAAGTCGATCAGCTCCGGCGTCATGCCGCCGGAGGTCAGGGCCACACCCCGGCGCAGCCGGCCGTTGCGCAGGCACAGGCGCACGCATTGCAGCGCCGCCGGCCAGCCGTCGGTGGCGCGGTGCAGCGACTCCACCTCGCCGATGCTCAGGCTGCGGAACTCGCGCAGGAACTCGCTGGTCTCGCCGAGGCCGAACCGCAGGTCGTCGGCGGTCACCACCACCGCCTGCTCGCGCAGGGTCATGCGCGGCAGGTTGATGGACGGCACCGTACGCGTGGACAGGCAGAGCTGGACGCCCTCGGGCAGCAGGCGCACCAGCTGCGTGAACACGGCGTCGAGGCCGGGATGGCTCGCCTGTTCCAGGTTGTCGATGACGAACACGCTGTGGCGCGGCAGGCGCCGCGCGGCGGCGGCGAAGTCCTGCACCGAGGAGCCACCGGAACCGCTGCAGGCACCCTCCCCGGCGGCCTGCTCCTCGGCCGCCCCGCACAGCATGCGCACGAGATGGCTGGGATCGGCGGCGTGCGCCTCCATATGGATCCACGCGACCTTGCCGCCCGCGGCGGCACGATGGTCGCAATACTGGCGCAGCAGCGTGGTCTTGCCGAAGCCGGCGGGCCCCTGGATGACGATCAACCGGGCCAGCGGGTTGCGCAGCAGACGGCGGAGCTGCTGGCGCCGCGGAATGGACAGATCGGAATAGCGCACGCCGCCGACCCCGCGGGTCGGGCCGACGAAACCGCCGCCCGCCACCCGCCATCCGCCGCCGCCCCGGTCTCCCATCCCCCCGTCGTCCACCCCCGAGTCATCCATCATGGCCGCATTCAGCATGGACCGCCGCCTCCCCCGCGGCACAGGAACCATTCCACGTTCCGTTTTTGTGTCATCGAGCATGGCTCATCGCGGATTGACTTGCAATCCGTGTCACGAACAATGTTCAGCGCGACATTATGCGTGAGAATTACTGACTCAATACCCGCTCAGGGACGGTGCCATGTGCCGTTGCGCCGGTTTCGGGTCTGGCCCTATGCGGACCATCAGCTTGCCGTTGTTGCCGCCGGTGTACAGCAGGTTGAGGGCGTCGGCCGCCATCTCCAGCCCGTCGACGATGTGCAGGCGGTATTTCAGATCGCCCGCGCGCATCCAGCCGACCAGGGCCTGCTGCATCTCCGGATAGCGGTCGAAATGGTCGAGGATGACGAAGCCCTGGATGCGCAGGCGGCGCATGATGGTGTTGCGGAACATGGCCGGGCCGGGCACCGGCCCGGCCACGTTGTAGGTCGAGATCAGGCCGCAGATCACCACGCGGCCAAAATCGTTCATCACCGTCAAGCCGGCGTCGAGGCAGTCGCCGCCGACGTTCTCGAACAGCACGTCGACGCCGTCGGGGCAGGCACGGCGCAGGTTGTCCACCAGGTCGCCGGCGCGGTAATTGACCGCGGCGTGGTAGCCCAGCTCCTCGGTCAGCCAACGGCATTTCTCGTCGGAGCCGGCGATCCCCACGGCACGGCAGCCCTTGATCCTGGCGATCTGGCCGACCAGCGAGCCCACGGCACCGGCGGCGGCCGAGACCAGGACGGTCTCGCCGGGCGCGGGCTGGCCGATCTCCAGCAGCCCGTGGCAGGCGGTGGGGCCGGCCACGGTGAGGATGCCGAACGCCTCGGCGAGGTCCAGCCCCTCGATGTCGGGCCACAGCACGAAGCCGGCCCCGTCGGTGACGAACCAGTCCGACCAGGTGTGCAGCCCGGCGGCGATGGCGCCCTCGGGGAAGGCGTCGTTGCGCGAGGCGACGACCTCGCCGACGACGAAGCCGCGCATGGGCTCGCCGGGGCGGACCGGCTCCATGTAGATGTCCCAGTCGCTCATCCACACCCGGTTGGTGGCGTCCAGCGACATGTAGACGGTGCGCACGAGGATCTCGCCCTCGTGCAGATCCGGCACCGGCTCCTCGCGCAGGACCAGGGTGTCCGGCTCCAAGCCGGCGACGGGGCGTTTGTTGAAGTACCAGCGCCTGGCGGTGCGGGTCATGGGGGTCCTCCCGGGGCGTATCGTTCTTTATACTGATTGTTCGGAAAATCCGCCATCAAGGCCCCGCCCGGCACCACCCGAAAGGAGGGGGCGGGGCCGAAGGACGGCCGTCCCCGGTTCAACCGTTCCGATGTCCGCCGGCAAGGGAGGGGCGGCTCACGGCGCCTCGCCCCACTGGCCGTCCAGGCAGTACCCCCAGCCATAGACCATGCGGACCGGCAGCGGCGGTCCGCCGCTGTCGCGCAGCTTGCTGCGCAGGCGGCGCACCAGGGAGTCCAGGTTCCGCAGGGTCCAGTCGGGCAGGCGGTTCATGGTGACGGCGATGTCCTCGCGCGCCACCGGTTCTCCCGGCCGCTGTCGCAGGGCCGAGAGAAAGGCGTGCTCGCTGGCGGTCAGGCGCACCGTCGTGCCGCACGGGGTGCGCAGCACCGGCCGGTCGGCGCCCAGGGTCCAGAGCGCCGCTGCGTCCGTCGCCGGCGGCGCGGCGGCTTCGGCCTCCACCGCCGCCGGCAGGCGGCGCACCACGCTGCGGATGGTGGCGTCGATCTCCAGCAGATCGGCGTCCTTGACGAGATAAGCGTCGGCACCGCTGTCGAGTCCGACCACCCGGTCGGCGACGGTGCCACGCGCCGTCAGGACGATGATGCCCGTGGCCTCGGCCCGGTCCCGCACCCGGCGGGCCAGCGCCAGGCCGTTGCCATCCGGCAGGTTCACGTCGATCAGCAGGACGCGAAAGGTCCGCTCCGACACCAGCCGCTCCGCCGCGCCCCGGGTCTCGGCCCCCACCGCGTCGTAGCCCCGCGCATTGAGGAATTCGACCAGAGAGGTGCGCAGGAACACCTCGTCCTCGACCACCAGGACGGCGGCACCGGCGGGGCTCATCACGACGCACCCGAGCCGGTGTTCATGCCGCCCAGACGGATCTCCACGACGGTGCCTCCCCCAGGCCTTCGGGCGATCCCCAGGGTCCCGTTCTGCAGGGCGAGCAGGTGCCGGGCCGTGCTGAGCCCGAGGCCGGTTCCGATGGTGCCGGCGGTGTTGGACGCCCGGAAGAAGCGCGTTCCCACCCGCTCCATCTCCTCCGCAGGAATGCCGATCCCCCGGTCGGCCACGGTCAGCACCACGCGGTCGGCCGTTCCGTCTCCGGCAGGCGCCAACGCCACCTCGACATCGCTCTCCGCAGTCGAATACTTGCACGCGTTGTCGAGAATGTTGTCAAGAATGATCGACAGCAGGGACCCGTCCACCGCGCAGCTCAACCCTTCGGATGGCAGGCGGCAGCGGGCGCTGCGCGGCGGCAGGCGGGCGTCCAGCAACGCGACGGCGCGTTCCACCAGGGGAACGAGGTCGATCCGCCGGAGCGCGACCGGCAGGCGGCCCTCCTCCAGGGCCGCATCGGCAAGGAACCCGTCGACGATGCCACGCAGCCGCTGCACGCTGTCGCGCACCAGTTGCAACCGGCTGGCGATCCGATCCTCAGGGGCGCCAAGGTCGAACTGCACCATCTGTGCGGCGCGATCGATGACGGCCAGAGGGGTCTTGAACTCGTGCGCGGCGGTGGCGATCAGCTGGCGCTGCTCCCGCAGGCGGATTCGCTCCAGCGCCAGCGCCTCCTCGGCCTCGTTGCGCGCTTCGATCAGCGCGCGCTCGAGGTGGCGTCGGCTGGTGATGTCGTTGATGCCGATCAGCAGCGCCGGAACGCCCCTGAAATGCACCCGCGCTGCGGTCAGCACGGTCCACAGGGAATTGCCGCCACGCCCCCGCACCGCCGCCTCCAGCGCCGGCACCGCCTCATGCCCCTCCAAGGCGGCCGCCAACCGCTCCAGCTCGGCGGGCGGGAGCACGCTGTCGAGCGCCGCGCGACCGGCGGTGTGGTCGGCCGGCACGTCCAGCAACCGGGTCGCGCTGTCGTTGGCGAACAGGATGGCGCCATCCCGGGCCTCGGCGACCAGCAGCGGAACCGGCGCCGCCAGGGCGAGCGAGTCGAACAGGGCCTCGCTGCGATGCAGGGCCTGTTCGGTCGCCGCGATCCGCGTTTCCAGCTCGCGCCCCTGGCGCAGCGCGCTGTCCAGCGCCTGCTGCTGGACCTCCAACCGGGTCCGCGCGTCCATGTTGAGGCGGTCGAGCAACCCGGCCGCCAGCACCAGCGCGTTGATCAGCGAGGCGGCGGCGTAGGTGTTGTCGACGAACAGGCCGGGCGCCAGCAGGCCGACGTTGCGCAGGGTGCCCAGCACCAGCCCGACGGGGTGCGCGGCGAAGGCAAGGGCGTAGAGCCAGGCCGGCCGCAACCCGCTGAGCGCCAGATCGACCGACAGGCCGACCGCGAGCAGCCCCAGCAGGACGCCCATGGTGTTCACGACGATCACGACATCGGCGTAGTGGCCGGCCATGGTGACGACCAGACAGCCGGCGGCGATCCAGAACGCCACCGTGTAGAGCAGGGCGAAGCGGGGCCGGTTGCGGCGCAGGTAGAGCAACCGGGACACGAAGGCCGTGCCGATCAGCAGGGCCGCCACCGCCGCCGTCTGCTGCAGCCACGTCGCCGAAACGCCCGCGTCGGCCAGGAACTCGTGCGCATAGCCGAACACGCCCAGGAACGCCAGCCCGTTGCTGACCATCCACCCGCAGTAGGAGGCGTAGAGCAGATCGCGCAGGCGCGTGTAATAGATGATGTTCAGGGTGATGGCCAGGTAGATCGCCAGGAGCCCGCCGGCGAACAGCGCCTGCGCCGACGCCGCGTGCGGCAGCCGCTCCGGCGGGTAGAACATCGGCTCGGCGGTGACGGTGCTGGTGCTGCGCAGGCGGAGGTAGAGGGTGACCGCGCGCCCCTCCGGCAGCGCCACGGGAAACACCGGCAACCGGAAGGGGACCGCCATGGTCGCCACCGGCAGCGTGTCGCCACCGCGCTGGGCCGCCCACCCGCCCCGCCCGTCGGGTGTGAAGAGTGTGACCTCGTCGAGATAGGGCGGCTCGACCGCCATCCACCACACCGGGGTCGCGTCACCGACGCGGCGCACCGGCAATCGCACCCACACCGTCGCCCGGGTGTACCCGGCCTGCACCGCGCCCGGAAGCGGCGTGAAGGCGTCCCCGCGCGCGGCGGCGGCCACCTCCGCGATGCCCAGGCGGTTTTCCGGATCGAGCATCATCGCCATGTGGCCCGCCGCCGCAACGGGGCCGTCGAAGAGGTCCAGCGTCCTGTCGGCGCGTGCCGGTCCGGCCCCCGCGAGCAGGAGCGCCGACAGCGCAAACAGGACGAACCGGGTGCGGATGCCCGACAGCCTGTTCATGAGCCTTTCGAAGCGGGCCATTCGTTCGTCGCTGACCGGCGGCCACCCCGCCGGCACCGCCAGTATACAAGGCCCGTCGCCATCACAAAGCGGCGTTCCCATGCGCACCGGGGACCGCACCGCGGCCACCGGCAAAGCCGGGCCTCGATGCGCCGACACCGGGCCCGGGCGCCTCCGGCCCCTATCCCGCCACCACGGTGATGTCGGTGTGACCGAGGGTGCGGACGTTCAAGGTGGCGATGGTGACGGCGGCCCCGGCGCCGCTGCCGTCGGCGTCGAAGGACAGGGTGCCGGTGGTGGTGTCGAAGACGAACCAGTCGTCGGCATCGCCGGGGGCGCCGAGCGCAAAGTGGCCGGCCGCCAGCGTGCCGACGGGGAGGCTGCCGAAGTTGGCGCTGATCACCCTGAGGGTGTCGGTCCCGGTCGCGAAGTCGGCGATGGTGTCGCCGCCCTCGGCCGGGGTGCGGACCACGAAGGTGTCGGCCCCTTCTCCGCCCCACAGCGTGTCGGGGCCCTGGTTGCCGTCCAGCACGTCGTTGCCGGCCCCACCGTAGACCAGGTCGCCGTCCTGGCCGCCGAACAGGGTGTCGTCCGCCTGGCCGCCGAACAGGGTGTCGGCCCCCTTGTTGCCGTACAGCACGTCGGCGCCGAGCTGGCCGTAGACCACGTCGGTGTCGAGGTTGCCGAAGAGGGTGTCGCCGTCCTGGCCGCCGAACAGGGTGTCCGTGCCGGCGTTGCCGTAGAGCAGGTCGGCCTGGAGGTTGCCGTAGAGGGCGTCGTTGCCGACGCCGCCCTCCACCGTGTCGTTGCCGGCGTCGCCGAACAGCACGTCGTCGCCCTCGCGCGAGCCGACATAGTCGTCACCGCCGCCGCCGCGCAAGGTGTCGTCGTCGGCGCCCAGCACGACGTACTGGGCGGTGCCGTCGCCCACCACCACCTGCGATCCCGCCCCGCCGGTGACCCGCACCGCGCCGACCACCGCGGCGAAGGAGACGTTGTCCAGCGCGATGACGGTGCCCGACGGCAGGGCGGTGGCGTCGATCACCAGGGCCTCCTGGGCGGCCGAGCCGGCCGGCGTGTTGCCGGTGATTCGCAGGGTGCCGGCGACGGCCGTGGTGCCGGTCGCCACCGTGGGGACGATCGTGCGCACCAGCAGGTTGGCGTCGGCCGGCAGGGCGCCGAGGAAGCTCTGGCCCACCCCGGCCATGGCGCCTTGCTCGGCGGGCTGGGTGGTGGTGCGGGCCTGGATGGCCTGGATCAGACCGGTCAGCGCCCCGGCCGGGGTCTGGGTGCCCGACGTGCCCTCGACGCGCAACCCGACGCCGGCGGGCACGCTGGCCTGGAGCACGGTCTGGCCGGAGGTGGCGTTGCTGGCCAGCGGGATGTCGGCCTGGGGCGTGGTGCCGACCTGTTCGGCGCGGCCGTCCGTCACCACGGGCACCTCGACGATCTCCACCACCACGCCGGTGCTGGTGGTCAGCCGCTGCTGCTGGACGGCGACGCCATCGACGGTGGCGTTGGTGGTGGTGGACGAGGTGACGGTGACCTGGCTGCCCAGAACCGGCGTCGTCACCGTCGTGGTGCCACCCCCGCTGTCCGGCGGCGGCGGCGGGGCCGCGGCGGTGGTGAAGGCGTAGGTGGTGGTGTCTGAGATCCCGGCAAAGACGTTGCCGGCGACATCGCGCAGGGCGGTGGCGCCGATCTGGACATAGTACGGGGTGGACAGGTCGAGGTCGGCGCCGGGGTTGAGGGTGACCGTGGTGCCGGCGACCACGGCGCTGCCGCCCCCGCCGCCGACCCCGGTGGACAGGTCGAAGCTCTCCACCAGCGTGTCGCCGGCGGCGCGGTAGAGAGCCGCCGTCGGTGCCGTCGTGCCCGCCGCCATGGCCTCGGAGAAGGTGAGGACGATGTTCTGGCCGACCGTGGCGGTGCTCGAGCCCGGGGCGGGGGCGCCGCCGGCCAGGGTCGGCCCGGTGGTGTCGATGGTGATCAGCAGCGGCGAGGAGGCGGCCGAGGTGTTGTCGGTGGTGTCCCAGGTGCGCGCCGTGAGGGTGTGGGCGCCCTCGGCCAGGGAGGCGTTGGTGATCGTCCAGCTGCCGGCGACATCGGCGGTGACCGTGCCGATGGCCGTCCCGCCGTCGTAGAGGATGACCGGCACCCGGTCGGGCCCACCGGCGTTGGGGATGACGCCGGAGATGCCCGGTGCGGTCGTGTTGGTCACCCCGTCGCCGGTGTCGCCCCCGTCCGACGCGGCGACGATGGCCAGCCCGGCCGGCGCGTCGGGCGGCGTGGTGTCGATGGTCACCGCCAGGGCCGAGGAGGCGGCCGAGGTCAGCCCCCCCTCCACCCCCCGGGCGGTCAGGGAGTGCAGCCCCTCGGCCAGGGTGCCGGCGGTGATGGTCCACAGGCCGGTGGTCCCGTCGGCGGTGGCGGTGCCGGCGGCGGTGCCGTCGGCGAACAGGATGACCGTGGCGCCCACGGCGGACGTGCCGGTCACCGTCGGCGTGGTGTCGGCGGTGCGGGAGTCGCCGGTCGTGCCGGTGTCGTCGGCGTAGCCCGACAGGGTCGGCGTGGTCGGGCCGATGTCGCTCAAGACCACGTCGTTGCCGGTGCCGCCGAGGTAGGTGATGCGGTAGTGGCGGCCGGCGGTCTGGAAGGTGGCGCCTTCGGCGAGGCCGCTGAACGTCCCGGTCACCGGGTCGGTGTCGTCATTGGCGATGAGGATGAAGCTCGACCCCGTTGTCGAGGTGTAGCCGAAGTCGGTGGCCAGCGTGGCGCCGGTGAGGTCGACGGTGCCGGTGACGGACACCTGGTCGTAGAGGGTGGCCACGGTGGCGCCGTCGATCTCCATGGAGAGGGTGGCACCGGCGGCCAGCGACAGGTTGCCGGTGGAGATCCGCCCGGCGCTGCTGCCCGGTGCCAGGGTGCCGCCCGAGGCGACGCTGACCGCACCGGAAACGCTGCCCGAGCCGCCCAGCGCGGCGCCCGAGGCGACGGTGGCACCGCCCGCCAGCGTGCCGGTCACCGACAGGAGGCCGGCCGAGACGCTGGCGGTGCCGGTGAAGCTGGAATTGGCGCCGGACACCACCAGCGTGCCCGCCCCCGCCTTGGCGAGCGTGCCATTGCCGGCGATGGCGTCGCTTGCGGCGATGGTGCGGGTGGTGCCGCCGGCGATGCTCAGCGTCGTCGTGGCGGTGCCGTCCAGGTACATGACCGAACCGTGGGCCTGGCCGGCGGTGGCGCCGCCGGTGCCCGCCGTGGTGCCGCCGGTGACCGAATAGGTGCCGGTGAAGTCGCCGTCGGTGAGGGTGAGGGTGCCGCCGTCGCGCACGAAGACGGCGCCGCCCAGCGCCGCCCCGCCGCCGCCGCTGCCGCCGGCGCCGGTGCCGCCCTGGCCGCCGTAGGTG